>JBEKYJ010000001.1:0-59548 GCA_049511095.1 Verrucomicrobiia bacterium
CTCTGTGATGCGATTCCCTTGCTCATGGCGTTTCCCTCCTAGGCGCGAACGGGATATTACCAGATTGAGTGGAGGAAGGACAATGCTCGCGCGTTTGGGGGTGTTGAATCAAGCCACCCGAGTGTGCTGTAACAGTCGCAGCTTTATAGTGGCCGACCCTTTTTAGGATTTCTTCGACACGCTTGATCCAGGCAAACGGCTTGGGATTCTCGTTATGCTGGTGGATGTATTGATGGATCGTTTCAACGAGCTCGTTGACGCTCTTGAAAGAGCCGCACCGAATCCGTGTCCGAGTGATTTCTCCAAACCATCAATTTTACCAGATTCAACCAGGAAGAACTGGTGGGAGTGAAATGCGGTAGTGTCCTAAACCAAATCGGCACCGCACACATGCCGTGTATGCTGTGGCGCTGCCCAAAAGGATGGTTTGCCTTCGCCCCGCCTTCACGCGGATTTTGAATGTCATCACAAGTCAGGCTACGCTGCAGCGCTCCAACAGACGCAGTCGGGCTGCTGTAAAGTGGAACGTCATCCATGGCGAACAGGTCTCCTGTTTTCCACCATCTGGCCACAGTTAGGAGAAAACCCTTCGGTGGATCACTTGTTACATCAGGGTTCGGCCCCACCTCGTAACACAGTCAGGCGCGCGCGACCGGCGCGGAACCTACCCGGGTTCCTTTCTGCACCTTGACGAGTCCAAACGAAGCCGTTACTCTCACCTCGTCGCCGCCGTGGCGGAACTGGCAGACGCGCTGGACTCAAAATCCAGTACCAGCAATGGTGTGTGGGTTCGACTCCCTCCGGCGGTACCATTCTTGTGCCCTCTGAATCGCCGAAAACAGGATGCCACCCAGGTTCACCGACGGAACTATTCGACCGTCACGCTCTTGGCCAGGTTGCGGGGCTTGTCCACGTCACAACCGCGTAACACGGCGATGTGATACGCGAGCAGTTGGAGCGGCAGGACCGTCAGCAACGGCTGCAGGCATTGCAGTGTGTCCGGGATGTAAATGACATCGTCGGCTCTCTTGCCGATGTCCGCATCGCCTTCGGTCGCGACGACAATGACCGGGCCTTTGCGCGCCTTCACTTCCTCGATGTTGGCCATGCCTTTCTCATACACCGAGTTTTTCGGGCAGAGAAACACCGACGGCGTGCGCGGATCGACAAGCGCGATGGGCCCGTGTTTCATCTCGGCGGCGGGATAGCCCTCGGCGTGGACATAGGAGATCTCCTTCAGTTTCAGAGCGCCTTCGAGCGCCACGGGGAAGTTGATCTGGCGCGCGAGAAACAGGAAGCTGTTGGCCTCGCAATACTTCTTCGCGATAACCGCAATCGCGTCGCTCTGCTGGAGCACCCGCTCCATCTTCGACGGGATTTCCTCCAGCCCGCGGAGAATCTCCGTGCCGCGCGTGGAGGCAAGATGCCGCATCCGTCCCATCAACACCGCCAGCAACGTCATCATCGTGACCTGCGAGCTGAACGTCTTGGTCGCGGCGACTCCGATCTCGGGCCCCGCGTGCATGTAGATGCCGCCGTCGACTTCGCGGGCAATGGTGGAACCGACCACGTTGATGATGCCGAGCGTCTTGTGGCCTTTGCGCCGCGATTCGCGCACCGCCGCCAGCGTGTCGATCGTCTCGCCCGATTGGCTGATGGCGAACACGACGGTGTGCTTTTCAACGGGCGCGTTCCGATAGCGAAACTCGCTGGCGTAATCGCATTCGGTCGGGATGCGCGCGAGGTCTTCCATCAAATACTCGCCGATCATGCCAGCGTGCAACGCCGTGCCACAGGCGATGTAAATGATGCGGTCCACGCCCCGCAATTCGGCGGGGGTGAGATTCAGTCCGCCAAGCCGGACGGTGGCTTCCTCGTGGCTGATACGGCCGCGAATGGCGTTGGCCACGGCGTGGGGCTGTTCGAAGATTTCCTTGAGCATGAAGTGCGGGAACTTCCCGCGTTCGACCTCGTCGGCGGCAAACTCGACTTCGCGAATCTGCGGACTGACGCTCGCCGCCTCGATGGTGGACACCTGGAAATCATCGCGCGTGAGCGTGACGATCTCAAAATCGTTCAGGTATACGACGCGGCGCGTGTGGGCGATGATCGCGCTGACGTCGCTGGCCAGAAAATTCTCGTCGCGTCCGACACCGACGAGCAGGGGACTGCCGCGGCGCGCCCCGACAATCTGGTCAGGGTGATCCGCGTGGACGACTGCGATGCCGTACGTGCCCACCACATCCTTCAGGGCGCGGCGCACCGCTTCGGTGAGGGTGGAACCGTTGGCACCGGGGTGCTCGGCGCGGATCTGGTCGTAATGGTCGCCGACGAGATGGGCGAGGACTTCGGTGTCGGTTTGAGAAAGGAACTTGTGGCCTTTGGCGAGAAGCCGTTCCTTGAGATGCTGATGGTTTTCAATCACGCCGTTGTGGACGAGGGCGATCTTAGCCGACTGGTCGAGATGGGGATGGGCGTTGGCATCCGTCGGGGGCCCATGGGTGGCCCAGCGCGTATGGCCGATGCCGGTCTCGCCTTTGGCGGGTTGTTTCATGAGAACCCCGGCGAGATTGTCGATGCGGCCGGCTTTCTTTCGGAGTTCGAATCCGCCTTTAGTAACGATACAGAGGCCGGCAGAGTCGTACCCGCGATACTCCAATCGGCGCAGGCCTTCGAGGATGACGGTTTGGGCGGGCTTCCGGCCAATGTAGCCGATAATGCCACACATAGCACATTCCTTGTCTGAAGTCGCGCGACGATGATTCAACCGCCCGAAGTGTCCGGGCACCGGCGGCGATGGCGAATCACAGTGGCGTGGACTTCGTATCGCAGTTGTTTTCTACCGCCGACAAGTTTTACTGTATCTAATATTTGCCGGATTGTCAATTGACGCGACGAAGGGGCTTTGACTAGTATCGTGGCATGGCTCCGTTAGGACTCAGACCAATCACCCCCGCGAATGTGTTGGGCGTGATCATGGGTGGCGGTGAGGGACGACGGCTCTTTCCATTGACGAAGGAGCGCGCGAAACCCGCCGTGCCGATTGCCGGCAAGTATCGTCTGGTCGACATCCCCATCAGTAACTGCATCAACTCCAACATCCGCCACATTTACATCCTCACGCAATTCAACTCGGCGTCACTGCACCGCCACATCCACCAGAGCTATGCGTTCGACCGGTTTTCGCGCGGCTTCGTGGAAATTCTCGCCGCGCAACAGACGACCGGCGGCGTGTCGAGTTGGTATCAAGGGACGGCCGACGCGGTACGCCAGAATCTGCGTTACTTCCTGGAGCAGGCTTACGAATACATCGTGATTCTCTCGGGCGATCAACTGTACCGCATGGATTTTCGGAAGGTGCTGCAGCAGCATGTGGAATCCTATGCGGACGTCACGATTGCGGCCATCCCGGTGACGCGCAGCGAGGCGAGTTCGGTGGGTGTGCTGCAGGTGAACGAGGAAAAGCGGATCGTCCGCTTCGTGGAGAAGCCCAGAGACCTGAAGCTGTTGGATGAGCTGAAGATCCAGGACCCGCTGCTTTCCTACCTTCGGATCACCAGCAGTGAAGACCACTATCTGGCGTCAATGGGGATCTACGTGTTCAACCGGGAGATTCTCCGCAAGGTGCTGGACAACGACAAGACCGACTTCGGCAATCACATCATTCCCGACGCCATCGGCCGGCACCGCGTGTCGGCGTACATTTTTCAGGGATACTGGGAGGACGTGGGAACGATCCACACCTTCTTTGAGGCGAACCTTGCGTTGTGCTCGCTCAAGCCGTCGTTCAATTTCTTCGACCGCGACGCGCCCGTGTACACACACCCGCGTTTTCTGCCGGCATCGAAACTGGTGGAAAGCGATATTCGCAATGCGCTGGTCGCGGATGGATGCATCATCCTGCGTTCGCGTATTGAGAATGCCGTCATCGGCGTGCGCTCCTTCATTGGATCCGACTGTGTGTTGCGAGACGTCGTCCTGATGGGATGCGACTTCTTTGAGACGCCGCATGAAATGCTCGAAGAGGACGCGATGGGTATTCCGCACATGAGCATCGGGCGCGGCTCCAAGATCGAGCGTGCCATTATTGACAAGAACGTGCACATCGGCGAGGGCGTGGTGATCACCAACAAGAGCGACGCGCCGGATTTTGACGGCCCGAACTATTGCATCCGCGACGGCATCGTCATCATCCCCAAAAACGCCGTCATCCCCGCCGGGACGCGGATTTGAAGCCACGGATGACACGGGAGGATTTCTGCAAAAGCAGTGTTGACACGTTTTGGGAATCCGCTATAGTCGGGTGACCCCATGGAGGGGTGATACAGTAAGGCAAGCTTAAGAGGGGCAGCAGAACCCGCCGACTGTTTCCTTATGCAAAAGGGCAGTTTAAGGAAACAGAGGGGGGTTCTAGCGTCTTTTTGTGTCTAGTGTACTTTCGTCAGGGCGATGCACCGATACACTGCTTCTGGAAACGATTGTGCGGCACGGTGTTGGGAAGTGAACTGTTGCCCACGTAGCTCAGTTGGTAGAGCACGTCCTTGGTAAGGACGAGGTCATCGGTTCAAACCCGATCGTGGGCTCCAGATAACGGGCAGTGCGGCAGCAGACACGGTCAGTAAGATCAGACAATTAAGAGAGACAGGAGGAGAGCATGGCCAAAGGAAAATTTGAACGAACGAAGCCACACGCCAACGTCGGGACAATCGGTCACATCGACCACGGCAAGACGACCTTGGTGGCCGCGATCTTGAAGGTGCTGGCCAAACAGGGCAAGGCCGAGGTCAAAAGTTACGCGGACATCGCCAAGGGCGGTACGGTTCGCGACGAGACCAAGACCGTGACCATCGCGGTGGCTCACGTCGAATACGAGAGCGAGAAGCGGCACTACGCACACATTGACTGCCCCGGGCACGCGGACTACGTGAAGAATATGATCACGGGCGCCGCCCAGATGGACGGCGCGATCCTCGTCGTCAGCGCGGCGGACGGCCCGATGCCGCAGACCCGCGAGCACGTGTTGCTGGCCCGGCAAGTGGCGGTGCCGGCCATGGTGGTGGCGCTGAACAAGGTGGATCTCGTCGATGACCCAGAACTGCTGGACCTCGTCGAACTCGAAGTGCGCGAACTTCTCTCGCAATACCAGTTCCCCGGCGACAAGACGCCGGTGATTCGCGTCAGCGCAACGAAAGCGCTGGCCGGTGATCCCGAGGCCGAGAAGCACGTACTGGAGTTGATCAAAGCGGTAGACGAGTTCATCCCCGACCCGGTGCGCGAGAAGGACAAACCGTTCCTGATGCCCGTCGAGGACGTGTTCTCGATCACAGGCCGCGGCACGGTGGCCACGGGCCGTATCGAACGTGGCATCGTGAAGGTCGGCGACGACGTGGAGATTGTCGGATTGCGTGAGACCCAGAAGACGGTCGTCACGGGCGTGGAAATGTTCCGCAAGCTGCTGGATCAGGGCGAAGCGGGCGACAACATCGGCGCGCTGCTGCGCGGCATTGAAAAGGACGGCGTCGAGCGCGGTCAGGTGTTGGCCAAGCCGGGGTCGATCAAGCCGCACAAGAAGTTCAAGGCCGAGGTGTACGTGCTGAGCAAGGAGGAAGGCGGCCGTCACACGCCATTTTTTAATGGATACCGCCCGCAATTCTATTTCCGCACGACGGACGTCACAGGGGTGTCGAAGCTGCCGCAAGGCGTCGAGATGGTGATGCCCGGCGACAACGTGAACATGGAGGTCGAATTGATCACGCCCATCGCCATGGAAAAGACGATGCGCTTCGCTATCCGCGAAGGCGGACGCACGGTCGGCGCGGGACGCGTGACTGAGATTATGGAATAAGGCCAGAGATTCGGGAGTTCACGCAAGATGCCCAGAGAGTTGATCACCATGGCCTGCACCGAGTGCAAGAGCCGCAATTACACGTCGACGCGGAACAAGCGGGCGCAAGGTTCCGAGCGGCTGGAGCTGCGCAAGTTTTGTCCCAAGTGCGGCAAGCACGTGTCACATCGAGAAACGAAGTAAGCAGGGACGGAGGTTCGGCGCGGAAAAGACCGCAGTGCGGATACGCCAGTAGCTCAATTGGCAGAGCGACGGTCTCCAAAACCGTAGGTTGGGGGTTCAAGTCCCTCCTGGCGTGCCAGTTGGGCGGGAATCGAGGTCGGCGTTCTGAGAATGGCAGGCTGGCTGCGGGGGCGGGACGGACGAATCAGACAAAGATGGCGAGAACATGACAAACCCATTTCTCAAAGCACGGAGTTTCGTGGTCGAAGTGTTGGCGGAACTGAAGAAATCGTCTTGGCCGACATGGAAGGAATTGGGGGACTCGACCATCGTTGTGATTATCACGGTGTTGATTCTGGGTGTGTTCGTCGCGCTGGCGGATGTGGTGTTTTTGCGGATCATTGCCTTTTTGACCAGGGCTTGATGAAAGAAACGAGATGGATACGACGGTAAAATCTGAATTTCAGTGGTTTGTGCTCCACACGCTTTCTGGTCAGGAACAGAAAGTGAAGGACAGCATCGAGAAACGCATCAAAGTCGAGGAAATGGCCGAGTGGATCAAGGAAGTGCTGATCCCGACGGAGAAGGTGGCCGAGGTCAAAAAGGGCAAGAAAACGACCAGCACGCGGAAGTTTTATCCGGGTTACATCCTCGTACATATGAAGCTGCTCGATGAAAAGAACCAGTTGCGCGAACGCCCGTGGTACTTCATCCGCGAGACGCCGGGCATCATTGGGTTTATCGGCGGGGATCGCCCCGTTCCGCTCAAGCAGGACGAAGTGGAGAGTATTCTGGCGCAGATCGAGGAGCGCCAAGAGAAGGTGGCCCCGAAGGTCGCCTTCGAGAAGGGCGAGACGGTCAAGGTCACGGACGGACCGTTCCAGAACTTCACGGGAGTGATCGACGAAATCGATCCCAACCGTGGCAAGTTGAGAATCTCGGTGTCAATTTTCGGCCGTTCGACGCCGGTCGAATTGGAGTACTGGCAGGTCGAACGCGCGTAGCGAGGGAACATGGCAGGAAAACCAGTCATAGGCATGATCAAGCTGCAGATTTCCGCGGGGCAGGCAAATCCTGCGCCACCGGTCGGCCCGGCGTTGGGCCAGCAGGGCGTCAATATCATGGAGTTCTGCAAACAGTTCAACGCGGCCACGCAGAAAATGGCGGGCACGATCATCCCGGTCGTCATCACGGTTTACAAGGACAAGACGTTTACGTTTATCACCAAGTCGCCGCCGGCCAGCGCGTTGTTGAAGAAGGCGGCGGGCATCGCCACCGCCAGTGCCGAACCGAACCGCAACAAGGTCGGAAAGGTGACCCGCAAACAGGTGTTGGAAATCGCCAAGACAAAGATGGCCGACCTCAACTCGAAGAGCGAGGAAGCGGCCTGTCGCGTCATCGCGGGCACGGCCCGCAGCATGGGCATCGACGTGGTCGATTAGCGAGGTTTCTATGGCAACGCACGGCAAACGGTATCACGAGGCAGTCAAACAGGTCGATTCCAAGCGCCAGTACAAGATCGGCGACGCGGTCGAGCTTCTCAAGAAGCTGCCCAAGACGAGATTTGATGAGACGATTGAACTGGCGTTCAAATTGGGGGTCGACCCCAAGCAAAGCGACCAGATGGTTCGCGGCACCGTCGCGCTTCCACACGGCAGCGGCAAGAAAGTGCGCGTGGTCGTTTTCGCCAAGGGTACCGCGGGACAGGCTGCCAAGGATGCCGGTGCGGATTTCGTTGGCTTTGAGGACCTTATTAAGAAGTGCCAGGAAGGCTGGACGGATTTTGACGTGGCAGTCGCGACGCCCGAGGCCATGCAGGAGGTCCGCAAGCTCGGCAAAGTTCTTGGTCCAAAGGGGCTGATGCCAAACCCGAAGACGGGTACGGTCACGGACGACACGGGAAAGGCCGTCAAAGAAGTGAAAGCCGGCCGCGTCGAGTTCAAGATGGACAAAGCGGCGAACCTGCACGTCTCGTTCGGCAAACTCTCGTTCGAGGGGAAGGCGATTGAGGAAAACGCGCGGGCGGTCATCAGCGCCGTGGCGCACGCGAAGCCGGCGACGTCGAAAGGTCATTTTATTGAGAGCTGCACGATGTCGAGCACGATGAGCCCGGGCATCAAGATTGACCATCACGAGTTTTCGGCGAGTTGACGTAGAGGGGCATGGATTTTCATGAGACCAGAAAAGCAACTGATTGTTGAGGATTTGAAAAAGCAGGTCGGCTCGTCGCCGTTTGTAATCCTGACGGAATACAAGGGAATGACGGTCCAACAGTTCGGCGAGTTGCGCAAGCGGCTGCGCGCTGCGAAGGCCGAGTATCACGTGGCCAAGAACACCATGTTGCGTCACGCGATGAAGGCCGCCGAGCTTCCCGAGTTGGACCGCAACCTCGGCGGGATGACCGCCGTCGTGGTGGGCAACGACAAGTCCGACATCGGCGCTGTCGCAAAAGTGCTGAAGCAGTTCGGCAAGGAATTTGAGAAACCGAAGTTCAAGGTCGGGTCGCTGGGCAAGCAGGCGCTGAGCGCGGACGAGATTTCCGCGGTGGCCGATTTGCCTTCGTTGGATGCGCTGCGGGCGCAGTTGGTAGGCCTGTTGCAGACGCCCGCCACCCGGATCGCGGTCGTGCTCGGCGCGCCCGCAAGTCAAATTGCGCGCGTGCTGAAGGCGCACGCCGACAAGCAGGGAGCGGCGGTCGCGACACCTGTCGAGGCGGCTCCCGCGTAGGAGCGTAAACAAATGGTTCCTCGTCGAGCCGATGGCTGTCGGCTGTAAACGTCCCGAAGCTTCGGGGCGCGACGATACCGAGAGGAAGGATACGAACATGGCAGCAAATCTGGATCAAATCGTAGAACAACTGAGCGGTCTCACGGTGATCGAAGCCGCGGACCTTTCGAAGAAGCTCGAAGAGAAGTGGGGCGTGAGTACAGCGGCCCCAGTCGCGATGGCGGCAGCCCCGGCGGGCGGCGCGGCGGGTGGAGCCCCGGCGGCGGAAGTCAAGACGACTTTCGACGTGGTTCTGAAGGAAACGGGCGCGAACAAGATTGGCGTGATCAAGGAAGTGCGGGCGGTGACCAGCCTCGGCTTGAAAGAAGCCAAGGATCTGGTCGAAGGCGCTCCGAAGACCGTGAAGGAAGGCGCCACGAAGGAAGAGGCCGAGGAAATCAAGAAGAAGCTCGAAGCGGCCGGCGCCAAAGTCGAGTTGAAATAATTGGTGTGGCTGCGCCCCAAAGGTTTTCGGGGCGCAGAAACAATTGGGTGACGGGGCGCTTCGCGGAGCGCCTCGACACCATCAACAACGCGGACAGAGAGGGCAGGAATGCCCGGGAAGTAATTCATGGCTGAACGAAAATACTTCGGCAAATTGGGTGACGTGATTGAGCCCCCTCCGATGATCGAGGCTCAAACGGATTCCTATGCAGAGTTTCTGCAGGCGGAGGGGACGACCCGCCGCAAGAACATCGGTCTTCAGGCCGTGTTCAAGGAAGTCTTCCCGATCGAGAGTTACGACGGGCAGGCGGTTCTCGATTTCGTGGAATACACGATCGGTGAGTCCAAGACCTCCTGGCTGGATTGCCTGCGCGAGGGCATCAGCTACAGCGGCCCGCTGCACGTCACGTTCCGTCTTAAGGACACGAACGGCACCAAGGAAGAAAAGGTGTACATGGGCGAAATCCCGCTCATGAGCCCGTCGGGCAGCTTCGTCATCAATGGCGCCGAACGCGTCATCGTCAGCCAGTTGCACCGTTCGCCCGGTATTTGCTTCGAATCATCCATTCACACGAGTGGCAAGGTGCTGTACGGCTTCCGCATCATCCCCGACCGCGGTTCGTGGCTGGAAGTGCAGTTTGACAACAGCGATCTGCTCAATATCTACCTCGATCGCCGTCATCGCCGCCGCAAGTTCCTGGCGACGACGTTCCTGCGCGCGCTGGGTTACAGCACGGACGAAGACATCCTGAAGCTGTTCTATCAGATCGAGGACGTAAAGCTGAAGGATTTCACCAGCGGCGAAGAGACGGCCAACAAGGTGCTCATCGCCGACGTGATGGACACGGAAAAACAACTCGTTGTCGGGCGCGCGTTCGAGCCGCTCAACAAGAGCGTGGCGCGCCAGTTGATCGATCTCGGCGTGGACAAGGTCAAGGTCGTCGATATTTCCGTGGACGACGGTTGCATCATCAAGTGCCTGCGCAAGGACACCTGCAAGGATCAGGAAGAAGCGCTGAAGGATATTTACCGCCGGTTGCGTCCGGGCGATCCGCCCACGATTGCCAACGCCAACGCGATGATCAAGCGTCTGTTCTTTGATGCCCGCCGCTACGACCTCGGTCGCGTCGGCCGCTACAAGATCAATCAGAAGTTGAACCGCAGCGCGGACATGGAAAGCCGCGTCCTCGAAAAGGAGGATCTTATCGAGGCGGTCAAGTATCTGCTGAACCTGCGCAAGGGCGAAGGCTCGGTGGACGACATCGACCATCTCGGCAGCCGCCGCTTGCGCACGGTGGGCGAGTTGCTCGCCAACCAGTGCCGCATCGGTCTCGCGCGCACCGAACGCGTGGTCAAGGAACGCATGACGTTGTTCGACGTCAATACCGACACCATGACGCCACAACAGCTGATCAACCCCAAGGCGCTGTCGGCGGTCATTCGGGATTTCTTCGGTCGCAGCCAGCTCAGCCAGTTCATGGATCAGACGAACCCCTTGAGCGAGCTGACGCACAAACGCCGTCTCTCCGCGTTGGGGCCGGGCGGTTTGTCGCGCGAGCGCGCGGGATTCGAAGTTCGCGACGTTCATCCGTCGCACTACGGGCGCATCTGTCCGATTGAAACGCCTGAAGGTCCGAACATCGGTTTGATCAGCGCGATGAGTCTCTATGCGCGGATCAACGAGTTCGGCTTCCTCGAGACACCCTACCGCAAGTTGAAAGATGGTCGCGTGACGGAGCAGGTGGATTATCTCACCGCCGACCAGGAGGAGAACTACGTCGTCGCCCAGGCGAACGCGCCGATCGATGGCCGCGGTCACTTCCAAATCGAGAAGGTTTCCTGTCGGTACAAGGGCGACTTCATCGAAGTCGAACCCGCGCGCGTTCACTACATGGACGTGTCGCCGAAACAGTTGGTTTCGATAGCCGCGGGTCTCATCCCGTTCCTCGAACACGACGACGCCAACCGCGCGTTGATGGGTTCGAACATGCAACGCCAGGCGGTGCCGCTGCTGCAAAGTGATTCGCCGCTCGTCGGCACGGGCTTGGAGGGACGCATCGCCCGCGACTCGAAGGTGTGTATTGTCGCGGAAGAAGCGGGCGCCATCGCCAGCGTGGACGCGCGCCGCATCGTCGTGACCAAAGACGGTGAAATGCCGGAAGGCAAACGCAAGCTCGTCACCGACCCCGAGAACCACCTCTGGGTGTACGAACTCCGCAAGTTCATGCGCTCCAATGCCGGGACCTGTTTCAACCAGAGGCCCATCGTCGCTCGCGGGGAGAAGATCAAGAAGGGGCAGGTACTGGCGGACGGCCCGTGCTGCGAAAGCGGCGAACTGGCGCTCGGCCGCAACGTGCTCGTCGCGTTCATGCCCTGGTGCGGATACAACTTCGAAGACGCCATCCTCGTGAACGAGCGTCTCGTGAAGGAGGACGTGTATACGTCGATTCACGTGGATGAGTTCGAGGCGGGTGCGCGAGACACGAAGCTCGGCCCCGAGGAAATCACACGGGACATCCCCAACGTCGGGGAAGAAGCCTTGAAGGATCTCGGCCACGACGGCGTGATCCGCGTGGGCGCGGAAGTGAAGCCGGGCGACATTCTCGTCGGCAAAATCACGCCGAAAGGCGAAACGGAACTGGCCCCGGAAGAGCGACTGCTGCGCGCCATCTTCGGCGAGAAGGCGGCGGATGTGAAGGACACGTCATTGCGCGTGCCCAGCGGCACCTACGGCATTGTGATGGACGTGAAAGTGTCCGCCCGCAAGGAGCCGACGCGTCCCAACCTGACGCCGACGGAGATTCGACGCCAGAAGAAGCAGATTGAAGAGGACCACAAGAAGAAGTCCACCGAGTTGCGCGAGGAACTCACCGAGAAGTTGAGCAACATTCTGCTCGGCGAAAAGATTCCTTTGGACGTTGTCAATGCGGAGACGGGCGAGATCATCATCCCGGCCAACCGCAAGATCACGAAGACGCTCCTGCGCAAGCTGGCGACGGTGTACGACCACATTGAAATTGATCCGTCCCCGATTCGCATCAAGATTCGCGAAATCATCGGGGAGTTCGAACATCGCTTCAGCGAACTCGACATGGAACGCGACCGTCAACTGGACCGTATCGAAAGCGGCGAAGACGTCGACCCGGGGATCATCAAGCAGGTCAAGGTGTACATTGCCAGCAAGCGCAAGCTGAGCGTCGGCGATAAGATGGCGGGTCGCCACGGTAACAAGGGGGTCATTGCCAAGATTCTGCCGGAAGAGAACATGCCGTTCCTCGCTGACGGGACGCCCGTGGACATCGTATTGAACCCGCTCGGTGTGCCGAGCCGTATGAACGTGGGCCAGGTACTGGAAACGCACCTCGGCGTGGCGGCGAAAGCGCTCGGGTTGAAGATCGCGTCGCCGGTGTTCGATGGGGTGACAGAGAAGGAAATCCACGAGATGATCGGTCAGGCCAAGAAGGTGGATGGGTACTTATGGGTAAAGGAAGACGGCAAGTCGCCGTTGTATGACGGCCGCACGGGCGAGTTGTTCGATCAGGAGGTCGTGGTCGGCTACATCTATATGCTGAAACTGGGCCATCTCGTGGCGGACAAGATTCACGCGCGCGCCGTCGGCCCGTACTCGCTGGTCACCCAACAACCGCTGGGCGGCAAGGCGCAGTATGGCGGCCAACGCTTCGGTGAAATGGAAGTCTGGGCGATGGAAGCCTACGGCGCGGCGTATGCGCTGCAGGAGTTGCTCACCGTCAAGAGCGACGATGTGCAGGGCCGCACCCGCATCTACGAGTCCATCGTCAAGGGCGACAACACGCTCGAAGCGGGCACGCCCGAGTCGTTCAATGTTTTGATGAAGGAAATGCAGAGCCTATGCCTCGACGTTCGCGTCGGGAAGAACGGAGGCGAGCACAAATTATGATTGCAGCAAAGCCTGGAGCCTCAGTCCCCGCCACCGCAGCCGCCACGGCGGCCGCGCGCGCCGCGCTTGGTTTGGAAAAGGCGGACGCATTTGACCAAGTCAGCATTGGTGTGGCGTCGCCCGATATGATCCGCTCGTGGTCGCACGGAGAGGTGAAAAACCCCGAGACGATCAACTACCGCACGTTCAAGCCGGAAAAGGGCGGTCTGTTCTGCGAACGTATTTTCGGCCCGGTGCGGGACTGGGAATGCAATTGCGGCAAATACAAGCGCATCAAGCACCGCGGCGTGATCTGTGATCGTTGCGGCGTCGAGGTGACGCTGGCCCGCGTGCGCCGGGAGCGCATGGGGCACATCGAATTGGCCGTTCCCGTCAGCCATATTTGGTTCTTCAAGTGCATGCCGTCACGCACGGGCTTGATGGTGGACATGACGGCGCGCGACCTCGAACGCGTGCTCTACTACGAAGACTACATGGTGATCGATCCGGGCAAGACGCCGTTGAAAGACAAGCAGCTGCTGACCGAAATGGAATACCGCGAAGCCCGCGAGCAGTACGCCGACGGCTTCGTTGCCAAGATGGGCGCGGAAGCCGTGAAAGAGGTTTTGAGCAAGATCGACCTGCGCAAACTCGCGCACGAGTTGGAGCATCAACTCGACTCGACCAAGAGCAAACAGATTCGCAAAAAGATCGCCAAGCGGCTAAAGCTCGCGAAAGGCTTCCTCAATGCGAAGATGCGGCCGGAGTGGATGATTCTCGAAGTATTGCCGGTGATTCCGCCGGATCTGCGTCCGCTGGTTCCGCTGGAAGGCGGGCGTTTTGCCACGAGCGATCTCAACGATTTGTACCGCCGCGTCATTAACCGGAATAATCGCCTCAAGAACCTGCTGCAGTTGCGCACGCCGGACGTGATTATTCGCAACGAGAAGCGCATGTTGCAGGAGGCGGTGGACGCGTTGCTGGATAACGGTCGGCATGGCCGTCCCGTGACGGGTGCGGGCAGCCGTTCCCTGAAGTCGCTGGCCGACATGCTCAAAGGCAAGCAGGGTCGCTTCCGCCAGAACCTGCTCGGCAAGCGCGTCGATTACTCGGGCCGTTCGGTCATTGTCATCGGTCCGGAGTTGAAACTGAACCAATGCGGTTTGCCAAAGAAGATGGCGCTGGTGCTGTTCGAGCCGTTCATCATTCGTCGCCTGCGGGAGATGGGTTTGGTGCACACGATTCGCTCGGCGAAGAAACTCATCGAACGTCAATCGCCCGAAGTGTGGGACATTCTCGAAGAGGTGAGCAAGGGGCATCCCGTACTGCTGAACCGCGCGCCCACGCTGCACCGGCTGTCGATCCAGGCGTTTGAACCGCAGCTCATCGAAGGCGACGCGATCCGTATTCACCCGCTGGTGTGCACGGCCTACAACGCGGATTTCGATGGCGACCAGATGGCCGTGCACGTCCCGTTGTCGGTCGAGGCGCAGATGGAAGCGCGGTTGCTCATGCTGGCGCCGAACAACATCTTCTCGCCCTCCAGCGGCAAGCCGATCACGACGCCGACGCAGGACATCGCCCTCGGCATGTATTATCTCACGCATGGCGGCAAGAAGGAAACCAGTGGTGAGAGCAAGCGGCTAAAGCTGTTCTCCGACGAGCAGGAGGTGTTCTTCTGCCACGACGAGCGTGACGTGACGATTCACGAGCGCATTCGCTTGAAGAATCCGGATTATGGCCGCCAGACGGTGTACGGCGACCCCGTTTCCAAGGTCATCGAAACGACGGTCGGCCGTGTGATTTTCAACGAAATCTGGCCGCCGGAACTTGGTTTCATCAACCGGAACGTCAATAAGTCGTCATTGGGCGACATCATTTGGCAATGCTACCGCACGGCGGGACATCACAAGACGGTTGAGGTGTTGGACAAGCTCAAGGCGCTCGGTTTCGAGCACGCCACGCTGGCGGGAATTTCCATCGGCATCGAGGACATGATTGTTCCCAAGGAAAAGACCGTGGTGATCAACGATGCGCTCAAGGATGTGGCCGAAGTGGAAAAGCAATACCGTCGAGGGATCATTACGGACGGCGAACGTTACAACAAGATCATCGACATCTGGACGCACGCGACGGACAAGATTTCCAACATCATGTACGCCGCGATGGAGCACAACCAGGGCCGCGCGGAACTGAATCCCGTGTTCATGATGGTCGATAGCAAGGCGCGCGGTTCGCGCCAGCAGATTCGCCAACTCGCGGGCATGCGCGGGTTGATGGCCAAGCCCTCCGGCGAAATCATCGAGCGCCCGATCCTGTCCAACTTTCGCGAAGGGTTGAGCGTGCTGGAGTACTTCATCTCCACCCACGGAGCGCGCAAAGGCTTGGCGGACACGGCGCTCAAGACGGCTGACTCGGGCTATCTCACCCGCAAACTGGTCGACGTGGCGCAGGACGTCATCGTGCTCGAAGAAGACTGCGGCACAGTCAACGGCATTTGGGTCAAGCCGATTTATGAAGGCGAGGACGAAGTCGTCAAGCTGAGCGAGCGCATTATCGGCCGCATCGCGGCGGAAGACATTGTGGATCCGATCAACAAGAAGAAGATTGTCACGGCGAACACCGAGATCGACGAGGCGGCGGCAGAGGCGATCAACAAGCTCGGTATCGAGCGCATCAAGATCCGGTCGGTGCTCACGTGTGAGTCGCGCCGCGGTGTTTGCGGGATGTGCTACGGACGCAACCTCGCCACGGGGAAGATGGTAAAGCTTGGCCAGGCGATCGGCATCATTGCCGCGCAGTCGATCGGCGAGCCGGGCACCCAACTGACCATGCGTACGTTCCATATTGGCGGCACGGCGAGCCAGGTGTTCAAGCAGCCGCAGATCAAGGCGAAGAATGACGGCGTGGTTCACTATCAGGACTTGCGCGCGGTGCAACGCGCGGAAGGCAACTGGGTTGTGCTGAACAAGAACGGCCAGGTGCTCGTCAGCAACGACGAAGGCCGCGAGCTGGAGCGGTATTCGGTGGTGATCGGCGCTGAGATCGCCGTGGCCGACGGTAGTCCAGTGAAGAAAGGCGATGTATTCGTGCAGTGGGATCCGTACAACGTGCCCGTACTGTCGGAAATCGCGGGCACGGTCAAGTTCAACGACTTGATCGAAGGCATCACGGTCAAACGCGAGTTGGATGAAGCGACGGGCTTGATGGGCACGGTCGTGATCGAGCACAAGGAGGACCTGCATCCGCAAATCAACCTCGTGAATGACAGTGGCGACGTCATCGCTTTCTACTCAATTCCCGCGGGGGCGCACATCGTGGTCGAAGAGGGCAGCCGCGTGGAGCCGGGCGCGCTGGTGGCCAAGACGCCGCGAAAGATTTTCAAGACCAAGGACATCACGGGCGGACTGCCGCGCGTGGCGGAGTTGTTCGAGGCCCGCCGGCCAAAGGACGCAGCCGAGATTGCGAAGATCGATGGCATTGTGGACTTCGCGGGGACGGTTCGTGGCAAACGGCGGATTTTGGTGAAGGACCCGAAGACCGCCGCGGAAGAAGAGCACCTGATTCCACACTCCAAGCACATCATTGTGTTCCGGGGAGATTCGGTCAAGAAGGGGCAGCAGTTGACCGAAGGTCCGGTGGTGCCGCACGAGATTCTGGAAGTCTGCGGTCCCCAGGACTTGCAGGAGTATTTGGTTAACGACGTGCAGGAGGTGTATCGCCTGCAGGGCGTCGAGATCAACGACAAGCATATCGAGATCATCGTGCGACAGATGCTGCGCAAGGTGCGGATCGTCGACCCGGGCGATACCCGGTTCCTCTGGGCCGATCAAATCGACAAGGTGACGTTCGAAGAGGAAAACAAGCGGGTCGCGGAAGCGGGCGGCAAGCCGGCGGAAGCGCAACCGGTGCTGCTGGGAATCACGAAGGCGTCGTTGGAGACGGAGTCGTTTATCAGCGCCGCATCGTTCCAGGATACGACGCGGGTGTTGACGGAAGCGGCAACGCTCGGTCGTGTTGACACGTTGCGTGGGTTCAAGGAGAACGTGATCATGGGTCACTTGATACCCGCCGGGACTGGTTTTAGTAAGCATCGCGGATTGAAATTGGTCCCGTTAGGGGAGCCGGTCGAGCCGGTACGGGAGGAGAAGATTGAGATGCAACCAGAGGAGGCCGTTATCTGAAGCAAGGCCTCCCAAAAGGGCTTGCGTTGCACCGGAGCGTGTGTTAATTTTCGCGCTCCTTGTGCCACCAAGAAGATGGCAGTCAACGGGTTAGGAAATGCCAACAATTAACCAACTGGTTCGTAAGGGTCGTCGCCAACTGAAGGCGAAGTCGAAGGCGCCGGCGCTGGGGTCATGCCCGCAACGTCGCGGGGTGTGCCTGCAGGTGATGACGCGCACGCCGAAGAAGCCGAACTCGGCCTTGCGGAAGGTGGCGAAGGTGCGTCTGACCAATGGCATCGAAGTGATTGCGTACATCCCGGACGAGGGACACAATCTGCAGGAGCACTCGATTGTGCTGGTACGCGGCGGACGCGTGAAGGATTTGCCGGGCGTGCGCTATCACATCGTGCGCGGCACATTGGATGCGATGGGCGTGGAGAAACGCCGCCGCAGCCGCAGCAAGTACGGTGTGAAGCGACCGAAGGACGCGGCCCCGAAAAAGGCCGAGGCTCCGAAGGACGCCTGATCTATTTGAGAGAATTCGAGCATGCGGAGACGAAGAGCAGATCGACGGCCGAGAGTACGTGACGTGCGCTTTAACAGCGAGACTGTCACGCGGCTCATCACGTGCATCATGAAGAGCGGCAAGAAGTCCGTGGCCGAGCGGATTGTGTATGGCGCGTTCGAGCGTATCGCGGAGAAGGCCAAGGACAAGAGTCCGCTGGACGTGCTGCACGCGGCGTTGGAAAACGTGAAGCCGAGGCTGGAAGTGAAGTCACGCCGGGTTGGCGGCGCCAACTATCAGGTGCCGGTCGAGGTGTCCATCGATCGTCAGGAAGCCTTGGCGATGCGCTGGATGATCCAGTATGCCGGCTCCCGTAAAGGCACGGCGATGACGGACGCCCTGGCGTCAGAGATTTTGGACGCGTCAAACAATACGGGTGCGTCCGTCAAGAAGCGCGAAGATACGCACAAGATGGCGCAGGCCAATCGTGCGTTTGCGCACTACCGCTGGTAGTCCGGAGGTGAATTCACCCGCTTGGACGAGCCACGGTTGTGTTGTCGTGAGATTTTGGTGTAACAATTAGCATTCGTAATCAGAAAATGCAGGCTGTGTTAGAACAACCGAAACAGACAGGGCAGCAGAAGGAGCGATCCTCGACGGACCGGCTGGTGCCGTTGGAGCGCACCCGGAACATCGGGATTTGTGCGCACATCGACGCCGGCAAGACGACGACGACCGAGCGCATTCTGTTTTACACCGGCAAAGTCTACAAGGTTGGCGAAGTGCACGAAGGCACGACGACGATGGACTGGATGGAGCAGGAGCGCGAGCGGGGGATTACGATCACGAGCGCCGCGACGACCTGCTTTTGGCACGACCATCGCATTAATATCATTGACACGCCCGGTCACGTGGATTTCACCGTCGAGGTCGAGCGCAGCTTGCGGGTACTCGATGGCGCCTGCGCCGTGTTCTGCGCGGTCGGTGGCGTTGAACCCCAGTCCGAAACTGTCTGGCGACAGGCTAACAAGTACAAGGTTCCGCGGATCGCGTTCGTCAATAAGATGGATCGCACGGGTGCGGACTTTGAAGCCGCCGTCGCCCAGATGCGCGAACGGCTGGCGGCGAATGCCGTGCCGATTCAAATTCCGGTCGGCAAGGAAGCTGACTTCAAAGGGGTCGTTGATCTCGTCAAGATGAAGGCTGTCCTCTGGTCGGGTGAGGAGCTCGGCGCGACCTTTAACGCCGTGGACATTCCCGCCAACTTGAAAGCCGCCGCGGATGCCGCACATGCGAAGCTCGTCGAGGCGGTCGCTGAGAAGGATGAGGAGTTGATGCATCTCTACCTCGATGGCCAGGCGATCAACGTGGAACAACTTCAGGCGGGGATTCGTCGGCTGACAATCAAGAACGAATTGGTGCCGGTGATTTGTGGCGCCGCTTTCAAGAACAAGGGTGTGCAACCCCTGCTCGATGCCGTGGTCGATTACCTGCCTTCGCCCCTCGATGTCCCCGATATTGTTGGAATCAACCCTGATAGCAAGGAACCCGAGACCCGCTCCGCCGATGATAACGGCCCGTTTTGTGCGCTGGCCTTTAAGATTTGGACGGATCCGTACGCCGGCCGACTGATTTTCTTCCGGGTCTACTCCGGCAAAGTCACCAAAGGCATGACGGTGTATAATCCGCGCAACAACAAACGGGAGCGGATCGGCCGCCTGCTCGAAATGCACGCCAACCATCGGCAGGAAATCGAAGTGTGTTACTCGGGTGACATTGGCGCACTCGTCGGCCTGAAGAACGTCACGACGGGCGACACGGTTTCGGATGATGACCATCCGGTCCTGCTGGAATCCATCACGTTCCCCGAGCCTGTTATTTCCATGGCCATCGAACCCAACACGAAGGCCGACCGCGACAAGATGTCCACCGCCCTGCAACGACTGGCCGAAGAAGATCCGACCTTCCGTCTCACGACCGATCAGGAGACTGGCCAGACCATCATTTCCGGAATGGGCGAACTGCACCTCGATATCATCAAGGATCGCATGTTTCGCGAGTTCAACGTCGGGGCCACCGCGGGCAGGCCGCAGGTGGCGTATCGCGAAACGATTACGAAGTCCGCCGAAGCCGAAGGCAAATTCATCCGTCAATCGGGCGGTCGCGGTCAGTACGGTCACGCGGTCGTTACCGTTGCGCCCGGCAAAAAGGGCAGCGGCATCGTGGTCGAGGACGAGGTTGTCGGCGGCGCGATCCCGAGGGAATTCATTGGCGCGGTCGAAGATGGTATTATCGAAGCCGCGCAGACCGGTGTGCTGGGCGGCTACCCGATGGTGGATATAACGATTCAGATTATTGACGGCACCTACCACGAAGTGGACAGCTCGGAAATTGCGTTTAAGATGGCGGGCAGCTTCGCCTTCAAGGAAGCCGCCCGCAAAGCGGGCGCGATCATGTTGGAGCCGATCATGGACGTGGAAGCCATTACGCCCGAGGAGCACATGGGTGATGTCGTTGGCGATCTGAACAGCCGGCGCGGCAAGATCAGTCACATCGAATCGCGCGCGAGTTCAACCATCGTCCATGCGACCGTGCCGCTGGCCGAAATGTTCGGCTATGCCACGGCGTTGCGGTCATTGACCAAGGGCCGCGCGAGCTACTCGATGGAGCCAGCCGCGTTTGAGAAGGTGCCGGAAAGCGTTCTGGCAGCGATTCTGGACAAGAACGGCGGTGGCAACACAAGGGCGGGACAACCAAAGCAATGAGCAACCAACGCATACGAATCCGCCTCAAAGGGTACGACCACCGCCTGCTCGATCAATCGGCGCATGACATTGTCGAAACGGCCAAGCGCACGGGCGCGAAGGTGGCCGGGCCGATCCCGTTGCCGACCGACATTTGGCGGCACACCGTCAATCGCTCGCCGCACGCGGACAAGAAGTCGATGGAGTCATTTGAGATGCGGACGCACAAACGTTTGCTCGACATCATCGACCCGACAGCGAAAACGGTGGATGAGTTGAAAAAGCTGAACCTGCCGGCGGGTGTCGACATCACGATCAAGATTTAGCCATGGAACTTCTCGGCAAAAAACTTGGAATGGCGCAATTGTTCGACGCGAACGGTAATTTCGTGGGCGTCACCGTCATCGAGGCGGGACCCTGCACGGTGTTACAGAAGAAGACGCCGGAGAATGATGGGTATCATGCGGTGCAACTGGGGTTGGGCACACGCAAGGAAAAGAACGCCGGCAAGCCGCTCATCGGCCACTGCAAGAAGGCCAACACCGAGCCAGCGCGATTTATTCGCGAGTATCGTACGGAAGAGCCGGTGCAGTTCAATGTCGGTGACAAGATCACGGTGAAAGAATTTCAGCCCGGGCAGTATGTGGACGTGATTGGCACCGGCAAGGGCAAGGGCTTTCAGGGCGTCGTCAAACGGCATAAGTTCGCCGGCGGTGACATGACGCACGGCGCGAAAGGTTGGCATCGCCGCAGTGGCGCGATTGGCCAACGTCTGTTTCCGGGCCGCGTGTTCAAAAACATGCGGATGCCCGGCCACATGGGCGACGTCAAAGTGACCACGCAGAATTTGCGCGTGGTGCAGGTGCGTGAGGCGGAGAACCTGCTGCTGGTCGAGGGAGCGGTGCCGGGTGCGACCGGCGCGTTTGTCGTGGTTCGCCACGCGAAGAAGAAGGCCCAACCCGCGGCGAAGGCGGCGAAATCATGAAGCTGCCGGTCGTCACAATGTCCGGTCAAGGGAAGGGCGAAGTCGAGTTTGCCGACGGGTTGCTCATCAAGGACGGCAAAGGCACTCAGGCGGTGCATGACACGGTGACGGCGTACATGGCGAACCAGCGCCTCGGCACGGCCAGCACGAAGCAAATCAGCGAAGTCCACGGCAGCGGCAAGAAGCCGTGGAAGCAGAAGGGGACGGGACGGGCGCGGGCGGGGTCGTTCGCCTCACCGTTGTGGCGCGGGGGTGGCGTGGTGTTCGGGCCGAAACCGCGGGATTACACGATTAACGTGTCGAAGAAGGTGAAGGCGCTGGCGTTTCGCAAGGCGCTGAGTGAGCGATTGCTGGCGGGAGACATCGTGGTGGTGGATGAATTGAAGCTGGCGAGCCACAAGACGAAGGAGTTTGCGGGCATCGTGGCAAAAATCGGGGCGAAAAATGCGCCGACGCTGGTTGTGACGGACCGGGTGGACGGGAATTTGAGGTTGGCATCGCGGAACATGCCGAACGTACAGGTCGAACCGGCGGATTCCGTGAACGTGTATGAGTTGTTGCGGTTCGAAAAAATTGTCACGACGAAAGCCGGGCTGGAGAAGCTGGGCGCGCGCGTGGGGTAAGACCGATGAAAGATCCATATTCAGTGGTCAGGACCGTACGCATCACCGAAAAGGGGACGGCGCAGACTGAGGCGTCGAATCAATACCAGGTCGTCGTGGATAAGCGGGCGAACAAACTGGATGTCAAGCGGGCGGTCGAGCATTTGTTCAAGGTCAAAGTGGTCCGGGTGAACACGATGAACGTGCGCGGCAAGGCGCGCCGCGAGCGGACGATGCAATTTGGACGTACGCCCGGTTGGAAGAAGGCAATCGTCACCCTCAAAGAGGGCGACAAGATCGAATTGGGTTAGCGATTTATGGGACTCAAGACTTTCAGGCCGTTGACGCCGTCGCTGCGCGGCACGGTGCTTTCTGATTTCTCGGAAATCACGAAGAGCAAGCCGGAAGCGAAGCTGACGGAGGCGAAGCGCCGGACGGGTGGTCGCAACAATCACGGGCGCATGACGTCGCGCGGGATCGGCGGCGGCCACAAGCAGCGCTACCGCATCATCGATTTCAAGCGGGACAAGGTCGGCGTTGAGGCGGTGGTGGAAGCGGTCGAGTACGATCCGAACCGCTCCGCCCGCATCGCCCTGGTGAAGTACAAGGACGGCGAGAAGCGCTACATCATTGCGCCGCTCGGTCTGCAGGTGGGTGCGAAGTTGATGAGTGGACCCGACGCCGAGTTGGCGATCGGCAACGCGCTGCCGTTGAAGAAGATCATACCGGGGATGCCGATTCATAACATCGAACTGCACCGGGGTCATGGGGGGCAGATCTGCCGCAGCGCGGGGATGGCGGCGCAGATCACGGCCAGCGAAGGCGACTACGTAACCGTGAAGATGCCCTCCGGCGAACTGCGGCTGATCAACCGTGAGTGCTACGCCACGATCGGACAGATTGGCAACACGGATCACATCAATATCATGCTGGGGAAAGCGGGACGAAACCGCTGGCTGGGCCGGCGCGGTATTTCGCGCGGCATGGCGCGCAACCCGGTGGATCATCCGATGGGCGGCGGCCAGGGCAAGAGCAAGGGCGGCGGTGGGTGGCATCATCCGGTCTCGCCCTGGGGCAAGCTGGCCAAGGGCGGCACGACGCGCCGTAAGAAGAAATACTCGAACGGGATGATTGTAGAGAGAAGGAAGAAATAAATGGGACGGTCCCTGAAAAAAGGCCCCTTTGTTGACGACCATTTGATGAAGAAGGTCGAGACAATGAAGGTCAGCGACAAGAAGCCGATCAAGACCTGGTCGCGACGCTCAATGATTGTCCCCGAGTTCGTGGGACACACGTTTCTGGTACACAACGGCAAGGTGCACACGCCGGTGTTCGTGACCGAGAACATGGTGGGACATCGCCTCGGCGAATTCTCGCCAACCCGTACGTTCCGGGCGCACGGCGCCCACACGGAGAAGGCGGTCGCGAAGTAACGCGGCCTGGAGCCAGTTGTGGCGGTACTTGGCGCGCGAACGAGAGTGTGTGCAGTTGGTTTGTTCTTTGCAGTAACAGGGCCGCTGGCCGTCGGAGGGGCGCCGGCCGCAACCGATGAGTTGCGGGTGTTGGTGGAGAGGCTGACCAACGACAACGAGCGTCTCAAGACGGAACTCGATCAGCGCGAGACGGTCATTCGCCTGCTCACCGAGAACCTGGCGGTGGCCCGGACGGAGAGCGAGTTGTTCCAGAAGCAGTGGCGGGAAGCGCAGTTGCGGGCCCAGGCGCTCGGCGTCAACTTTGCCGATGACAGCGCGAGGCAGACGCAACGCCAGCTCGTGGAGAGCGTGCGGGCGCTGTACCTCGCGGAAGTGGAACGGCAACGATTGGTGGAGCAACTGCAGAGGTTGCTCGACGCCGTCCAGAAGCAGGGCGATATCGCCGGGGAGTTGGCGCGGACGAAGGCGCTCTTGGCGGCAGCGGAGAAACCCGCGGCCAACGAGGCGGGGAAGACTGGTGGGGTGGTCGGACAGGCGGGGGGCACGCTGGGGGCGGCCACGGTGTTGGATGTGAACCCGGACCTGCGGCTGGTGGTGCTGAACGTTGGTTTGCTGCAGGGCGCGCGGATTGGGATGCCGTTGATTGTGTTGCGCGGCGACCGCGTGATTGCGGAATTGAAGATTGTGGACGTGCGCCAGCGGATTTGCGGCGCGTTGATCGAACGGACGGAGAAGCAGGTCACGCTCAAGACGGGAGACGTCGCGCGCGTGGCGAAGAACTCGTAACGATGGATTTATGGAAGTAACAGCGATCACAAAATATGCGCGGATGAGCCCGTCGAAGGTGGGCGAGGTGACGCGGCTGATCCAGGGATTGAGCGCCTCGAGCGCGCTGGAAGTGCTGCGGGTGATTCCGCGCAAGTCGGCGCGGATGATCGAAAAGACATTGAAGTCGGCGATCGCCAACGCGACGAACAACGCGAGCCTGGCGGCGGATGTGTTGATCGTGAAAGAAGCCGTGGCCAACGAAGGGCCGCGGTTGAAGCGCTGGCAGCCCAAGGCGCGGGGGAGTGCGGGCCCGATTATCAAACGGACCTCGCACATCCAGATCATATTGACGGATGGACAATAAGCTATGGGACAAAAAACGAATCCAATTGGTTTTCGCGTGGCGGTCACCAAGGACTGGCTGTCGAAGTGGTACGCCGACAAGAAGGATTACGCGCCACTGTTGCTCGAAGACATCAAGATTCGTGAGATTGTGAAAAAAAAGCTGGCCTCGGCCGCGGTCCCGAAGATTGCCATCGAGCGGTATGCGAACCGGGCGCGGATCACGATTTCAACCGCGCGTCCGGGGATTGTCATCGGCCGCAAGGGCGCGGAAATCGACAAGCTCAAGGAAGAGCTGGCCGCGTTGACCGGCAAGGAAATCTACGTGGATATCCTGGAAGTCAAGACGCCCGAGACGGACGCGCAGCTCGTGGCGGAGAACATCGCGCTGCAGTTGGAACGGCGCATCAGCTTCCGGCGGGCGATGAAGAAGGCCGTGCAGACGGCGATGGATTTTGGCGCGCAAGGAATCAAGGTGGCGTGCGGTGGCCGGCTGGGCGGCGCAGAGCTGGCGCGGCACGAGAAGTATCGGGTCGGCAAGATTCCGCTTCACACGTTGCGCGCGGACATTGATTACGGCCTGGCGGAAGCGCAGACGGTGTACGGCAAGATTGGGGTGAAGGTGTGGGTGTGCAAGGGTGAGCGGCCGTTGCGGGCCGCCGTGCCAGCGCAACCCGCGCCGATGCCCGTCGGCCCCGCGTCGTCAGGGTAGCGCGGACGAGGTACCGGAGGAATTTCGAAGTCATGCCAATGATGCCAAAGAGAGTGAAGTATCGGAAAGCCCACCGCGGCAGCCGGACGGGCACGGCCTGGCGGGGGGCCACGGTTGCGTTTGGCGAATATGGCCTGCAAGCGTTGGAACGCGCGTGGGTGACGACGACGCAAATTGAGGCGTGCCGAGTCGCGCTATCGCGCAACATGAAGCGACGCGGGAAACTGTGGATTCGGGTGTTCCCGGACAAGCCGATCACGAAGCGACCGCCGGAGACGCGCATGGGCAAGGGCAAGGGCCCGCCCGAGACCTGGGTGGCGGTGATACGACCGGGGAATGTGTTATTTGAACTGGGCGGCGTGACGGAGGTATTGGCGCGCGAGTCGTTTCGACTGGCGGCGTCCAAGCTGCCGATCTCGACGCGGTTTCTGGCAAGACGGTAGGCGGCGACATGAAAGCAAAGGAAATCCGTGAGTTGACAGAAGCGGAGGCGCAGTCCAAACTGCGTGATCTTCGGCAGGAATTGTTCAACCTGCGGCTTCAACAGCAGACGGCGAGGCTTGAGCGACCCAGTCGCATCCGCGAAGTGCGGCGTGACATGGCGCGCATTGAGACCGTCTTACGGGAGCGACAACTCCAGACGGCGCCGGCAGCGGCCAAGTAGCGGCGCTGACCGACGGAAACATTTCGGATTCATATGGCGGACCAAGCAACAATCGAAAGCAGGAAGCGGGAGCTGGTGGGCGAAGTCGTCAGCGACAAGATGGACAAGACCATCGTGGTCGAGGTCGCCCGGCGTGTCCGTCATCCGCGGTACCAGAAAGTCATGACGCTGTACAAGAAGTTCTACGCCCACGACGAGAAGAGCGAAGCGGGTGTGGGCGACAAGGTGCGGATTGTCGAGTCACGACCGCTGAGCAAGTTGAAGCGGTGGCGGCTGGCGGGGGTGTTGGAGAAGGCGACGAAGATCGAGAAGGTCGAAGTATGATTCAGATCCGAACGCATTTGGACGTTGCGGACAACACCGGCGCGCGCGTAGCGTGGGCGATCGGCGTCCTGGGACACCAGAAGCGTTATGCGCGGATTGGTGACGTGATCAAGGCACACGTCAAAGAGGCCGCGCCCGACGGGACGGTGAAGAAGGGCGAGGTGGTGACCTGTGTGGTGGTGCGGACGAAGTCACCGCTGCGTCGCACGGACGGGTCGTACGTGCGGTTCGACAACAATGCGGTGGTGATCATCGACGAGCAACTCAACCCGAAGGGTACACGCATTTTCGGGCCGGTCGCGCGTGAATTGCGCGACAAGAATTTTACAAAAATCATTTCACTCGCCCCCGAGGTGCTGTAGGCCATGAGGAATATGCCGGTCAAGAAGAACGACATCGTGGTGGTGCTTTCGGGAGAGGATCGGGGGAAGATCGGGAAAGTGCTGGCGACGTTCCCCGGGAAGGACCGCGTCCTTGTCGAGGGAGTGAATGTGATCAAGAAGGCGCTGCGGAAGAGCCAGAATAATCCCAAGGGCGGCATTATCACCAAAGAAGGGGCGATTCACATATCCAAGGTGATGAAGCAGGAGCGCTACGACGCCCGGCGCAAGAAGCATGGAGGCGCCCCGGCGGTGGCCGAGGCGTAATCAGGTTTTATGGCGCGGCTCTACGAGTTTTACAAGAAAGACGTGGTGGAACAGCTTATGAAGGGCGGTCGGTACGCCAATCGGATGCAGGTGCCGAAGGTGGAAAAGGTCGTGGTGAACATGGGCGTAAATGCCAACCACGACAAGGACGTGATCAACGAGGCCCAACAGGAGTTGGCCACGATCACGGGCCAGAAGGCGCAGGTCACCAAGGCCAAGAAGAGCATCTCGAACTTCAAAGTGCGCGAAGGTATGCCCGTCGGCGCCCGGGTGACGTTGCGGGGTCTGCGCATGTACGAGTTTTTGGAGCGGTTTTTCAACGCGGCGTTACCGCGCATCCGCGATTTTCGCGGGATGAATCCTCGTGGATTCGATGGTCGCGGCAGTTACACGATGGGTGTGAGGGACCAGACGATTTTCCCCGAGGTCGAACTGGACAAGATCAAGCACAACCTCGGGATGGACGTGACGATTGTGACGACGGCAAGCACCGATGCGGAAGCCAAGGAGCTTCTTAAATTGCTCGGCATGCCATTCAGCAGTTAGGGGATCGAGCTATGGCGAAATTGACCTGGGAAGTGAAGCAGCGGCGGCCCGCGAAGTTCAAGGCGCGGGCGTATAACCGTTGCCAGAACTGCGGCCGTCGGCGCGCGTATATCCGGCGGTTCAAGATTTGCCGTATTTGCTTCCGCGAACTGGCCAGCCAGGGCAAGGTGCCTGGCGTGGTGAAGGCGAGCTGGTGATCTGATGAATGTAACGGATTCCATTGGTGACATGCTGACGCGGATTCGCAACGGGAACAGCGCGCTCAAGCCGGAGGTGCTTATTCCGTATTCACGCCTCAAGGCGGAGATTGCGAAGGTGCTGAAACGCGAGGGGTACATCGCGGACTTCTACGCGGAGAAACTGGAGAGCGGCCGGCAGGTGTTGAAGGTTCAGCTCAAGATCGTCGGCAAAGAGCGCGCGATCGTCGGGATCAAGCGCATCAGCCGACCGGGACTGCGGCGCTATGTCGGTTCGCAGGATGTTCCGCGCGTGCTCGGGGGGATGGGAATTTCGATTTTGACGACCTCGCGCGGCATCATGACCGGCCGGGAAGCCAAGAAGGCGAACGTGGGCGGAGAGCTGTTGGCGTACGTGTGGTGATTCGTTATGTCACGAATTGGCAAACAACCAGTTGAGATTCCGGCCAAGACCAAGGTCGAGGTGAAGGGGCAAACGGTGCATGTGGAAGGGCCGAAGGGCACGCTGGAATGGACGGTGCCCTCGCCGATCAAGGTCGAGGTGAAGGAAGGCAAGGTGGTAGCCAGCACCACGCAAATGGATCGCATGGGCAAGTCCCGATGGGGGTTGTCGCGCAGCCTGATTGCCAACATGGTCCGAGGTGTCAACGAAGGTTACCGGAAGAAGTTGCTGGTCGAAGGCGTGGGTTTCCGCGCCGCGGTGCAAGGGGCGAATTTGCAGATGTCCATCGGGTATTCGCATCCGATCGTGTTCGCGATTCCGAAAGGCGTGAAAGTCTCGGTGGCGGACACGCAGGACAAGAAACCCGAGATCACGATTGAAGGCCCGGACAAACAGATGGTGGGCGAAGTGGCGGCCCGGATTCGGCGTTTCTATCCGCCCGAGCCTTACAAGGGCAAGGGAATCCGCTACGTAGGCGAACAAGTACGCCGCAAGGCGGGCAAGACCGTGACCACGGCGGGCGGCGGTTAATTTGGGTGTTACGTTATGATTCCACGAACCAGAGTTGAGGCGCGATATCGGCGGCACCTCCGGCTGCGGCAGAAAGTCCGGGGCACGGCGCAGTGTCCCCGGATGAGTGTGTGCATGACGGGCAAACATATCTATGTCCAGTTGATTGATGACGTCAACGGCGTGACGCTGGCCTCAGCGAATACGACCGCGTCGGACTTGAAGGGTACGAAGGCCACGATCGCGGGCGCGAAGAAGGTTGGCCAGTTGGCCGCGCAACAGGCGCAGGCGAAGAAGATCACCGAGGTCGTGTTCGACCGCGGCGGGTTGCGGTATCACGGGCGTGTCAAGGCGTTGGCGGACGCGGCACGCGAAGCAGGATTAAAATTCTAATATGGCACCTGAGAAGAGACCAAAGATTGCAAAACCTGTTGGGGCCACGGACAAGGAAGCCTCGCCGGTGGCGGTGGTCGAGGAATTGGGAGTCGAGCTGGAGCGCGGCGGCGGCGAGATCACCGAGAAGGTGGTGTACGTCAACCGTAGCGCGAAGGTCGTGAAGGGCGGACGCCGTTTCCATTTCAGCGCGCTGGTGGTGGCCGGTGATCGTCGGGGCCGTGTGGGCTGGGGGTTTGGCAAGGCCAACGAAGTGGCGGACGCGATCCGCAAGGGAACCGATCAGGCGAAGAAGGCCCTGGTATCGGTGAATTTGAGGAACTCCACGATTCCGCACGAGGTAATGGGCGTGTTCGGCGGCGGGCGCGTGTTGCTAAAGCCCGCGTCGCCCGGCACGGGCGTGATTGCGGGCGGGGGCGTTCGCGCGGTCATTGAGGCAGTCGGCGTGCGGGACGTGCTGACGAAGTCGCTGGGTTCGAGCAACGCGGTAAACGTGGTTAAGGCGACGATCGACGCGCTGCTGCAACTGCGACCACGTGAAGAGATTTTCCGGGTGCGCGGTATGTCGCGACACCCCGGCGCGGGGGCGAGCTAACATGACCATGCGATTGCACAATTTGAAGCCCAGGCCGGGGGCGAAGCACCGCACGAAGCGTTTGGGGATTGGCGAGAGTTCGGGGCACGGCAAAACGAGCGGGCGCGGCGGCAAGGGGCAAACCGCACGGTCGGGCGGCACGATTCGGCTCGGGTTCGAAGGCGGCCAGATGCCGTTGATCCGTCGTATTCCCAAACGCGGGTTCAACAATGCGAATTTCCGCACGGCGTACACGATCGTCAACGTCGAGCGGTTGAATGCGTTCGACGACGGCGCGACGGTCACACCGGAGACGCTGGTCGAGGCCGGATTGGCGGACAAGAGGTTTTGGGAAGGCGTGAAAGTGCTGGGCAATGGGGAGCTGAAGAAGAAGCTCACGGTCAAGGCGCACCGCTTCAGCGTCTCCGCACGCGAAAAGATCACGAAGGCGGGGGGCCAGTGCGAAGAACTGCCGCTGCGCAGCATTCATCACCAGCTCGCGGAGCCGGCGGCCACGGCGAAGACCGCCGCAGGAGAGAAGTAACGGGCGATCTTTGACAACCTATTATGTTCTCCGCATTCCTTAACTGTTGGAAAATCCCCGAACTGCGGCGCCGGATTCTGTTCACGCTGGCCATGGTGGCCATCGCTCGGCTGGGCGCAAATATTCCGTGCCCGGGAGTCAATCCCACCGAACTGAACCAGTACATGGAGCGGGTCCAGCAGAACGTCGGCGGCAGCATCATCGGATTGGCGAATATGTTGACCGGCGGCGCGCTGCAGCAATGCGCGGTGTTTGCGCTTGGCGTGATGCCCTATATCAGCGCGTCCATCATCATGATGCTGATGACGGCGCTGATTCCTTCCTTGGAGCGGCTGAAGCAGGAAGGCGAGCCGGGGCGCGCCAAGATCATCCAGTATTCGCGCTACATGACCGTGGGCTTGTGTATCCTCCAAGGGTGGCTGGCGGCCAAGGCCTTTGAGCATCCCGGGCAGCTCTTCCCCGGGTTCAGCGGGATTCTGGTGATCAATCCGGGAGTCGCCTTTGAGATCCTGACGGTGATTACGATCACCAGCGGGACGATTCTACTGATGTGGATTGGTGAACAGATTACGGAGCGCGGAATTGGCAACGGGATGTCGATTATCATCACGGTGGGCATTGTCGACCGGTTGCCGCGGGCGATCCTGTTCACCTGGCGGCTGTTCGTCGGGCCCGAGAGCAAATTCAATGTTCTGCACGCGGTGTTTTTGCTGGTGATGGCGGTGGTGGTGACGGCAGCGGTGATTGCGGTCACCGAATCGCAGCGGAAGATTCCCGTGCAGTATGCAAAACGGATGGTCGGGCGGAAAATGCTGGGCGGCGGCCAGACATTCATGCCGCTGAAGATCAACTATTCCGGCGTGATGCCGATTATTTTTGCGCAGGCGATCCTGCTATTCCCCGCGAAACTCTTTTCCATGTTGCAGATGCCCCTATTTCAGAACATGTCGCGGAGACTGACCGAGGGCCAGTGGCTGCATCTGGCGCTGTACGGCTTGATGATTCTGTTCTTCTCGTATTTCTGGGTGGCGACCCAATTCAACCCGTTGCAGATTGCGGATGATTTGAAGAAGTACGGTGGGTACGTCCCCGGGATTCGGCCGGGTCGACCGACGGCGGAGTATCTGGATCATGTGATGACGCGGATTACATTGGCCGGGGCGCTGTTCTTGACGATCGTCGCGGTGATTCCGTACATTTTGTCACAGAACATGGGCCTGCCGTATTTGACGGCAAGTTTCTTCGGCGGAACGAGCCTGCTGATTACGGTCGGGGTGATGCTGGATACCATGCGCCAAGTCGAGTCGCATCTGGTGATGCGGCATTACGACGGCTTTTTGCGCAAGGGGCGGCTGCGAGGCCGCCGCTGACGGTGACGGGAGGGTGACAATGGGTCACCACCGCATGGTGTTTTTGGGGCCGCCGGCATCGGGCAAGGGAACGGCGGCGATGGCATTGAGCGCGGCGCTGGGTGTGCCGCACGTGTCGACGGGGCAAATGTTCCGGGCGGCGATCCGCAAGGGCGGCTCGGTCGGCGAGGCGGCGAAGCAGTTCATTGACAAAGGGCAGTTGGTGCCCGACGACATCACGGTAGAGGTCGTGCGGCTGTGGCTGGATGAACACGGGCGCGACTGCGGATTCATCTTCGATGGGTTCCCGCGCACGCGGGCCCAGGCGGAGGCGTTTGACCGGCTGCTGGAGGAGAAGGGTCTGACGGTAACGGCGGCGGTCCTGCTGGACGCGAGTGAGGGCGACATCGTCGAACGCGTGCTGGGACGACTCAGTTGCGAAAAGTGCGGCGCGCTGTATCATCGGGAATTCGTGGCCCCGCGACGGCCCGGTGTGTGCGACCGATGCGGCGGCAAGCTGGCACGGCGCGCGGACGACACGGCGGAGACCGTGCGGAAGCGGCTTGATATTTACCGTGAACTGACGCTGGACGTGGTGAAGCACTACGAACGAGCGGGAATTCTGAGGCGCGTGGACGCCGGGCAGTCGAAGGACAGAGTGTTCGCGGACATCGCGGAGTTATTGAAATCGTGATCATCATCAAGACGCCAGATGAGATTAAGCGGATGCGGGTCGCGTGTAACGCGGCCGCGGAGATACTGGCGGGGGTGGCGCATGAGGTTCAGCCCGGACGCACGACCGGGGAACTCAATGAAGTTGCGGCGGGGTTGATCGCAAAGTTCGGTGGAAAGAGTCCGTTCCTCGGGTACAAGGGGTATCCCGGGCACATCTGCGTGTCCGTGAACGAGGAAGTCGTGCACGGGATCCCGAGCAAGCGTCGGGTGCAGTATGGCGACATTGTCAGTCTGGATGTGGGAATCATAGTGAATGGATTTGTGGGTGACAACGCGACGACGGTCGCCGTGGGGGTGGTCGAGGCGCGGACGCAGCAGTTGCTGCGGGTGACCGAGCGGGCGTTGTACGCAGGGATTGCGGCGGCGCGCGCGGGGAATCGAGTGGGCGATATTTCGAGCGCGGTGCAGACGATGGTTGAGTCAGAGGGGTTTTCGGTGGTTCGGGAGTTTGTGGGACACGGAGTCGGGCGGAAGATGCACGAGGAGCCGCAGATTCCCAACTACGGTCGGGCCGGAGACGGGCCGAAGTTGAAGCCGGGAATGACCCTGGCAATTGAGCCGATGATCAATGCCGGCACGAGCGATGTGGTGATGTTGAGCGATGGTTGGACCGTGGTATCGGCCGACAGCGCGCCGAGCGCGCACTTTGAGCACACGGTACTCGTAACGGATGCGGATGCAGAGATTTTGACGTGGCTAAGGAAGAGCCCATACGAGTCGAAGGCACGGTAGTTGAATTGCTGCCGAACACGATGTTTCGGGTGGAGTTACCGAATAAACATCGGATTCTGGCGCATGTTTCGGGTAAGATGCGTTTGCATTTTATTCGGCTGTTGCCCGGCGACAAGGTGATGATCGAGATGTCACCGTACGATTTGAGCAAAGGCCGGATTACATTTCGGCAGAAAGAGCCGTAGGGAAGCAGGACCGATATGAAAGTGAAACCTTCCGTAAAACGGTTGTGCGAACGCTGCAAGGTTGTGCGGCGAAAGGGAGTGGTGCGCGTGATCTGCACCAACCCGCGCCACAAACAACGCCAAGGGTAGAAGAGGTATCGTTATGGCACGCTTGATTGGTGTGGAAGTACCGGACCAAAAGAAGATCGGGATTGCGCTCCGATACATTTATGGCATCGGCCCGACGACGGCGCTCCAGGTTTGTGAAAAGGCGAGCGTGGATCCGAATGTGCGGGCGAAGGACCTGAACGACGAACAACTGTCGCATTTGACGACGGTACTGCAGGGCTTTCGCATCGAGGGCGATCTGCGGCGCGAAGTGCAGACGAACATCAAACGGTTGATGAGCGTCAATTGTTACCGCGGCCTGCGACACAAGAAGGGCCTGCCCGTTCGCGGTCAGCGGACTTCGACGAACGCGCGCACGCGCAAAGGGCCGCGCAAGACGGTCGGCGTCGTTCGCGCCAAGGAAACGAAAACCGCCAAGGTCTGATTGCATGGTCAATGATTTGAAGGAGCACGATGGCTAAGGAAGCACCGAAGAAATCCGAGGAATCGAAGGCGAAGGAACCGAAAGCGAAGTCGCCGAAGGCCAAACCAGCGGCGGCGGAGACAGTTGTGGCACCGGCAAAGACGGAAGCGCCGGGAGCGGTTGCCGCCGCACCGGCAGCGCCGACCGTCCCGACGACAGCCGCCGAAGCGTTGGCCGAAGGAGAAGTCGCCAAGAAGGTTATCAAGGCCAAGCACAGCAAGAACGTCTTTCAAGGGATCGCCCATATCATGGCCACGTTCAACAACACGGTCGTGTCGATCACGGATTTGAAGGGCAAGGTAATCGGCTGGTCAAGCGCGGGCCGTGTCGGTTTCAAAGGTTCGCGCAAGAGCACGGCGTACGCGGCGCAGTTGGTCGCGCAGGATGCCGCGCGACAGAGCATGGCGCACGGCTTGAAGGAAATCGAGGTGTGGGTGAAGGGGCCGGGCAGCGGGCGCGAAGCGGCGATCCGTGCGTTGCAGGCGATCGGGTTGGACATCACCGTGATCAAAGACGTGACACCGGTCCCGCACAACGGTTGTCGGCCGCCGAAGCGTCGCCGCGTGTAGTCAGGAGATTTCGTAACCATGGCACGATATAAAGGACCACGAGTTCGCATCAGTCGCCGATTCGGCATGCCGATTTTCGGCCCGTCGAAGTATCTGGAGCGCCGCGCCTATCCGCCGGGCGTGCACGGCCCGAAGAAGTCCCGTCGCAAACAGAGCGAGTACGGCGTGGGGTTGGCGGAGAAGCAGAAGTTGCGGTACCAATACGGTTTGATGGAGGCGCAATTCCGGCGGATGTTCGAGAAGGCGTTGAAGAAGCGCGGTGTCACGGGCGAAACGTTGCTGCAATTACTGGAGACCCGGCTTGACAACGTCGTGTTCCGCATTGGGTTTGCGACGACGCGTCCGTTTGCGCGGCAGATGGTCACGCACGGGCATATCCGGGTCAACGGTCGGAAGGTTTCGTCGCCCTCGTTCAATGTGAAGGCGGGCGACGTCGTCGAAATCCGCGAGACCGCCGCGACACGCCAGTTGGCGACCAAGAGCCTGGAATCGGCGCAGATTCGGCCCGTGCCGGACTGGATCACGTTTAACCGGGAGGCGCTACGGGCGCAGATTGCGCGTATTCCGTCGCGGGATGACATTCAGCCAATGGTCAACGAGCAGTTAATCGTCGAATTTTATTCTAGATAACCAGAATCTGCGTCCGATTCCGGACGCAACAACGAGCCGTCGGTCCGCGTTTCTAGGGCGCGGGAAACCCGGTTCACAGGAGAGTTCGCCATGCCAGTTCGACTAGGTCGATTTGAAATGCCCAAGCGGTTGACGCGGGATGACGCCAGCGCGACGCCGACGTATGCCAAGTTTGTGGCCGAGCCGCTCGAAGCGGGATACGGACATACGATTGGCAACTCATTGCGACGCGTGTTGCTCAGTTCGCTTGAAGGCGCGAGCATCAGTTCCGTCAAGATCGAAGGGGCTCCCCACGAGTTTACGAGCATCCCCGGCGTCGTCGAGGACGTGACCGACATTGTGCTCAACCTGAAGAAAGTGTTGCTGAAATCGCACAGCCGCGAGGCGCACGTCGTGTATCTCACGGCCAATAAGGAAGGGGCGGTAACGGCGGCGGACATCAAGAGCGACCAGGTGGTGGAGGTGCTCAACCCCGACCAGCACATCTGTACGCTGGACAAGAAGATGCACTTCGAAATCGAGTTGGAAATCAAGGTCGGTCGCGGCTTCTGTCCGGCCGAGGAGAACAAGAAGCTGGAGCAGCCGATCGGGGTGATCGCGATTGACTCGTTGTTTTCGCCGGTACGCCGCGTGCGCTACAGCATCGAGGACACCCGCGTCGGGCAGCGTACGGATTACGACAAGCTGATCATTGAGGTCTGGACCGACGGGCGCATAACGCCGGAAGACGCCATGGTACAGTCGGCGAACATTCTCCGTCATCACCTCGATGTCTTCTGCGATTACGACAAGAACATCGTGATCGAGTTCGAAGAGGCGGGCGAGAAGGTAAGCGCCGAGCAGGCGAAGTTGAAGAAGGTCTTGAACATGAGCGTCAACGAGATTGAACTCAGCGTCCGCGCAGCGAATTGCCTGAACAACGCCAATATCACGACCGTTGGTCAACTGGCGATGAAGACCGAGCAGGAGATGCTGAAGTACCGCAACTTCGGCAAGAAGTCACTCAACGAGATCAAGGAGAAGCTCTCCGCGCTCGGCTTGGCGCTGGGTATGAAGTTTGATGCGACGTTGCTCGAAACGCCGGATGTGAACAAGGGTGTGGACGCGGTCCTGGCGGGCCCGGCACCCGCGCTGGAGTAAGAATCAGGCGGACATAAAAGGACATCACGCCATGCGACATCGTAAACGCACAGCCAAACTGGGGATGAAATCCCAGCATCGGCGCTCCACACTGGCCAATCTCGTGTGCAGCCTGATCGAACACAGCCGCATCACGACGACGATTGCCAAGGCGAAAGTGGCGCGTCGCTATGCCGACAAGATGGTCACGCTGGCCAAGAAAGGCACGCTGCACCACCGCCGCCGAGCGGTGGCATTCCTGCGTCACAAGCCGGCGGTCGCCAAGCTGTTTGCTGAAATTGGCAAACAGCACGGAGACCGCAATGGCGGATATACGCGCATCGTACGCGTCGGCCAACGCATGGGCGACGCGGCCGAGATGGCCATTCTCGAATGGACCGGCGCCGTTACCGCGGCGCCTGAGCCTGAGCCGGAGAAGAAGGCCGAAGAACCCAAGTCGAAAGAGACGAAGGCTCCCAAGGCCAAGAAGAAGGTTGCCGAGAAGAAAGAGGAAAGCGCGGCTTCGACCTAAGACGCTTCCGCTACGACGATCACCGACGCGGCTTCCTTGACCGAGGAGGCCGTTGTCATTTCGGGATGCAGGCTGCCTGGCGGGGTCTGGCGGAAAGGCAGTCGAGCCACGGTTCCAGTCGGCTCAAATGTGGCGGCTATCGTGCTCGTCCTTGGTGTGGTAGCCGGTATCCTGACGGGAGAGGTTAACCTGGTGTTTCTTGGCGTAGGCTTCGTAGAAGTCGGCGGGGGTCATCTCGAGGACTTGGGCGATGGAGATGAGGAAGTGCAGCAAATCAATGACTTCCACGCGGGCGTTCTGCTTGTCGAACTTCTGGTATTTCGCCCACCACTTCCAGGGAACGCTATCGGTGAGCTCCGCGACTTCTTGGGTCATGGCGCGGCAATAGTTAAGGACCCATTGCTGGCGCTGTTCATCGGTCATGTTGGCGGTGTCCACGCCGATGCGTTTGTTGAGTTGCTCCTGCAGGCGAAAGATCTCATCCAGTTTGTCGGGTGCGCTCATAGTAAAGGGTTGGCGTATTATCGAGATATAGTGGTGAAAAAGCACTGCTTTTCTGCTATAAGTAACTGCGTGGTCGGTCTGTGATGAAAAGCCGTGATGCTACCACATCCGTGACGAAGCCGCTGCGCGACGTGCGCCTGACGGCAATCAATTTCGTGTCCGACGCCGTCAACCGCAGTCTGGACCTCAAGGAAATTGCCGATAACGCGCTCGACGCGATCCTCGCGGTGATGAAGGTGGATGCGGGTGCGGTGCATATCTGGCAGGATGCCGATCAGGCCCTTCACATATTTGCCCGACGCGGACTGAACGAGGCGTTTGTGCGCCAGGTCGCGGTGCTGCGCAAGGGCGACGAGAATATCGACGCGGTGCTCAATGGCGAAACCCGTGTCATCCAGGATTTCAAGGTCAGCTCCCCGGACTTGCCCGCAAACGCTGGCGCACAGGCAGGGTTCCAATCGGCGGTGCTGGTGCCGATTCGAGCGCACGGGTTCGTCATGGGGATGCTGGGGCTGGGTACGTACAAGGTGCGAAAATTCGACGAGGCGGATGTTGATCTCATCGAAGTGGTCAGCAACCAGATCGGCAACGCGATGGTGCACGCGCAATTGGAAAGTGACCTTCGCGCCAGCGAGGAAGAACATCGGGCGCTGGTGGAGAACTCAGACGATGCGATTTACATAACCGACATTACGGGGAGGCCCCGATATGCCAACAACGCCTTCACGCGGATCTGCGGGTATGCGCTTTACGAAGTGGTGCGGACGGACTTGTTGGGTTACGTGCACGCTGAAGACGTCGAGATGGTGCGGCGCGCGTTCAATGCGTTGCTGCGCGGCGAATCGATTCGCAATGTTGAATACCGTTTCCGGCGCAAAGACGGGGCGTGGATTGACTTGCAGAGCAGTGGCAACGTTTTTTCCCGGGTGGGCGGTCGCGTTCGGGAAGTGCAGTTCACCGTCCGGGACATCACGCAGGCGCGCCAGCGTCAGCAACAGTTGCTGCGCCGCAATCGGCAACTGGCCGCGCTCACCACGTTGGCCGAAGTTGCGAATTCCTCGCTGAATATCGAAGAAATCGCCCGCAACACCCTCAAGGTTGCCTTGGAAAGCACGGGAATGAGCGGCGGCGTGATTCATTTGGCCGACGCCAAGCGGCAACAGCTTCACTTGTACGTGCAGGCAGGTTTACCGGAGGAGATGGTCGGGGAAATCCGCGTGTTGAAATGGGGCGAAAGCATGCCCGGGGCCGTGGCGGCATCGGGCCAGGCGGTGGTGCTCGGCGACATGGCGTCGCAGGCGCCGCCGGTTCCTTCGTTGGCGTTTCCGCATGGCTTCCACGCCACGATCATTGTACCGGTCAAGGCCAAGGGCGAGTTGCTGGGCACGCTCGGTTTGGTAAACCGCGAAGCTGTGGAGTTCCCGCCAGAAGTTGTCGAGATGGTCGTGGCCATGGGCAACCAACTGGGGATCGCCGTGGCCAATGCGCGGTTGTATGAAACGCAGCTTCGTGAGAACGAGAAGCTGACGGCGTTGGTGGACATCAGCAGCGGCAGTGCCCAACAACTCGAGTTGGATCCATTGCTGCAACGGATCCTGCAGCGTGCGGCGGCGTTGCTCCGGGCGGATGCGGCCTATATTTCGCATTACGATGCGACGGCGGAGCAGGCGGAGATTGTGGCGGCGAGCGCCAATTTCGCCCAGCTTACCGGCATGCGGTATCCCGCGACGCAGGGTCTTTTCGGGCAGATTCGCCCGTCCCGGCAGGGGAGGATTTTCACGCGCGAGGAAGTCAAGCAGCATGGGTACAGCTCGGTGCTTCGGGAGTCGGACGTCCGGTCCGCGTTGGTGGTGCCCCTGATCTCGCGCAATGAGCTAATCGGCACTCTGACCCTGACGCGGCACGGGGACAAAGCGGCCGAGTTCACGGCGGCGAACCTGGAATTGATCGAGGCGTTTGCCAGCCGCGCGGCGGTGGCGATCGACAACGCGCAGTTGTTGAAGGACCTTGGCCGCAAGAACAACCTCCTGCAGTTGCTCATTGAAGAGGCGCATCACCGGATCAAGAACAACCTGCAGATGATTTCGGGCCTGCTTCAGTTGGAGGCGGATATGGCCCAGGTGGATTCATCGAAGGAGTTTTTGCAGACGGCGATTACGCGCATCCAGGCAATTGCCCAAGTGCACAATTTACTGAGCGAGGAGATGCCGGAGAAAGTGGATGCCCATGCATTGATCACGACCATCATCCAGACGCTGGTCAGTTCGGCACCGGCAGCGAACGGGAAGCCGGAGGTGACGATGGAAGTCGAACATCTATGGCTGGGGGCGGATCAAGCGGTTCCGCTCGCGTTGATTGTCAGCGAACTGGTGTCGAATTCCTTCGTGCACGGTCAATCACCGGCCGGGCAGCGATTGCGCGCGGAGATACAATGCCGGCGGCAAAATGGCCACGTGCAATTGGTGGTGCGTGACAACGGCGGCGGGTTTCCTGACGGAAAAGATTGGCGCGAGTTTGAGGGGCAGGGGATGAATATTGTGGCGCAACTGGCGCAGGTGAATCTTCGCGGTCACCTGCAGATTGGATCGCAGGACGGTGGCGTCCGTGCGGAATTGCGGTTTGAGGTTGCGGCCCATGGGACCGGGCCCGACGGGGATGCGCCATCGGCGTTGGCGGGCGCACGGGCTTGACTTTGGACGAGGTGGTCCTAAGATTGCGACGGAGAAGCGAAAGCGGAAGTTTGGAGTCCGATGAAATCCCTGCGAGTGCTCATTGCTGACGACGATGGCCTGACGTTGATGGTGTTGCGGAAGATCCTCGTGGCGATGGGGCATACGGTCGTGGGGGAAGCCGGTGACGGCCAGCAGGCGGTCACCCTCGCTCGCGAAACGAGTCCGGACCTGATTATTCTCGATATTCGCATGCCGAGGATGGACGGATTGGAGGCGGCACGGGTGATTCAAGCCCAGCGCATGACCCCGATTATCGTCCTAAGCGCGTACACCGAGTCCGGTCTGGGCAGTGAGGCGGCCGGCGCGGGAGCGAATGCGTATTTGGTCAAGCCGTTCACGGGGGAACAGCTGAAGCCCGCGATTGAGTTGGCGCTGGCCAACTTCGAGAAGTCCAAGGAACTCGAGGCCAAGCTGCAGCAGATGAACGAAGCGCTGGAATCGCGCAAGCTTATCGAGCGGGCCAAGGGGATTCTGATGCGGCAAACGGGAATGGACGAGGAGACCTCCTACCTCAAGTTGCAGAAGACGGCCCGCAACGAGAACCGCAAGCTGGTGGACGTGGCGCGGGCGATCATCATGGCCGAGCAGCTTCGCCGCGACAGCATCAAGCCACCCACTGCGCCGCGTGGTCACGAGCCGTCGTAGCGCCCCGACGGCGGCGACCTGGCTTCGGCCTTGACCCTCGCCGCACCTTCCCGCTAGGCTCGCGCATCCTATCTCAGAAGAACGGAAATCGCCCATGGAAAACGTGGTCATCATTGGCTCGGGTTGTGCCGGTTGGACGGCGGCGCTGTACACAGCGCGCGCGAATTTGAAACCATTATTGCTCACAGGGGAGCAACCCGGCGGGTTGCTCACGACCACCAGCATTGTTGAGAATTATCCCGGCTTTCCCGAGGGAGTCGACGGCACGGAACTGATGATGCGGATGCAGAAGCAGGCAGAGCGGTTTGGCGCGCAGACCCGCTACAGTGCAAAAGTCACGAGGGTTGATTTCAGCAAGCCACCGTTCAAGCTGTGGCTGGACGACGAGGTGGTGGAGACAAGAACGGTGATTATCGCGACCGGCGCGTCGCATCGGCACCTGGGGCTGAAGAACGAGGAGCTGCTCGAACGCAAGGGGGTTACGTACTGCGCGACCTGCGACGGCGCGCTGCCGATGTTTCGCAACAAGCCGTTGGTGGTGGTCGGTGGGGGCGACTCGGCGTGCGAAGAAGCGACGTATCTCACGCATTTTGCGTCGAAGGTGTACCTCGTGCACCGGCGCGACCAGCTTCGCGCGTCGAAGATCATGATTGACCGCGCACTCTCCAATCCGAAGATCCAGCCGGTGTGGGACTCGGTCGTTACGGACATTTACGACGCCAGCAAGGATACCGTGACGGGTGTGCAGCTAAAAAACGTCAAGACCGGAGCGACTTCCACGCTACCCTGTGATGGCGTGTTCGTGGCCATCGGCCATGTGCCGTCCACGGAATTATTCAAAGGACAGATTGAGCTGACGGCCGATGGATACATCCTGTGCAAGAAGGGGACGTACACCAACGTGCCCGGCGTCTTCGCGGCGGGGGATTGCGTGGATCGCGTGTACCGTCAGGCCATCACGGCGGCGGGAACGGGCTGTGCCGCAGCGATTGACGCGGAACGTTACCTTGCCGCCCAGCATGCATAAGGCGATTGGCCCGGATGGGCCTACGACTCGGCGGCTTCGATGATTTTGATGAAGGAGGCGGCGTCGGGGGCGTCGAGCAGACGTTGGCGAAGGTCATCCTGACGGAGGAGGCGGGCGAGGGTTCCCACGACGCGCAGATAATCGGTGACCATCTGCTTGGGGGTACCGATCAGAAAAATCAACCGGACGGGGCTGCCGTCCTTGGCTTCAAAATTGATGCCTTCGCGGCTGCGCCCGACGGCGACGAGGATGTCCGAGCACTGGTCGGTGCGGGCGTGGGGGATGGCCACATCATGACCGAGGGCGGTGTTGCTGACGCGCTCGCGCTGGAGGATTTCTTCGAAGAACGCTTCGAAATTGCCGACGCACTTGTGCTGGGCGAGCAGCTCCGCCACTTCGCGCAACGCCGGGACCTTTTCCCGGGACTGCAACTCCAGTTGGATTGTCTCGGGGCTCAACAGTGACGCAATTTTCGATGGAGAAGCTTTGGGACCGTTAGACATTGGCTCCACTCCACTTTAATTTCTCTCGTAACACTTCGAAATACGAATGACCTTTCGGCGTGACCAGTTGCACGGTTCGGGGCGATTGGCGGACTTCCACTTCGTCGCCCATTTCCATCGGCAATTGCACCTGGCCATCGACTGTCAACAATAGCTCACCCGCGGCGCGGGCCGCGTGACAACGGATCACCGACTTCTCCCCCGCGATGACCGAGCGATTACTCAACGCGTGCGGACAGATGGGCGTGATAATCAATGCCCGTGCTGTCGGCACCAGAATTGGCCCGCCCGCGCTCAACGAATACGCCGTCGAGCCCGTTGCCGTGGCGAATATCATGCCGTCGCATACATATTCTGTCAACAATTGCCCGTCGATGGACAAGTGGAGGCGGACGATGCGCGAAAAGGCCCCGCGGGAAATGACGACATCGTTCAGGGCCGGAGGGGTTTCCTGGCGTTTGCCGCGACGGATCAAGGTAGTCTGCAGCGTTTGGCGCTCGCTGAGCTCGTAGTTGCCGCGCAAGATCGCGCGCACGGGGGTCTTGAGCTTGTCGCCACGAACGGTGGTGAGAAACCCGAGGTTGCCGAGGTTTACGCCGAGGATGGGTGTTTCCGAGCCCTCCAATTCGCGAGCGACCCGCAAGATGGTGCCGTCTCCGCCGAGTACGATAATCAGATCGGCGGCTTTTCGAATGTCTTTCAGCGACTGCGCGAGCTTGGGCTTGCCGACGAGGACGGCGGCCTGGCGTTCGAGGAGCACGCGGAGTTTGCTCTCGCCAAGGACGGCGAGCAATTCGAGCAAACGGGCTCGCGCTTCGGCTTTGCCGACGTGCGCGATCACGCCAATGGTCCTGGGGATGCGCGGTTTCACGGTTTACGCAAGGCGATGAGAAACTCCTTGTTGCCAGCCGGTCCGAGCAACGGAGACGGGATGACTCCCAGCGGCGTCAGCCCAAGGGTCTTTGTCGCAAATTCATGGATGGTCTTTGTCACGGCTTCGTGCACCAGAGAGTCTCGCACAACCCCGCCTTTTTTCACGAGCTTTTTCCCGGCTTCAAATTGAGGTTTAATGAGGGCCACGAGGGCGCCCCCCGACTTGAGCGCGGCGACGGCGGCAGGCAGCACCTTGGTCAACGAGATAAAGGACACATCGATGGTCACCAGATCGACTGGCCCGCCGAGATCGGCGACCGTGAGATTGCGGGCGTTGACGCCGTCGTGAACAACGACCCTTGGATCCTGCCGCAATTTCCAGTTCAGTTGGCCTTTGCCCACGTCGATCGCGTGCACGCGCGCGGCGCCACGCTGCAGCAGGCAATCGGTGAACCCGCCCGTCGAAGCGCCGAGGTCGGCGCAAACGAGGTTGTCGCAGGAGATCTGGAACGCCGCGAGCGCAGCTTCGAGCTTATGGCCTCCGCGGCTGGTGTATTTCTCCGCCGCCTCGACGACGAGGGCGGCGTCATCGCCAACCAGGTCGCTGGGTTTGTGGGCGAGTTGTCCGTCGACGCGCACGGCGCCTGCAAGAATCAATCGTTTCGCCTTTTCGCGGCTTTCCGCGAGGCCGCGGGCGACGAGTTGGGTGTCAATACGGTCGCGCATAGGTGACGCCACGAGATTCATTTCGCGGCCAGCGCGACCTCATCAGGCGGTGCGGGCGGCGGTCGCGCTGCCCAAGACACGAAACTGCTGCGGTTTGGCGCGTTGCGTCGCGGCATCGGCGAGGAGCTCCTTGACCTTGGCAATGGCGGTTTGGGAGTTCAACCCGTATTTGTCCTGGAGCGCCTTGTTGCTGCTGGCATGCTCGATGAAGTTGTCAGGCCAACCGACGCGGGCGACCGGCGTATTGATGCGCAAATCGTCCAGTGTCTCCAGCACGGCGCTGCCGAAACCGCCCATCAGGACGTGATCCTCGATGGTGCAGAGCGCCTTGCAGATGTGACCATATTTCTCAATCATCTCGCGGTCGATGGGTTTGCAGAAGCGGGCGTTGATGAGGGCGACAGACAGGCCGTCGGCTTGCAGCGCCGCAACAGTTTCGCGGGCGATTTTCGTTACCGCTCCGTAGAAGATCACCGCGACGTCAGTTCCGTGCTGCAGCACTTCGGCTTTGCCGAGGGGCAGTATGGCGGGACGTTCCTTGATGGGCACGCCTTCACCAGGGCCGCGCGGATAACGGATAAAGATCGGGCCGTGATGTTGCAGGGCAGTCCACAGCATATCGACCAATTCATCCTCGTCTGTTGGCGCCATCAAGATGGCGCGCGGGACGCACCGGGCGTAGGCAATGTCGAAGACGCCATGATGCGTCGGGCCGTCGTTAGCGGACAAGCCGGCGCGGTCCATCGCGAAGACCACGTCCAGATTCTGCAACGCGACGTCGTGAATGATGCAATCGTAGGCGCGTTGGAGGAACGTCGAGTAAATCGCGCAGACGGGTCGGTAGCCCATGGTTGCCATGCCCGCCGCGAAGATGACGGCGTGTTCTTCGGCGATGCCGACATCGAAATAACGGTCCGGTTTCGCCGTCTGCAGCTTCATGAGGCTCGTGCCGCTGGGCATGGCGGCGGTGATGCCGACGAGTTTGCTGTTCACGTCGCAAAACCGCACGAGCGCGTCCGCGAAGACATCCTGATAGTTTGGCGGCACGCCTTCCTTTTTGGCGGGTGACTTGCCGGTGGCGATGTCAAACGGCCCGCAGCCATGAAACGTCTGCGGGTCTTCGAGGGCCTTCTCGTAGCCCTTGCCCTTCTTGGTGAGAATGTGGATGAGAACGGGTATTTCCTGGAGTTTGGCCCACTGGAGGGTTTCGATGAGCAACTGCGTGTTGTGGCCGTCGATGGGGCCGATGTAACGGAGACCGAACTCCTCGAACAGGAGGCTGGGGACGATGATGCCTTTGACGGCCTCTTCGACCTTGTGACTAATCTGGGCCAATTCGGGCCCGACGCGGGGCAGACGCCCGATAAAATGGTCGATGCGCTTGTGGGCGGCAGCATAGGACGGATGGCGGACGATGCGGTTGAGATACTCGGAGATCGCGCCGACGTTCTTGGCAATGCTCCATTCGTTGTCATTGAGGATGACGATCAGGCGCTTGGTGGTGGTCTTGATATTGTTCAGGGCTTCGTAGGTGATGCCGTTGGTGAGAGCGGCATCGCCCGCGATGCAGACGACATTTTCGTCGGTCTTCGCGTGGTCGCGCGCGGCGGCCATGCCGAGCGCGGCGGAAAGGGCGGTGCCGGCGTGTCCCGCGCCAAAACAATCGTGCTGGCTCTCGGCACGGAACGCGAAACCCATGGGGCCACCCGACTGGCGGATCTTATTGAAATTCTCGCGCCGCCCAGTGAGCAGTTTGTGGACGTACACCTGATGGCTGACGTCCCACACGAATTTGTCCTTGGGAGACTCGAACACGCGGTGCAGGGCGAGGGTCAGTTCGACCACACCGAGATTGGGTCCGAGGTGGCCGCCGGTTTTGCTGAGCACGGTGATCAGCTCCTCGCGGATTTCCTGGGCCAGGACTTGAAGCTGCTCCATGGTGAGCAGCTTCACGTCGGCCGGCGTGTTCATCATGTCTAAATAGCGTCCCATGCTAGGCTCCTAGTTGGTCAGAACAGCTTACCGCTTTCGTCTTCGGACTGCTCGTCCTCGCCTTTGGCGGGTTCAGCCTCGAACGGCTCAAGAGCGACGCTTCCGTCAGGCTTCTTGGCGAGAACCTCGATCTTCTTCTCGGCTTCCTCGAGTTTTTGGTTGCAGAAGCGCACCAGACGCGTGCCTTCCTCATACTTTTTGAGGACGTCTTCGAGCGGCAACTCAGCCCCTTCCATGTCAGCCACGATTTTCTCGAGCCGCTGGATGGCCTGTTCAAACGTCAGCCCGTTCTTGCTGAGAACGGGCTCGGCACCCTTTTTCCTGCTTTTCATCCGGCTTTCCCTGAAGAAGATACCACAGAAGTGAAGGTGCCATCAAGCACCTTGGTTGAAATCTTAGTGCCTGCGGTGACGTGGCGTATGGTGCGGACGATGCGGCCTGACTCAGGAATGAGGGTGATGCTGTAACCGCGCCGTAACGTGGCCTTCGGGCTGAGAAGCTCCAGCTTGGCGTCCGCTTGGGCGAGGCGATGCCTTGTTCCTTGTTGGCGATGCGTCCAGGATGCCTGGAAACGCTGTTCGTCCGAACCAAGCCGCTGCCGCCAGTTGACCAGAAACGCCTGGGGGCTGAGCAGTTTGAATTTTTCGCTGGCCGTGTCCAATTGCGCGCGGTGCGCACGGAAGGCCGCACTCGTGGCCCGCGTGAGACGGTGACCATAATCATCAACTTGCTGCTGGTATTGTCGAATAATCTCGGTGGGGCGGCGGAAGACGTAGCTCGATGCCAAGTCGGAGAAGTGTTGGCGCGTTTCGGCGAGCCGCAGCCGCAGATCCTTTTGCAGGCGCGACTGATACTGTCCGATCTGGTGCGCGAATTCGTCCTTGGCCTTCACCACCAACTCGGCGGCGGCGCTCGGCGTCGGCGCGCGAAGGTCGGCAACAAAATCGGAAATGGTGAAGTCGATTTCGTGACCGACGGCGGAGATGGTGGGGATTTTCGAGCGCGCGAGGGCGCGGGCGACCACTTCTTCGTTAAAGGCCCACAAATCCTCGAGCGAGCCGCCGCCGCGGGTCACGATCAGCACGTCGAGCGGCAGGCGGTGTGTTGTATGTAAGGTGTTGAATTCGTCGATGGCGGCGGCGATTTCCTGCGCCGCGCCGTCGCCTTGAACCCGGACGGGATGGATCACGATATGCACGTTGGGGAAGCGGCGCCCGATGATGTTAAGGAAATCGCGGATTGCGGCGCCCGTGGGAGAGGTGATGAGGCCGATGTGCTGGGGCAGGGCGGGGATGGGCTTTTTGCGCGCGGGATCGAACAGGCCTTCCTTCGCGAGGCGCTGCTTGAGTTCCTCGAACGCGAGTTGCAGCGCGCCAAGCCCTTTTGGCAGAAGCCGGCGGGCGACGAGCTGGTACTGCCCGCTCTTCTCGTAGACGCTGATGTCGCCGGACGCGATGACCTGCAGACCGTCCTTGAGCTTGAAACCGACCTTCGCCGCCACGCCGCGAAACAGCACGACAGGCAATTGCGCGTTGGCATCCTTCAGCGTGAAATACACGTGGCCCGACGATGGCGAGCGGAGATTGGAAACCTCACCCTCGACCCACACACTGGGGAACTTGTCTTCGAGCAGGTCCTTGATGCGATGCGTCAGATCCGTGACGCTGAGAACTTGTGCGGGTGCGGTTGGCATCGGATTGGTCAGTTTAGGTGAGACTTCACGCGCTTAAGAGCCTGCCGCGCCTGGCCCCAGTAATAGTCGTCGGTCACCCACGCGCGCGGCATGGTGAGCGCCTTTTCTAGGGTGTCGTTGGCTTCCCGCCAGCGGCGCGCCGAGGCGAGCGTGATGCCGAGTTCGACGCGATGCGGGATGGTCGTGGGCTCAAGCTGGCTGGCGCGCTCCAGGTCATGAATCGCGTCGTCGAGGGAGGCGGATGGAAACTTTCCGTAGATCAACTCGGCAAACTTGCGCAAGATCCAGTTCAACTCGGCCATCTCCCGGTTCCAGACGCCGAGAACATGCCAGGCGATGTCTTCCTTATCGTTGCGTTTGATCGCGCGCTCGGCTTCCTTCTTCACCTCGCTGGCGAGTTGGACCTTGCGTTTGCCGCCTTCATACAGCGCGAGCTTGCCGACGGCGACGGCGAGGTAGGCGTGGCCCTTGGAATCGTCGGGTTTGAGTTTCACGGCGGCCCGCGCCAGTTGCTCGGCTTCGATGCAGCACTGTTTCTGCTCGCTCAAGTCCTTTGAAAGCGTGCTGGTATCGCAGAGTGCGCGGGCGAGTTTCCAGGTGGCTTCGTAATCGTCGGGTGCCCGGGCCTGCGCGGCGCGGTAGGCGCTGAGGGCCGAGGGGAGATCGAATTTTGCCAGCGCGGCATCGCCAGCGGCGACATCCTGTTGCGCGCGCGCGCCGGTAACCGCCCCGAAAAGAAACAGAGCCAGCCAAAGGCTACGGCTCATAGTCTTCGTTGGGGAACTCCGGTCTCATGACGGGTTTGTAGCCCTTGGGCAAAGGAACGGGGAAGGTGACGATATCATACGCCCCGGCGAACTCGCGTGCAATCCAGCGGACGACTCCCTTGCCGACTCCGTACGTCACGCCCGCACCGCCGCCGTGCGCCGAGGTGGTCTTGGTGACTTGATTGGGAACCTCCACGATGCCGAACAGCACATTGGCAACGCCGCGACCGAGTTTGCGCAGCGCATTCTGGCCCTTGGGGGCGTCTTCGTAGTCAGCTCTCACGCCGAGAGGCAGGAGAAAGGCGAAGACCAGCAACAAACCGAGCAGTTTGGCTTTCATGCGTCCAGTATAGCCGGTCGGTGTCGGCTCTTCAATTTCTTTCCCTTGCGTGTCTCAACGGCGCTCCAGTAAACTTGAAGTGCGATGAACCTGAAGGGCAAGACGGCACTGGTCACCGGCGCGGCGAAACGGGTCGGACGCGAGATTGCCCTCGGTCTGGCACGGCGCGGGGCGAACATCGTTGTGCATTACAACTCATCCGCGCCCGACGCGCGGCGGGTGGTCGCGGAGATCAAGGCGCTGGGCGTGGATGCCATTGCGGTCAAGGCGAACCAGACGAACGCGCGCGAAGTCCGCGTGGCAGTCGCCAAGGCCGTGAACCATTTTCGCGACATCCACGTGCTGGTGACGAGCGCCGCCGTGTACCGAAAAACGCCGTTCGACACGCTGACCGAGCGCGACTGGGATTTTCACATCGACGCGAATCTCAAGGGGCCGTTCCTGTTTGCGCTCGAAGTGGGACGGCACATGAAGAAGCGCGGGATCGCCGGCAAGATCGTCACCTTTGCCGATTGGTCGGCGATTCGGCCGTATGCGGACTATCTGCCGTACTGCGTCTCGAAAGCGGGCGTCATCTGCCTGACCAAATCGCTGGCCAAAGCGCTGGGACCGAAGGTGCAGGTTAACGCCATCGCGCCCGGGCCCGTGTTGCTTCCACCGGATTTCACCGAGAAGGAAACGCGAGAAGTGATTGAGGCAACGCTCGTGAAACGGCTCGGTTCGCCGCAGGACATTGTCAATTCCGTCCTGTTTCTCATCGAAGGCGGCGATTTCATCACGGGTCACACGCTCGTGGTGGACGGCGGGCGCTTGATTGCGGGAGTGTGAGCGAGGGCGTCTGTTGCGTGGCATCGGCCCCACATTAGAGGTACGATGCAGGCGGGGGTGGCGAGTCGGACGAGAGACGCAACAGTGAAGTTTCTGGTGCAACCGTTAGCCGTTATCTCAAATCGGGACGACGCATTGTGGAGTATCGTCGGCTGGGAATTCACGATGCGGTCAACGGCGTAGAATTCCATCAACTCCGACGGGTACGGCTTGAGCAGCGGCAACAACTTGGCCGGGTCATCAATCTTCGGATCAAACCACGCGGCTTCGGCTTCGCGCGGACTGCACGACTTCAGGGTCGAATCATCACTAGCTTCATTTTGAACCGACGCACCGCGCTCAGTGCATGAGGTTTGTTTGGCTGACGCCGCGCAGCTACCGTTGAGACGGAAGCTACAACGGGGGTAGAAGCTTTGAGCTATGGTTTGGGAATATCCAGAAACCGATACCTTGCCCGGGGAACACCACTCCGGAATAACTGAAACTGCAGTGCCGAGCTGACTTGGACTCCTCAAGGAGGCGTTTCTTCCAAAATACTGCGTCCATGTAGCCGATGTTGTAACCATCAGTATCAACGTCCAAATTGATACGTATGCCCTCCACTGCAGTGTTGAATGACTCGTAGTATGAAAAGGACTCTCCGCAAGAGAAACTGGACTCAATGAGGAACTGCAAGCTTTCGCTGGGCTTTAGCCGAAACTGCCTCTCGTGGAAAAGAGACAAACCAGTTGTGGACAGCGGGACGTTTGTTTTCTCATAGTGGACCCGATTATCACGCAGATCAATTGCTCTCACCGAGTGGATCTTTAGAGTTCTTCCATGATCAGGAAGAAATCCACGATGGTATTCATCGCGGAGCGGGTATGTGACTGCCTCCGAGGATCTATTAGTGACAACGAAAGAAGTCGTAATCTGACAATCGAGCTTGCCCGCTTTGGCTGTAAACCGATAAGAAGAAGAAAACTGATGCCGCTTTAGCTGTCCGCCCGAAATGACCTCGACGATCCCTGCTGCTAGTTCGTCCGGAACGGGCGCTCCAGTTAGTCCTGACAGCGCGGCTTTCGCCCCCTGATAATTCCAGTGCTTGGTGAAGTCCTCAAGCTTCTTATAAAAGAGCGCTTCAAAAACATACGAAACGGTGAGGGAAACGAGTGCTGCGGCACCGATGTTTCCTAGCAGGTCAAAGATCGATTCTCTTGTTACTCCTCCTCTGTGGAGGACTGGCATAGCCATAAGAAACACCGCCACTCCTACGGCCATTATATATGCAATAAGCCGCATCTGTCTGAATCTCGCAAGAGCTGATCTTGGAGAAGCAATTAACGTATTGGCGGAGGAGGCTGGGGATCCGGTGGCCGGGGCATAGGCGGCGTCGACCTAGCTTTCATGGGGCTCTCCTTTATCATCGCGTCTGTAATTTAGCTGCGCTAGCGTAAAGCCAGCCTTCTGGAAAAGATGTTGCGAGATTTTGTTCTCAATGTCAACCCAAGTTTGGTATGAGCGAACACCATTTTCATTCGACTTGGACATGATGAAATCGACTATCTTTCGCCCGTATTGTTGCCGGCGACATGTGGGGAAGACATAGACGAGGTCGATGTAGCACATTGTTTCCCCCAAAGGAGTGATGAAGTAGAAACCCGCCAGTCCGATTTTCTGCCCGTTCTCTTCAAAAAGATAGAGGTGGCTATGATTCAGCACCAGCTGCCTCACATTCTGTTCAGCAAGTGCTCTAACTCTTTGTGAAACCCCTTCAGGGTGACACGATGCCCAAGCCTCAGCATATGTCTCCAAGTCTTCGTGGCTCAAGATCGGTCTGTGTTTCACTACTCAACTCTTATCCATAACGGTCTCGCATTACAAGCGGGCGAATCGTAGCGTGAATCGAGCAGCGAGGGAAGCTGCGAGAGGACGTTGTGTCGTGTCAACGCTCGAAGGGTGGGGCGAGTGGGCCGGAGCCGTCCCTACCCGCGAGGCGGACGGGCGTTGATTTACTGAGGGGTTTGCAGCATGATGGCGTGCATGTTCCGGGTCACGAAACATATTGAGTTCTGTTACGGGCATCGGTTGCTCCATTACGAGGGGAAGTGCCGGCATTTGCACGGGCACAACGGGCGGGTGGAAGTGCACATCGAGGCCGACAAGCTGGATGCGCGCGGGATGGTGCAGGATTTTTCCGACATCAAGGAGGCCATCAAGAACTGGATCGATGACACACTCGATCACCGGATGTTGCTGCACAAGGACGATCCGATTGTGCCCGTGTTGAAGCAGCGCGGCGAATTGTTCTACGTGATGGACGAGAATCCCACCGCGGAAAACATCGCAAAGCTTATCTTCGACCACGCGCGGTCGAAGGGGTTGCCGGTCGTGGAGGTGCAGTTGTGGGAAACGCCGACGTCGTCGGCCAGTTATCGCGGCTAGAGATTGCGCGGTCACAGGCCCGCGGTCATTTGAACCCGACAGCGACTTGGAGTAAGTTGCCGGCAGGTGGTTGGAATGAGCGTGAGACGACAAGCCGTCAGCCATTTGGTTTGTGTCGCTCTGGCAGGAGCCTTGGCCGTGGTGATCTTGTGCTTGAGTCCCACTCGTGGAGTTTGGAGGGAGTCAGTGCCGGCCAATCGATTGGCGGGGCACGTTTCGCCCGGCCCGCTGGCCATGAACACAGCGACCACCGCACCCGCAAGCACCAACACCGTTGAAACTGCGGCGGCGAATACTGCGTTGTGGGATGACGACGTCCTGAAACCCGGCGCGACGAGTTCGGGTGACCGTTGGGAGAAATTTGAGCAGGAATATGGGATCAAACAGGAAAGCCCGTCGACTTTGGGGCGGATGATCCAGTCGGCCAAGTATGGGTTGGATACGATGTGCTTTACCGCGTTGGAAGGGGCCAAAGAACTCGAGTTCACGCACGATTTCGGGGTAGACTCGGAGAGCGGCACCGGGGAGGCACAACCCGATTACTCGGTTCCGATGGTTGGCCGATTGGGCCACGCGCAATTGAAGTCTGAAGTCACGGTCCACGATCCGCAGACGGGAGAGGCGTTCATCGGATTGAAACTGGCGATCCCGTTTGGACCGGGTCAGGGAACAACGCCGAAGGTCCCGCACAGTCGGCTCGGCCGGGACGAAGGCAGCGAGTGAGCTGCGACAGAGTGATAAACGTGGGAGGAGGCCAATCGATGAAGTGCTCTATGGTACAAGTCGTCGTTGGAGTTGGCGTGGCGGTGATGGCGTTATCGTGCGCGGAACAATCGTCTGTGCTGAAACCAGCAACCACGGAAGCGACGGTCACGGGGAGAGGCGAGATTGTGCCGGCGACAACCGAGTTCGCGGGAACGATTGGCAAGGTCGATGCGGAGAAGGGGTTGATACGGGTGGAGCACTGGCCGCTCTCGAAGACGTTCCGCGTGCCGCCGGAATGTCTGATCGACATACCGACGAAGGCGGGCGGCGGCCTGGCTCAGTTGAAGGTTGAGGACGCGGTGGTCGTGACCTACTCGGAAGACGGCAAGGAGTTTGTGGCCAACCGAATCGTCCGCCAAGGGAAGGCGTTTAACAAGGAACGCGACGAGAAGCTGGAACGTCTCAACGAGATGATCAATCCCAGCCCGAATCAATAGCGGCCAGTGTCACTGGCGAGACTGCAGTCGGGCGAGCGCGGTTTGCGCCTCGGGGTAATCGGGGTGGGTTCGCAACGCTTGCTGGTAATGCCAGATGGCATCATTGGTCTTGCCGGCTCGCTCCAAGGTGACTCCGAGGCGGTAGTGCGCCTCGCTGTCATCAGGGTTGAGTTGCAGCGCCTGCTCCGAGTGTCCCATGGCCTTTTCGATTTTGTCTTGTTGAATCAGGATAGCGCCCAGGTTGTTGTGCGCCATCCAAGCGGCCGGGTTCCTGGCCAAGGTATCGCGCCAGAGAGTTTCCTGGTCCTGATAAATGCGCGCCTGCTTCCAGGTGGATACAGCCAGCAGCACCAGCACGAGGGCGGTAGCCAGCCTTCCCGAGTCGCGGCCGTGTTGACCGGCGCGCTGATACATGGCCGCGCCCGCACTGACCGTCAAGGCGATCAACCCGATGCACGCCATGTACTGAAAGTGGTCGGCAACGTAGGAGTAGCGGAATGGGTAAAGATCAAAGAAACCCAACGCTGGCACCAGTGGCGCGATCAGAACAACCACGGCAGCCACCGGGAACAGGTACTGCCACGCCAGACTGGCATCGATTTCCCAGTGCGGATAGATGAAGGTGAGGTTGTGCGGCCAAAACAGCTTGCCCGCATAAAACCACAGCGCCCGTCCCGCCAGCAGGCAACGCTGGACAAACGACAACGTCCATTCCGCTCCGGCGGCACCCGCGTGTTTCTCCATCTGGATGGTGACGAGGCCCAGGGCCGCTCCGAGGACCAACAGGGGCGCCAACGCCAGTGCATCCCGCTTTCCGACCCGGCCGGTCTTCCACCAGACCAGCAACAGCAATGCCGCGGGCAAGGAACACGTCACCGTCTTGCTCAGCAGGGCCGCGAGAAACAGGGCGATCACCAGTGGATAAATCCGCCAGTCCCACGCGCGCACCGACTTCGGGTCCGTGAGGGGTCGAAACCGCAGATACGTTAAGGCGGCCAGCAAATAGAACAGACCGGAAAGGACGTTCTTGCGTTCCGTGATCCAAGCCACCGACTCGACCTGTACCGGGTGGATGGCGAAGATCGTTGCCGCCAGCCACGCGCCCGAAATCTCCAGTTTCCGCAACACCCGCCAGAGCAGGAGCGCATTGAGGGTGTGCAACAGAATGTTGACGAGGTGATACCCGAACGGCTGCAACCCCCAGAGATGATATTCCACCCAGAAACTGGTAAAGACCAACGGATAGTATTGGATGGTGGTACCGGGCTTGATCCAGATCCCTTTCAGACCATCCACCGACCCGAGCGCTAAATTCTCGGTTACGTAGCTTTCATCATCCCAGATGAAGCCCGCGTGACGCAGCACCGGCTGGTACGCCACGAGTGTGGCCACCAGCAAGAGCAACGCGAATCGCCAGGAGCCGTTTGTCATGCCCCGACATCATAAAGTTTCGTCGGCAGGCAGGCAAGATTCCCCACGGATCTGGAAGGCGCACGCCTTCGTGGCAGGCCGCAGTAAATGCGCCTGGGGTCAGGCAAAACGCATTTGCTTCCACTTCGGCGGAGACGTATCATGCGGCGCGTTGCTGGATGCCCGGGTGGCGAAATGGCAGACGCACGGGACTTAAAATCCCGAGGTGGGTTATACCACCGTGTGGGTTCGAATCCCTCCCCGGGCATTCATTCTCGCAAACAAGGCGCTCATCATTGGCGTTGCGAGAGCTCGCAGCTCATGTCACGAGTGTTTTCACCAGCACCCTGCCCAGTGGCGCGAATTCCAGCAGACACGGACACGCACACAGTAGCCGTCCCTCGCGGTACGGTGGACGGGGCGGGCGGACTGTTCGGCTTCGCCTGCCCTGTCCCGGTCAATGTACTCACCAAAGCGAAGGGGGGTTGGGCAATTTGATGCCAGATTGTTGGGCGATGTCGTCCATCTTCGCCTTGATAGAATTGTAGTCTCCATGATTCCGCATCATTGCCCATTGAGCTACTAGTTCCTTGTATTCCCGATCCGTAATCTGAGGAGCCAACGCATTCAGCTGTTGGTTGAATAATACGTTCAATTTATGGTCAGCCGAAACCCCCGTCAGAGAGATGAATGCCGCAATACAGAATAGAACAGCAAGAACCTGTCCTATTCGTATCCCAATTCTGGCTCGCCTCTCCAATCGCCCAACTACTCCCAGCAGGCGTTCCTTTTCTTTCTCTAAACCTTCTCTCGTCTCTGGAAGCGGAGCATCCGGCGACGCCTTCTTGGCAATCTGGGGAGCCGCGGTCAAGAACCCGATACTACAGCCGATACTGACTGATGTTACGAGCGACAGCAACATGATCGAAGACTGATTACGATCACCCCGTGCAGCTGAGGCATAGATGGAATCAACGAACCCCATGTAGACATTCGTGCCGAACCAGTTCAAAGCATGTCCCATAATTCCCAACAACGGCTGGATAAACACAATGACTATAATCGAAGCGACAACGCTATAGAGGATGGCCTTCCTTGCATCGGAATCGGCAATCATAATTGAGCCTCGCCGTCTACTACGTCCAGAAGCATGAGTTGATTATGCCAAACCGTTGCTGAGGGCACAAAACAAAACTGGGGCCGGTCATGGCCGTTTTATCGGCGTTTCTATTTCGGCTCGACTGTCACCGTTCTTGGCGGTAGAATTCCCAAGTACAGCAGTCATCGATTGCACCGCCATCAGTGGAATAACTGCTCGGTTCCGCGCTCCCAGATAGAGTAGAGCAATACTGTATAATAGAGAGTAGAGTAGTACTGCTCTGTACTGGGAGCACTTGAGAATTGTCCCTTAGAGGGTTAAATCCCGAGGTGGGTTATACCACCGTGTGGGTTCGAATCCCTCCCCGGGCATTCATTCTCGAATGGCGGTGTCGCAGTCCCAAGGAAATCGTGCCGGAACTTCCCGAAGTCCAAATCATGGTGAACCAACTCGCGCGGCGACTGGAGCGTGGGCGGATTCGGGCGATCGAAGTCCGCGATGCAAAGATCAAGTTGCGGCATGATGTGGCGGGGCAGTTGGTGTTGCGGGTGTGGCGGGCGGGCAAGAACATCGTCTTCGATTTGTCGGGCGGGTTGCATTTGCTGGCGCATTTGCGGATGACGGGCTGGTTCGAGTTTGAGAAACCGGCGCGGTATCGGGCGGCGATCCAGACCAGCCGGGGAACGGCGTATTTTGAGGACAGTCGGCGTTTGGGGGTGATGGAGGTTGTGACGCCGTTGGAACTTCACCGGTTGCTGAAGCAACTGGGGCCGGACCCGTTGGTGGACGGCGGTGATTTTTCGCGGCTGCACATGACGGCGCGGCCGATCAAAGTTGCGCTGCTCGACCAGCGGTTGGTGGCGGGAGTCGGCAACATTTACGCGAGCGAGTCGCTGTGGCGGGCGCGGCTCAACCCGCGACGGCGGGCGAATCGGCTGGGGCCGGCGGAACTGCGCGGATTGGGGCGGGGCATAGTTGCATCGCTACGCAAGGCGGTCGGGTACGGGCCGCGCATTTTTGAGGTGCAGAAGTTTGCCGTGTATGATCGGGAAGGGAAACCGTGTCGGCGGTGCGGCACGGCGATCCGGCGCATTACGCAGGCGCAACGGAGCACGTATTTTTGTCCGCGATGCCAGCGTTGAAAGCCACGGGGGCGAAGCGAATCGTGGGGCCGGGGTGAGTAATATTGGCACGGAGCAAGCTACTTTTGGCATTGTTACTTGCGAAACACCGTCCGATGAAGCAGATTCGGCTGTTACCAGAGAGGAAACCATCATGAAGATACGCACCATCACTTTTGCGGTCAGCGCGGTCGCCTTGGCGACGGCCATGACCACGTCGGCCCAAGTCATCATTCGCGGCACGGAATCGTCCGACGGATCCACGACGACCACGACCTCGACGGTCACCATCAGCACTCCGGATCGGAACATCGTTCCGATCATCAAGGACACCAAGGACGTCAAGGTCAACGACACCACCGAGCAGAGCGAATCAGTGTTGCGCAGGCGGTTGAACGACGGCAGCTACGTTGAGTCGCAACGGACCACGACCGTCAAGAAGGACCTCTCGCCGGAAAACACCGTCAGTTCCACGGACGTGGTGGAGAAGGATCGGCAGGGACAGGATCACGTGTCAAGCCATACGGTCCAGGCCGTGAGCAAGTCGGCTGCGGGCGAGACCGCGCAATCGAAGGTGTATACGCGCAACAGCAAAGGGGATCTGGTGTTGGATCGCGTGGTGGAAGCCAACACCGTCAAGAGTGACGATGGCGTGGCGAATACGACGCGGGTCGAGAAGACGGCGGACGTGAACGGGAACCTGACCCTCAAGAAGCAAGTCGAAGAGGTCGCCGTCGATCGCAGCGCGAATGAGAAGGTGGTCACCGCGAAGACCCGGACGGTGGATCACCTGACCGGCGAACTCGCGGTAACGGCGGAAGAGACGAGTTCCATCACGACGCAGGGCAACACCAAACAGACTGAGAGTGTCGTTCACGTCCCGGGGCGCCTCGGGATGGAGGAGAAGTCCCGCTCGATCACGACCGAGACGACGGCGCCCGATGGTTCCGTCCGGCGGGAGACGATCGAGCAGGGGCGTTCGATGTATTCGGAAAAGAGCGGCAACCAGATGTTGGAGCCGCTCGTGGCGCAACGCAAGGTCGTCGAGCAGGAAGTGCGCAAGCCTGACGGCACAACGGTGGTGCAGCGCGAAGTATTTCACCGCGATGTGAATGGTGATTGGAAACCCGAGACATTCTCGACCAAGGGCGCTGACCAGGGCGCCGACAAGAACTAGCGACGCTGTCTGGCGTTAATCCCGTGGATTGGCCGTTGTCTCGGCTCACTGGCCGGCGTGCAGTCGGGCGAGCGCGTTGCGCGCGTCGGCGTAATCAGGATTGATCCGCAGGGCCTGCTCGTAGTGTCCGATGGCGTCTGGAAGTTTGCCGTCACGTTCCAGGGCGGTCGCCAGGTTATAGTGCGCCTCGGCGAGATCGGGGTTGATCTGGAGCGCTTGGTTCCAATGATCCATCGCCAGCTCGGACCTGCCCATTTGGGCCAGGGCGATTCCCAGGTTGGAATGCGTCTCGGCCAGATCGGGGTTGATCTGGAGCGCCTGCTCCCAATGTGCGATAGCCTCTGGAAGCCGGCCCAGCCGTGCGAGGGTGACCGCCAAGTTGTTGTGCGTCTCGGCGCTATCGGGCTTGATTCGCAGCGCTTGCTGCCAATGGGCGATGGCCTCCTGCGACTTGCCCAGGCGGGCACACGCGACTCCCAAGCCATTGAGCGCCGCGGCATCATCTGGCTTGACCCGCAGCGCCTGTTCATACTGTTTGATCGCCTCCGGCAGCCGGCCCAGTTGAACCAGGGCGACCCCCAGCTTATCGTGCTCCTCGGCATAATGGCTAACGCTCACCAACAGGTTAAACGCCACCGAGAAACCCAGCAGCAGACCCCAACCCCAGCGCGTGGCTCGCCGCCAGACGAGCCGGGTTGCCTGCCCCGACTTCGAGGTCGGGGCCAGTGCGCGCTCCAATCCGAGGATGCCAACCACGGCCAGCAGCAGCAGGGCCGGCAGGAAGTCCAGCTCATAGCGTAAGATCGCGGCCCAGAAGGTACAAACGGTCACCGCATTAATCCCGAAGAGCAGGGCCATTGCCGTCACAAACCAACGCAAGGTCGAGCGCGCCTCCGCTGACGGGCCGCGCCACGCCAGAGGGACCATGAGGGCCAGCCACACCAGCGGAATGTTCGTCAGGACGCCGAAGGGACTCTGAATCCGCCCATGGCCCGTCGGTACGGGTGGCACGGTGATTTGGTGCACGAAGGGGAAATGACCGCTCCAATACGCCGGCTCCAGAAAATAGACGCGGAAATTGAACCAGAGATAGCGCAGACTGAACAACTGCGTTGTGCCGGGCTTGTATTCGCAGAACAGGTAGCGCGTGCCGAATTCGAACGGATTGTCGAATCGCCGGGCGTTGTAAAGCATCAGCCCCGATCCGATGAGCAGGATCGGGCCGGTTGCCGCCAGCAGCGCCGCCCACGGCTGACGCCGGTCACGCCACGCGTGAACCACCGGCACCAGCAGGATTACGGCGGCGAACAGCAAGTTCGGTCGCGCGCCCACCGCCAAGCCATACGCCACACTGGCGGCCGCCAACCACCGGCACCTCCGTTGTGGCTCGTGCAAGGCGCACCAGATCGCCGCCAGCGCCAGCATCGTCAGCATATACCCGCAACTGATCGCCACTTCGTATACATCGGCGTGCGGCAACGTCGCCGGCACGATTGTCGACAGACCGAGGGCCACCGCGCACGCCGCCACCACCCCGACGCTGACTTCGGCGAAGTAGCGCCGCCACAACGCCCGCAACAGACCCGCGCTGATTACGAATCCGATCGCGCAAAAAACCACCACCGCTTGTCGATGAAACAGGTAGCGCCCGGTCAGCGCCGCGTACGGCCAGAACAAAAGCAATGCGGGGGTAATCCCGAAATAAAGGTATAGCTTGCCCTTGTAGTAGCTCAGGTCGAGTACGCGGCCCAGCGGACCCGGATACTGAGCCCGGGCAACTGGATCGTAGGGGTCGGCGAGTTGCGCAAACCCGGGGGACGCGTCTTCTTTCAGGTTGAGTTGGCCGGCGC
>JBEKYJ010000002.1:0-48953 GCA_049511095.1 Verrucomicrobiia bacterium
CGCACCGCCTCCTCGGTGTAGCTGGGACATATTTCCACCGTGTCGCCGCGCACGCGGAAGTTGCCGCGGGTGAATTCGACGTCGTTGCGGTTGTACTGCATGTCCACGAGCTTGCGCAGGAGATCGTCGCGCGACATTTCGTTGCCAACCGTCACGAGTGCCATCATTTCAAAGTAATCTTCGGGCGAACCCAACCCGTAGATGCACGAGACGCTGGCGACAACGAGCACGTCTCGGCGCGACAACAGCGAACTCGTGGCCGAGAGCCGCAGTTTTTCGATCTGCTCGTTGATGCTCGCGTCCTTCTCGATGTACGTGTCGGTCTGGGGAATGTACGCCTCGGGCTGGTAATAGTCGTAGTAGCTGACAAAATACTCGACGGCGTTCTTGGGAAAGAACTGCTTGAACTCGCTGAACAATTGCGCGGCGAGCGTCTTGTTATGCGAAATGACCAACGTTGGTCGATCCAACTGTTGGATGACGTTCGCCATCGTGAACGTCTTGCCGCTGCCGGTCACGCCCAGCAACGTCTGATAGCGATTGCCGGCCAAGAGCGATTCAGTCAACGCCTTGATCGCCTGCGGCTGGTCCCCCCGCGGCTTGTATTTGCTGACAAGTTGAAACGACATACGGCCTGCATTGTAGCCCCGAACTTCGTTCGGGGCTAGTCTCTTGCCATGCACCTAACCGCGGCGAGAACGAATCCCGTTGACCGGGCGATGCCCCAACATTAGGCTGACGTCAAAGAGTTCGGCATGCTAAACGCCCTGTCCATTGTCGGTTACTTCGGGATGGTCGGCGGGTTTGCCGCCCTGTTGCTTACGCGGAATCTTTTCTCAACTTCTCCGTTTGTCGTTTCGGTGCAGGCCGTTGCACTTCTGCTTCTTCTCTGGGCGCGGGCTGCGTTCGGCCGGCGCAGTTTTCATGTGGCGGCCAATCCGACCGAAGGGGGCTTGGTCACCGGCGGTCCGTATCGATACGTCCGTCACCCGATCTATACAGCGCTCTGTCTCTTCACCCTCCCGGGAGTAATCGCGCACCAATCTTGGAAGACCAACCTCTGTGGTGCGCTGGTTTTGGGCTGCGCCGTGATACGGATTTCCTGCGAAGAGATTCTGATTGCAGCGCGCTATCCCGAGTACCGGCAATATGCTTCTACGACATGGCGCATGATTCCCTACATCTTTTGAATCTCCAGACACATGTTGGAGTCGCAAATCACATCGTCTCGCCCAACCAATCCACCGTCTCGGTGAGAACGCGCATTTCCCAGATGTGCTTGTTGAAGGTGTGGTCGGCGCCGGGGATGATCACTTTCTTGACCACGCGTTTATGGGCCTGCAGAGTGCGTTCGTAGGCATCGGCGTGATCGGCTGGAACGGTCTCGTCTTTCGAACCGTGAACGATCAGCACGGGGCAATTTGACTTCACCACTTCGCGCAGCGGTTTCATGTCGGCGAATTGCCGCACGAACGCCACGCCCACCAGATTGCCTTCATGGTCGGTGAGGCCCGTCTCCGCCAGCGAGGAAACCGCGTCGGGTGTGGACAAGTCATCGAGGATGCCCGCGCCTTCGGCGACTGGCGCCCAGAGCACCAGCGATTTGACGCGGGACTTCTCGCGCGCCACGACGTGCGCCGCGATCGTGCCGCCCATGCTCATGCCGATCAGGGCCAGACAGCGCGAGTTGATGCGTTTGTGATTCGCTAGGAACTTGATCGCCTCCAGCGCGTCGGCCACCTCGGAGCGGATTGTCAACTCCTCGGACTCCCCCGCGCTATCGCCTGAACCACGGAAGTCAAACCGCAAACTGGCGATGCCGTGGTCGGCAAGTTGTCGCGACAGTTTGACAAACATGCGATGGTTTTCGGTCTTGTTGGCCACGAAGCCGTGCAGCAACAGCGCGGCGGGAAAACGTCCCGGACCCTCAGGCAAATGCAGCATGCCGACGACCTGCTGGCCCTTGGAATCAAAGACGATGGGTGTTTCCATGCGGCGCGCATAGTAGAAGCCGCCAAAGTCGTTGTCAACGCGGCGCTCCACCGGTACAGTGAGCCGCCATGTCCATTCAGTGCGACTATCACATGCACACGCCGTTGTGCAAACACGCGGCGGGACCGATGGAGGACTACGTTCAGCGCGGGATTGATCTCGGACTGCGCGAGATCGGGTTCGCCGACCACAATCCACTGCCCGGCGGCCGCAGCGCCAACGTGCGCATGGACGAAACCGAACTCGACTACTACGTCGAGCGTGTCACCGAACTGCGCTTTCGCTATCGCGGCAAGATCGACGTGATGCTCGGCCTGGAGATGGATTACGTCGAAGGCCTCGAAGATTACCTGACGCAGCAGCTTGCCCGGTATCCGTGGGATTACGTCATCGGCTCCATCCACTTCCTCGACAAGGATTGCCGCACACCCTCCTGGCCGCGAAACTACGACGGCGACCCGCACACACTTTACACCCGCTACTTCGATTTGATGCGACGGATGGTGCGTAGCGGCCTGTGCGACATCGTCGCGCACTTTGATGTGGCGAAACGCTCGGGGTTCATGCCCGGCGAGCGCGAAGCCGAGGACGTCACCCGCACGTTGCAGGAAATCAAGACGGCGGGCATCAGCATGGAAATCAACACCTCGGGCTACCGCCATCCCGAACTTTCCGAGCCGCAACCGTACCCGACATTGCTGGTGGCGGAGCAGGCCTTGACGCTCGGCATCCCGCTCACCGTGAACTCCGACGCGCACACGCCCGATCAAGTCGGGTTGAAGTTCGCGGAGATCGAACAGTTTCTGAAGCGGAAGGGCTGCCGCCAGTTGGCGCAGTTCGACCGGCGAAAGCGGGAAATGTACAACTTGTAGGACGCGAGGAGCGCCCCTACGACGAGATTGCGGCGCGATTCTTTTCCGCGGCGCTGGTATTGCGCCACGACAGGAGGATGTACAACCCCACGCCGATGCAAATCGCGCTGTCGGCCACGTTGAACGCAGGCCAGTGGTGTTCGCCCACGTAAAACGAGAGAAAGTCGATCACGGAACCGATGCGGATGCGATCGATGAGGTTGCCGATGATTCCGCCCGCGATAAGACCCAACGCCAGCCGCGGACCCGGACGGTTTAACTGGAAGGAATGCCGGAACAGATAGAGCGCGAGCACGGTCAGCAGCGAGACCGCCGTCAGCACAAAATTATAATCGCGAAAGATCCCCCAGGCGGCGCCGGTGTTGCGCCAGTTCACGAGACTGAAGAAGCCGCTGATGACCACGTGGGTTTCTTCCGGACGAATGGAGCACACGACAAGCCATTTGCTGAACTGATCGAGCGCAACAATCGTGACGGCGATGAGTGCGACCCATTGCATCGGGCGCCTCGCCGGCTACTCCTCCGCCTCCTCCGCTTCGCCGCCTTCTTCGTCCGCAGTCTCGGTGAACGTTGGTCCCTGGGGCACGGGACGACGGCGGTCCTTCTCGATTGTGGACTGACAGTTCACGCACAGCCGTGCAAACGGCACGGCGTCCAGCCGCGCCTTCACGATCGACTTCTCGCAGTTGCCGCAGATGCCGTAGGTGCTCTGGTCGATCCGCTTCAACGCCTCCTCAATCTCGTACAGCGCTTCCTGCTCGTTCGAAACAAGACTCAGCGCGAACTCACGGTCGAAACTGTCAGTTCCCGCGTCCGCCATGTGCAGGCCGTAGCCGCTCAATTCACCCGAGGCATCCCGTTGCGACCGCTTGAGATTGTCGGTCGCCAGGAAATTCACGCCGTCAATGAGATGATCGCGCAAATCGAGTAGCAGCTTCTTGTACTTGGTTACGTCCTCTTTGGAAAGTTTCAGGGTCTTCGGGGGGCGGTCCGGCTGTGCTTCCACCACCGTCTTCACATGCTTCTTCTTCACTTCCAGTCGCGGCGCCTTCAGTTTCAGCGCGGCTTTGGCCTTACCGGCCGTCTTGGCTGTCCCCATGGTCCCCTTCCCTGAAACGGCTTTCGGCTTATCCAATCTGGCTTTCTTGACCTGCTTCTTCATAAATACGTCCATCCCTACCGCATATTCTACGCCAAAGCTCTGACCACTTCCGCGCACCGCCCGCACAACCCCGGATGCGCCGGATCCCTGCCCACATCCTCCGTCCAGCGCCAACAACGTACGCACTTCTTCCCCGCCGCCGGGCTTACTCGGACGCGCAACTCACTCCCTGTCGGTCGCGCGACCCGAACCTGCGACACAATCAACACCGTTTCCAGTGTCGGCCCGAGCTTCTCAAGCAACTCGCGCGTCGCCTCGTTGTCCGGCTCAATTTCCACCTGCGCTTCCAGCGATTTGCCAATCGTCTTGGCCTGCCGCGCCTTCTCCAGCTCCAGCGACGCCACGCGGCGCACGTCCAACAAACGCTCCCAGCGCTTTTCCAGTTCCATCTCGCGCCGCTTCGCGTCGGCCACGGGAAACTTCGCCAGATGCACCGACTCCGTCTCGCGGCCCGGCAGGAAGCTCCACACTTCGTCCGCCGTAAACGGCATCACGGGCGCGATCAACTTCGCCAAAGTCGCCACCGTGTCGAAAATCGCCGTCTGCGCCGAGCGCCGTTCCGCCGAATTGGCCGCAAGCGTATACAACGGGTCTTTCATTACGTCAACGTAAAATGACGAGATTTCCACCGCGCAAAACGCGTTCACCAAATGGTACACGCGATGGAACTCCAGGTTCTCGTACGCCTCCGTCAAATCCGCCACCAGCGCCTGCAAACGCGACAGCAACCAGCGGTCGATCTCCGCCAGTTTCTCGTGCGGCACGCCGTGCTTCGCCGGGTCAAAATCATGGAGGTTCGCCAGCAGGATGCGCAATGTGTTGCGAATCTTGCGATACGTCTCCGAGATGCGTTCGAAAATCTCCTCCGAGAGCGGCACGTCGGCCTGATAGTCTTCCGAGATGACCCACAACCGCAGCACGTCCGCCCCGAAACGCTTCACGTAGTCCTCGGAATTCGCCGGCTTGCCCGCCGACTTCGAAATCTTCTGTTTCTTGCCGGTCTCCTCGGCCTGCATCACAAGGAACCCGTGCGTCGCCACGCTTCTATACGGCGCGCGCTTCTCCGTCGCCATCGCCGTGAGCAGGGATGATTGAAACCAGCCGCGATGCTGGTCGCTCCCCTCAAAATAAACGTCCGCGGGATACGCCAGTTCCGGCCGCGTTCTCAACACGGCCCGATGGCTCACGCCCGACTCAAACCACACGTCCACGATATCGGGGCTTTTCTCCAGATTCTTCGAGCCGCACGACGGGCATTTCACGTCGCCAAACAACTCCGCCACGTCGCGCTCAAACCAGATATCGACGCCCTCCTTCACCACCTTCTCGCGGAACTTTAAGATGAGCGAGCGGTCGAGTATCGACTTCTCACAATCGCGGCATTCCAGAAAGGGCAACGGCACGCCCCAGGCCCGTTGCCGCGAAATGCACCAATCGCGCCGCTGTTCGATCGTGCCCGTGATGCGGTTCTCACCCCACTTCGGCACCCACTTCACCTTGCGCACTTCGTCGAGCGCGTTCTTCCGCAGGTCGCGATGGTCGAGCGCGATGAACCACTGCTCCATCGCCCGGAAGATGATCGGGTTCTTGCACCGCCAGCAATGCGGATACGAATGCTTCACCTCGGCGTGTCCCGCCAGCGCGTCAATCGCCCGCAAGTGCTCGACGATGGACTTGTTCGCCTTGAAAACGTATTGCCCCGCGAACTGGCCCGCGTCTTTCGTGAACACTCCCCCGTCATCCACCGGCGCGAGCGTTTCGAGTCCGTACTTCTGGCCGATCTCGTAGTCTTCTGCGCCGTGGCCGGGTGCCGTGTGAACCAACCCCGTGCCCTGCTCCAACGTCACGTAGGGCGACAACACAACGGGGGAATCACGGTCCATAAACGGATGCCGGGTAATCAGCCCTTCCAGTTCGCTGCCGGGAAGCTTCTGTTGCACGGCCAACTCGACGCCGCACGCCTGCGCGACCTGCCCGACGAGTCCCTCGGCGAGAATCCACGTCTCACCAGTCGTTGTCTTCGCGCGCACATACGTCAAATCGGGCTTGACCGCGATCGCGAGGTTCGCGGGCAGCGTCCACGGCGTCGTGGTCCAGATGACCGCGAATTCCCTGTCGCGGCCTTTCACGGGAAACTTCACGTACACGCTGGGTGAAGCATGGTCGGCGTATTCGACCTCCGCCTCCGCCAGCGCCGTGCGGCACGTCGCGCACCAGTACACAGGCTTCTTGCCGCGGTAGACGAAGCCGTCGCCCACCATGTCGGCCAGCGCCCCGATGATTTCCGCTTCATACGTCGGGCTCATCGTGAGGTAGGGATGCTCCCAGTCGCCAAACACGCCGAGCCGCTTGAATTGCTGGCGTTGGATGCCGACGTATTTCTCGGCAGTCGCCCGGCAGATTCTGCGAAGCTCCGACTGCGAAATTGTTTTCGCTTTGTCGCCGAGGTCCTTCTTCACCTTGTACTCGATGGGCTGGCCGTGGCAGTCCCACCCCGGCACGTACGGCGCGCGAAACCCGCGCATCGTCTTGTATTTGACGACCACGTCCTTGAGGATTTTGTTGAGCGCCGTGCCGATGTGCACGTCGCCGTTGGCGAACGGCGGGCCATCGTGCAGGACGAAAAGCGGCCCTTCGTGCCGTAACGTCTGGATCTTTTCGTAAAGCTTGGCCTGCTCCCAACGCGCCAGCATCTCCGGCTCCCGCTGCGGCAGGTTGGCCTTCATCGGGAAGTCCGTCTGCGGAAGATTCAGCGTCTCTTTGTAATTGGCCTGCGGTTCCGACATGATTGCCTTGTCAAAAAGCGGGCAAAAGTATCACGCATGCCCGGGGGTGTCAACGGCACGCCAATTGATGTTGTAGCCACGCCGCCTGCTCGCGTGCCGTTTACGGAGCTCTGCCGGCGTGTTCGTCCGCCGTTTGCTTCCGTCCGTGATTGTAGGGCGCGATGCCTGTCGTGTAGGTATCGCGCCGTTTCGAACCCATCCGTCGCCCCACCATGTAGCCACGGCTTGCCCCGCCTTCCCCCCAACGCTCCAACATTCACCACGTTTTACGTGGCTCCAGCACTCCAACACTCCCCCCTGTCTTCTGCCCTTTTTGGCTTCCTTTGTACATAAAACCACCCTCCCGGAGCGGTATTTTGGTACTTTTTTCCCCATTTTTTCCTCTTTTTTGCAAAACGAACCCAACTCTGTTTTTTTCATAACTGTTTCATGTCGCGACACATACGCATTTTTCAGTTGGGTTCGTTTGGTAAAAAAGTACTTTATATAGAGAACTCCCCTGCCAACCGACCCCAAAGATGTAGTAGCGGCCTGCTCGCGTGTTGTGTACGGAGCCGTCTCGGCCGCCCTGCAGACGCGCTTCTGTGAGCCGAGTCCGGTGCCTGGTGTAGCCACGGCTCTGCGAGCCGTGCTGGGTTCACCGGCAAGTCGTCATAGCGTGGGAAGCCGAGCGGGCGCGAGCGACCGCAACCGAACCGGCCGTCCAGCCTTCGTAGCCGACGACACGCCCAACCCGTCCTTTTTCAAAGAACTGTCAGTCATTATACCCGCCTGGCAACACCGTGTCCAGCAAAAATATCAATTTTCGATAGCCGAGTCCGACCAGACGCCGCACGCCGTACTCCCGCGGCAATCGCCGCCATCCCCTCCTCGGAGGGGAACAAGGGGTGGGTGCGCCCGCATTCGTTACCCTCGGTACCTTGTAGCCACGCCGCCTGCTCGCGTGCCGTTTACGGAGCTCTGTCGGCGTGTTTGCCTGCCGTCGTCCCCCCCCTGTAGCGGCGGTCTACGACCGTCGAGCCTGTTGCAGCCGCGCTCGCCAACCGCGGGCCGTTTCTGATGTAGCGTGGGAAGCCGAGTCCTCGAGACGCCGCAACTCCTTTCCCGCGGCAATCCCCAGCCCATCCGGGTAGTCGTTGTAGGGCGGGATGCCTGTCGTTTAGGTATCCCGCCGCTGTCGTTGGCATGGCGCGCCTGCTCGCGAATCCTTTTCGGGGCCCGACCGCGCACTCCGGCCGACCGAAGGTCTCCTCTGTCGCCGTGCCAACCCTGCCCCGCTACGCCGAGCAATGAGACGCCGCCCGCCGATTTCCCGACCGCCTCGCACGACTGATTTGCCGAACGCCATGGCGAAGCAGAATCGGCATTGACTGTGCGTGGGGAAACCCTACCATTGCGTCCGCGATGCGGAACGGAACGCAACGCGGCGACAGATTCGGAGTACGCATGACGGCGGCTGGTGCGCCGCGCCAGCCAACGCTCCAACTCAAAGGCTGGACGGCGGCCGAGACCACGGCCTTTGTCGCCGCGCGCGGGAATTTCGGCACCGTCGAGCAGGCGCAATCAGCCGCCAAAGGCGGGGCGAAAGTGACCACCACCGCGAAGAATGCGGACCCCGCCGACCTGCAATGGCCGGCGACCGACCCCGGCAACGCCGGCCTCCGCGACCAATTCCGGCTGAACACCTTTCCACCCGCCGGTGGCAACAGCGCACCGCCGACCCTGCAGCAATTCGAAGCGTCGTTGTACACCACAACCATCAACCCCAAACACTCTCAAATTCGCCGCTTGATTCACGGCGGGCACTACACCCTTTATGAAAATGCAACACACCAAATTCTTCCTTACTCTTACAGCTATCATCGTCTGCATTTCATTCGTGGGAGGCTGTAATAAAAAATCATCAGGCGAGTCGACCGCAGTATCGCCTGCAAATTTCAAGCCTGTGGACACATCGCTGTCATCCTTTCAGGTCAAACTTGAGGACATTCGACGTACGTACACCCAAGATCTTATCTATACTCGCCCTCAGGAGGCCAAGCCGATTGAACTTCTACAGAAGGGATTGGAGACCAGCCTAAACGTGACGACCAATCCAAAGCGCAAAGCATCGATTCTATTGACTCTCGCAACCATGGCGTTCACCCGATCGAGCGCACCCGATGCAACAGTTCAGAGCCGATATTTATCTGACGCCATCAAGTACGCCTCGGCGTCTGGCTACGTCGAAGCGGAAGCAGTTGCTCACGGCAAACTTGCGATGGTTTATGAATGCCAGAATAACCTTGAGGCCGCACGTAACGAGGTGCAGCTAGCGCTTGAGACACATAAGAGATTGAAGATGAATGAAGAGACCGCGATAGACCTGTGCAATTTGGGTGTAATCGAAGCCAATAACGATAAGGCAAACGAAGCGATGCCACATTTTGAGGAAGCATTGAAGCTCGCGCGCAAATCCAAAAGCGACGTCGCCATCGCCTTTTGCTTATGCAACCTTGGAGAATGTTATGCTGACATAAGCGGCTTGAACGGCAACACGCAGCGCCTGAACACGATTGTAGAAGAGCTGCAAAAATACCGTAAACTCACAGTTCCGTTTTTTTGTTACTACCGCAAACTCAGCTTCGGCGGGCTGTATTATAAAGCAGTAGGTGGCGACCGCCAATTTTACAACTTTATTCCAAATTGGAGCCCGCAGAACGGTTCTCCAATTCCGTTGGGATATATTGAGGCGCCGTACGAGCTGCCTTGGCCATAGAATGCTGTGCCCAATCGGCAGCCAAAAGGTCTGGGGGATCAACGCTCTACTCTTTACACTTCTCTGAGATCAACTCTCCACCCTGTCCGCCAAGCCGAGTCGGACGGAGCCGAAAGCGGCACTAGCCGTCTGGAGCCGAGTCCTCGAGACGCCGTCGCGGCAAACGCGCCGAATGTTTGCCGTCGGCGCAAACGCCGCTGTCGTTTGCGGCAACCCTCGGCGACGGCTGGACCGTCACAGCCTGCGGCGGTTATGGATAGTGCTATCCATAAAATTAGAAGAGTCATTCCTGCACAATCACCTTTTCCCCACTCACTCACCTCAACACATTCCCTTTAGCGCAACCCGTAGAGCCTCCAAAATACCTGTTGCTCTGTGCCGCAAGGCTGTGGCACAAACAACATCGGGCCGTCGCACGCACCGGCCACGGCATCCGAAGGCAGGCGGAGTTGATCATGACAGCACAAGCTTTCCCCGACATCGCCGAGATCAAGTATGAAGGACCGAAGTCGAAGAATCCCCTCGCGTTCAAGCATTACCGTGCCGACGAGAAAATCGACGGCAAATCGATGCGCGACCATCTGCGGTTCGCCGTGTGCTACTGGCACACGTTTCGCAACCCGCTGAGCGACCCATTCGGCGTCGGCACCGCCGTCCGTCCTTGGGATGACGGCTCGAATTCCGTCGCCAACGCCCAGCGCCGCGCGCGCGCCGCGTTCGAGTTTATCGAAAAACTCGGCGCGCCGTTCTATTGTTTCCACGACCGCGATCTCGCCCCCGAAGGCAAAGACCTCCGCGAGACGAACCGGAACCTCGACGCCGTCGCGAAGGTCTTGAAGGAAGAACAAGCCCGCACGGGCGTCAAGCTGCTCTGGGGCACGGCCAACCTCTTTTCCAACCCGCGTTACGTGCACGGCGCCGCGACAAGCTGCAACGCCGACGTGTTCGCGTTCGCCGCGGCGCAGGTGAAGAAGGCGCTCGAAGTCACGCACGAACTCGGCAGCGCAGGCTACGTCTTCTGGGGCGGACGCGAAGGGTACTCGACCCTGCTCAACACCGACCTCAAGCGGGAACAAGAGCATCTCGCCCGGTTCCTGCACATGGCGGTGGACTACAAGAAAGCCATCGGATTCAAGGGCCAGTTTTTTATCGAGCCGAAACCGAAGGAGCCGACGAAGCACCAATACGATTCCGATGTGGCCGCTTGCCTGAATTTCCTGCGCGAGTTCGACCTGCTTGACCACTTCCAACTCAACATCGAAACCAACCACGCCACGCTGGCCGGCCATACGATGCTGCATGAACTCACCGTCGCCGCCGCCGCGGGCCGGCTCGGCTCGATCGACGCCAATCGCGGCGATGAGTTGCTGGGCTGGGACACCGACCAGTTCCCGACCGACGTCTATCTCACGACGCAGATCATGCTCGTCGTCCTCGGCATGGGCGGCTTCAAGTCGGGCGGCCTCAACTTCGATGCCAAGGTGCGCCGCGAAAGTTTTGAACCCGTGGATTTGTTCCACGCGCACATTGGCGGCATGGACGCCTTTGCGCGCGGGCTGAAGATTGCCGCCGCCATTCGCAAGGACGGACGGCTCGCCAAGTTCGTGAAAGAGCGCTATACCTCCTGGGACAAGGGCATCGGACATGACATCGAGAAGGGCAAGGTTGGCCTGAAGGAACTCGAAGCCTACATGCTCCAAAAGGGCGAAGCCGACACGAACACGAGCGGGCGGCAGGAAATGCTGGAGAACATCGTTAACGAATTCATCTGAACCGTAGCTCACCGCATATATTATGAAGAATCTCGATTCTCTCGAAATCTGGTACGTCACCGGTAGTCAACATCTCTACGGAGAAGCGGCGCTGAAAAAGGTGGCGTCAAACTCGCGCAAGATCGTCGAGGAACTCAACGGCTCGAAACGCCTGCCGCTGAAGATCGTGTTCAAGCCCGTGCTCACCGGGCCGGACGAAATCCGCCATCTCTGCCTCGAAGCCAACCACGCACCGAAGTGCGCCGGGTTGATCCTCTGGATGCACACCTTCTCACCTTCCAAAATGTGGATCGGCGGGCTCTCCTCCCTGAAGAAGCCGTTCTTGCACTTGCACACGCAGTTCAATCGCGATCTCCCATGGGCCGAGATCGACATGGATTTCATGAACCTCAACCAGTCCGCCCACGGCGACCGCGAGGCGGGGTTCATGCACACGCGGTTGCGGCTGAATCGCAAAGTCGTCGTCGGCCACTGGTCGGATGCCGAAGTGCAGGACCGCGTCGCCGCCTGGATGCGTGCCGCCCGCGCGTGGCACGATTGGCAGGGCGCCAAGTTCTGCCGTTTCGGCGACAATATGCGCCAGGTCGGCGTCACCGAAGGTGACAAAGTCGCCGCCGAGGCGAAGCTGGGCTATGCGGTCAACGGTTACGGCGTCGGCGACCTCGTGAAGTTCGTCAACGATGTCGGCGACGCGGCCATCAACCGTCTCTGTGACGAATACGAGCAACGCTACGACGTGGCCCCGGAACTCCGCAAAGCCGGCGCGCGCCACGAATCCCTCCGCTACGGCGCGCGCACCGAACTCGGCCTGCGCGCCTTCCTCAAGGCGGGCGGTTTCAGAGGCTTTACCACTACGTTCGAGGATTTGCATGGCCTGAAACAATTGCCCGGCCTCGCCGTCCAACGCCTGATGGCCGACGGCTACGGGTTCGGCGCGGAAGGCGATTGGAAAACCTGCGCGTTGCTCCGCGCCATGAAGGTCATGGCCGCCGACCTCACCGGCGGCACGTCGTTCATGGAGGATTACACCTACCATCTCCATCCCGACGGCCATCTCGTGCTCGGCGCGCACATGCTCGAGATTTGCGAATCCATCGCCGCCGGCAAACCCTCGCTGGAAATCCACCCGCTCGGCATCGGCGGCAAAGAAGACCCCGTGCGCCTCGTGTTCAACGCGCCGGCCGGCCCCGCGATCAACGCTTCCATGATCGACCTCGGCAACCGCTTCCGCTTGCTCGTCAACGAAGTGGACGTCGTCAAGCCCCCGAAGCCGTTGCCAAGACTTCCCGTGGCCCGCGCCATTTGGAAATGCCGGCCCGATTTCAAAACCGCCTGCGCCGCGTGGCTTCAGGCCGGCGGGGCGCACCATACCGGGTTCAGCTACGCGGTCACCACCGAACACATGGAAGACTTCGCCGAAATCGCCGGTCTCGAATTGGTCGCGATCGACGCGAAGACAGATCTGCGCGCCTTCAAACAGCAACTCCGTCACAACGAGATCTATTATCATCTCGCTCCGGGACTGGGACGGCTATGACAAGTAACCAATGGTGAAAGGGTCCGATGGCTAAACGCACCAAAACGATTGTGAAAGCGGCTCCCACGCCGCGATCTTCACCCCTCATCCGTCAGTCAGTAGCCGCCGCCCCGGCGAAGATGGGTTCAACCCCCCGTTCCATCTTGGCTGCGCGGCTCCACGGTCCGCGCGACATCCGGGTGGAGCGCGTCGCCCACCCCGGCAAACCCGGCCCCGGCGACGTACTCCTGCGCGTCACCGCCACCGGAATTTGCGGCAGCGACCTGCACACGTTCGCCGATGCTCGCATTGGCGACACTGTCCTGAAAGCGCCTCTCGTCCTCGGACACGAGTTTGCCGGCGTCGTCGAACAAGTCGGCTCGAACGTAACTGAGTCGCGTCCCGGCACGCGCGTGGCGGTTGATCCCGCTCATCCGTGCCACCGCTGCGACCTGTGTGAGCGTGGACATCCCAATCTCTGCCGACGCCTCCACTTCTGCGGCCTGTATCCCGACCACGGCAGCCTGCGCGAGTTCATGATCGTACCGGCCGACACCTGTTTTCCGGTGCCGGACTCCATCAATGACGAAGCCGCCGCGATGCTCGAACCGCTCGGCGTCGCCCTCCATGCCGTCGATCTTGCGAAAATACGGCTGGGTGATCGCGTGGCCATTCTCGGCACAGGGCCCATTGGACTGCTGCTTGTCCAAGCCGCCAAACTGGCTGGGGCAGGCGAAATCCTCGTCAGGGATCCGCTTCCATGGCGCGTGGCGCTCGCCATCAAGTTCGGGGCGAGGCCCCTGCCCGTTCGCGCGGAAGTGGACGTGGCCATCGAAGCCGCGTGGGGCGGCAATGCCATCGAACAGGTCATCGAACTCGCGCGCCCCGGCGGGCGCGTCGTGCTGGTCGGCATCCCGTCGGAAGATCGTTGTGCGTTCCAACATTCCACCGCGCGCCGCAAAGGTCTGACTGTCGTTTTCAGCCGTCGCATGAAGCACACGTACCCGCGCGCCATCGATCTCGTGGCGAACGGCCGTATCGATGTGCGCAGCCTGATTTCGCACCGCGTCCCGTTGGAGAAGACCGCCGCGGCGTTTGCGTTGAACGCCGCCTACAAGGACAACGTTGTGAAAATCATCATCACGCGATAGACGGGGATCTTGCACGTGGGCGCGCAATACTCCATCGGCTTGGATTACGGCACCAACTCCGTCCGCTGCTTGATTGCGGATGTGCGCAATGGTCGTGAAGTCGGCACGGCGGTGTGGGAATACGCGCACGGCACGCAGGGCGTGATTCTATCGCGCGACCCAAACCTCGCTCGACAGCACCCTTCCGATTACGTCACGGGCGCGGAGATCACCATCAAGAAGGCGCTTGCACAAACCCGACGCACGGTCAATGGATTCAAACCCGAGCAGGTCGTCGGCATCGGCGTGGACACAACCGGCAGCACGCCTATGCCGGTGGATGCCAATGGCCGAGCCCTCGCATTCGACAAACGATTCGCCCGGGACCCCGCCGCGATGGCCTGGCTCTGGAAGGACCACACCAGCGTGGCCGAAGCCGCGGAGATTACCGCGAGAGCGCGGGCGGTGCGTCCGCAATACCTCGCCAAGTGCGGCGGAACGTATTCGAGCGAATGGTTCTTCAGCAAGATCCTCCGCTGCCTGCGCACGTCGCCCGAGGTGTTCGACGCGGCGCACACGTGGGTCGAGATTGCCGATTGGATTCCCGCGACGCTCACCGGGACGGAAGCGCCCGACAAACTCACTGTCGGTGTCTGCGCCGCGGGTCACAAGGCGATGTACAACGATGCGTGGGGCGGTTATCCCGATGCCGAGTTCCTTGCCTCGTTTCACCCCAAGCTCGGTCAATTACGCTCGCGGCTCCGCGCAAAAGCTCACACCATCGAACGCGCCGTTGGCGGGCTGACTTCCGACTGGGCCAAACGCACCGGCTTGCGGGCGGGCACACCCGTGGCGGTCGGTGCGTTCGACGCGCATCTCGGCGGCGTCGCCAGCGGCATCGCGCCGGGCACATTGGTCAAAATCATCGGCACGAGCACGTGCGACATGATGGTGGCGCCTGTCGGCCAAACACTCGCGGACATCCCGGGATTGTGCGGTATCGTCAACGGCAGCATCCTGCCGGGTCATTACGGACTGGAAGCGGGCCAGTCCGCTGTCGGCGACATCTTCAATTGGTTTGTGAATTACATCGAACCCGGCGGCCGGAAAACCGGCTCGCACGAGACGCTGACGGCCGCCGCGGCAAAGCTCAAACCCGGCGAGTCGGGCCTGCTCGCGCTGGATTGGAACAACGGCAACCGCACGATCCTCGTGGATCAGCGGCTCACGGGACTGTTGCTGGGCCAGACGCTTTACACGACGCCCGCGGAGATTTATCGCGCGTTGATCGAGGCGACCGCCTTTGGGGCGCTGACGATCATCAATCGATTCGAGGAATACGGCGTGAAGGTTGAACAGATCATCAACTGCGGTGGCATCGCCGAAAAGAATCCCGTCGTCATGCAGATATACGCCGACGTGACGGGTCGCCCGATGAAAGTTTCGCGCTCGGCGCAGACGTGCGCGCTCGGCGCCGCCATCGCCGGCGCGGTCGTCGCCCGGGCGCACCGGACCTACGCTGACGCCCAGAAGGCGATGACCGGCGTAAAGAAACGCGCGTATATGCCGAATCCGCAGGCGCACGCGGTGTACCGTGAGTTGTACCCATTGTATCGCACGCTGCACGATGCGTTCGGAACTCGCGAGTGGAACGGCAATCTGCACGACGTGATGAAGAAACTGCTGGAAATCCGCGGGCGCGCGAGGAAATAAGGTTGTGGCCCCGAGCCTCTCTCGAGGCTAGAATCAGCCGTCATCATGCTTGAGAAACTGAAACAGAAAGTGTGCGAGGCGAACCTGCAACTGGTTCGCGAAGGATTGGTCATCCAAACTTGGGGCAACGCCAGCGGCGTGGATCGCGCCAGCGGCAACCTGGTCATCAAGCCGTCCGGTGTCCCGTACGATGCGATGAAACCCGAACATATGGTCGTCGTATCGCTGGCGACCGGCAGGGTTGTGGACAGCGATCTCCGTCCCAGCTCCGACACGCCAACTCACCTGGTTCTGTACCGCGCCTTCAAGGGAATCGGCGGAATCGTTCACACGCACAGCCTGTATGCCACCGCCTGGGCGCAGGCGCGACGTGAAATCCCGCCGCTCGGCACGACGCACGCCGATTATTTTCACGGACCGGTCCCGTGCACGCGATTGCTGACTGCGAAGGAAATCAAACATGACTACGAGGCGAACACTGGGCACGTGATCGTGGAGAGATTTGAGAGGCTCGATCCCCTGCGTTTCCCCGGCGTGCTGGTGGCCAGCCACGCGCCGTTTGCGTGGGGCGCGACGCTTGTTACGGCGGTGGAAAATGCGGTCGTGCTCGAACATCTGGCTCTTTTGGCCAGCGAAACCCTGCGCGTCAAGTCGTCGGTCAAATCGATGCCACGCGTCTTGCTCGACAAACACTTCCTCCGCAAGCACGGCCCGCAAGCCTGCTATGGCCAGAAATCGTCGTGATGCCCAAGAACAATCCCGAGGACCCTACCATGCAGCGCATTTTTCAAAAACGTGTCGTGCCGGTCGTCGTCATCGACCACGCCGAAGACGCCGTTCCTCTCGCCGAAGCCCTCGTCGCGGCCGGTGTCGACGTCATCGAAATCACCTTCCGCACGCCGGCGGCCGAACAATCCATCCGCAATGTTCGCAAGGCGTGCCCGGCCATGCTGGTCGGCGCCGGCACCATCCTCGACGTGGACCAACTTCAGCGCGCCATCGATGCCGGCGCGCAATTCGGTGTCGCACCGGGCTTGAGCGAGGCGGTCGTGGCGAAATCGCTTGCGTTGAAATTGCCGTTTGTTCCCGGCGTGATGACCGCCTCCGAGGTGGAGCACGGGCTGGCTCTCGGTTGCAAACTCCAAAAGTTCTTTCCCGCCGAGCCCGCGGGCGGCGTGAAGATGCTCAAAGCACTGGCCGGACCGTATGCCCACACCGGCGTGAAGTTCATCCCTCTCGGGGGCGTCAACGCCGACAACGCCCGCGACTATCTCGCACTGCCGATCGTGGCGGCAATCGGCGGCTCATGGATGGTCGAGCGCACGTTGATCGCCGCGAAGAATTGGTCGACCATCCGCAGCCTGACAGCCGAGGCCGCGCAACTTGCTGCCGCGGTCAGCAAGTAAGTTTGCGTCAGACCTTCACGAGGACTTCTTCTTTCGGAAAGCGCACCTTCTTAAGCGCTGCATATTTGTCACCCGTTGCCCGATAACCGGCCGCGGCAACAACGACGGTGCCCAAACCCTGTTTATCCAAGCCAAGGATTTCATCGTATTTCGCCGGCTCAATGCCTTCCATCGGACAGGCGTCGATGCCCAACAGCGCCGCGCTGGTCAGGAAATTCCCCAACGCAATGTACACCTGATGCGCGGCCCAAGTGTTGCGGGCAGTGGCGTCCATGCCCTTGAGAAGGCTGCCGGTCATCATGTCGTGCAGTCCGGCAAGTGATTTACGCGGTGTCCCGCGAACTTCGGCAATCCGGTCGACATAAACGTCTAGGTCCCGTTCGTTGATGTCCTTCTTGATGGCGAAAACCACCAGATGGGAACAATCCGCCGGTTGCCGTTGTCCCCACGACGCAGCGACGAGCCGTTCCTTCGTCGCCTGGTCGGTGACCACAATGAATCTCCACGGCTGAAGGCCGAAGGAGGACGGCGAGAGCACCAGCGCTTCTTCGAGCGCCGCCCAATCTTCGGGACTGATCTTGCGTTGCGGATCGAATTGCTTCGTGGCGTAACGCCAGTTGAGTTGGTTGATAAGTTGTTCGCGGTGGATGGTGGTGTTCATGGCTTCCGATCGAATTGAATGTGGTTATGTTTTTCGTCAGGATCTTATTCCAATTGAATGCCCTGCACGCGTCTCTCGTGGTTCGATGCACTCGTGGTCGATAAGGTTTCCTGAACTGCGGAGGACAATTAGGCGGGGTGACTAACCAGTAATCGACAACCACACTTTGCGGGTCCGTGGGCCGTCAAATTCACACAAGTAAATGCCCTGCCACGTGCCGAACTGCAGCTTGCCGCTGCGCACGAGCACCTGCACCGTGTGCCCCATCATGCTCGACTTCACGTGCGCCGCCGTGTTGCCTTCGCCGTGCCGATACTGCGCATCCTTCCACGGCACTGCCTTGTCGAGCGCGTAAATCATGTCCGCCACCACGTCCGGGTCGGCATTCTCATTGATCGTAATGCCCGCCGTTGTATGCGGCACAAAGCAGATGCAGACGCCCTCCTTCACACCCGACTTATCGACGAGGCGCTGCACGTCGCCAGTAATCTCGACAAATTCTGTGTGCCGGTTCGTCTTGACGATCAATTCATTCATCGCCCAGGGGCTTCCTCAAGTCCTTGCACGAACGTGAAATTGCCGTGGAATTCTTCGGTTTGGGTATAGGAACCCGAGGCGGTGCTGGCCATGACATTGATGTGTAGATACGCGTCCACTTTACGAGGAGTGATTTTCTTCACGATGAGATACCCCGTGTAGGCCTGGCCTTTCGAACTCGGGCCGAAGCGCGTCGCCACAAACTCGGGCGTCACGCTGTCGGAAGGAATCTGCAGTTTGTGGTTGAGTTGGAAGTTGCGCACTTCCACGACGAGCAACTGATCCTCCTCGTTGTCGGGACCGCGCAGGACTGTATCGAGATGGCGGCGAACCCGCAACACCAGCGGGCCGGCTTGCGCTTGCAAAGAACCCGCGCCGAGCGGCGGAGGCGGCTGGCTGAACGTCGCCGCCGCCGGCCCGACGTGACTGTAATTACAGGCCAGGATAAACGTTGTCAGGGCGGCCGCAACTGCAATGATGCTTATTCGCAAGATCACTGTGTCTCCACCGTCTTCTTGTACGCCACGATGCCGTCGGCGACGGCTTTTGCCAACGTCTCGCGGTAGTCACTTCGCAGAATGCGCTGTTCCTCGGAAGAACTCGACAAAAAACCAGCTTCGATCAAAATCGCGGGGCAGTTCGTGTAGCGCAGCACCCAGAAGCGCGCCCGCCGCACGCCTCGATCCATGGCCCCCGTCGCCCGCAGCAATGACTTCTGCGCACAATGCGCCAGCCACACGTTCTGCGCGTCAAAACGATTGTTCGTCACTGCACCGCGGTCGCCACTGCCCGTGTCGCGGTCGCCGCCGGTTCCGCCGAAATTCGCCGTTGAACTTACACCGGCGGGCGGCGTGCAATACGTTTCGATCCCGTCCGCCGAGCCCCCTGAATTGAAATGGATGCTCACAAACAAATCCGCGCCATTCGCGTGGGCAAACTCCACGCGGTCTTCCAACGCGACGGTCTTGTCCGCCGTGCGCGTCAGGATGACCCGCACGCCGCTTCCCGCCAAATTCCGCTCCACACGCTTCGCCACATCCAGCGTCAATACCTTCTCGAAGCTTGATCGACCGCGGGTACCGCGATCACTGCCGCCATGGCCGGGATCGATGACCACGGTGCGGACCGACGCGCCTGGCTTCCGCAATCGCTGGGGCTGCAACACGGGATCCAGCGTCTTCAGGACATCTAGCTCGGCCACCCAGAGCTTGCCGCGCACCGCAAGGATGGGCGCCGAGAGCCAATGATTCACGCCATTCAGCAGAACATCACGGCGGTCGGCTTCCACCTCCAGTTGGGCAAAACTCGTCTTGTACTCGGCGCGATTGATAACGCCGCGCGTGTCAGGGCCGAGCCCGTAATAGTTCGCCACGTCGCCGACTGCGACGTAATACGTGTTGCCATAGCGATAGGCCTTGAGAGCCGTCGGCTGGGCAAACCCCACGCCCGTGAAAGCGAGGCCGAGAGCGAACGCGACCAATGGGAGCGACCTGACTGCCGGGCACAACACAATTCCTCCTTGTTCCACACCCAAAATCGCATGAAATGGCGCTCGATTTCAAGGGAAATGGACTCGCTAGGAATGTTTTGCACCGGGGTGGATTGAATTCGACTTTTCCGTTGACGCTACGGGCGCGCGTCCATAGATTAGCTTGTGCGGCTGTCAATCCGCGCGAGACCGGAAGGCCTCAACGTCGTACCCATCGACCACCGTTGAGCCGAAGTTGATCAGTTCATGAATATCCACGAATACCAAGCCAAGGAAATCCTTCGCCGCTTCGGCGTGCCCGTCGCCGACGGCGGGGTCGCGTCCACGCCCGAAGAAGCGGAAACGGTTGCGCGCTCGTTGAAAACCGACGCCATCGCCGTCAAGTCGCAGATTCACGCCGGCGGACGCGGCAAGGCGGGCGGCATCAGGATTGTCAAAACACCCGCAGACGCCGCGAAAGCCACACGCGAGCTGATCGGCAAAGTGCTCGTCACCCACCAGACCGGCCCGCAGGGCAAACAGGTGCGCAAAGTGTTGATCGAGGCTGGCTGCGTTCCCAAGCGTGAACTGTGCCTGAGCGTTTTGATTGACCGCTCGATTGCGCGTCCGTCGTTTCTGGCCAGCACCGAGGGTGGCGTGGACATCGAGGCGGTTGCCGCGAAAACGCCCGAGAAGATCCTGAAAGAGCCTGTCGATCCCGCGATTGGAGCGCAACCATACCAGGCGCGAAAGATCGCCTATGCGCTCGGTCTCGGCGGCACCCAGTTGCAGCCCGCCGTCAATCTCATCCTCAGCGTCTATCGCGCGTTTGTCGAAACCGACGCCTCGCTCATCGAAATCAATCCGCTCATCATCGACCAGCAGGACCGCGTGATGGCACTCGACGCGAAGATGAACTTCGACGACAATGCCCTGTTCCGTCACAAGGACATCCTCGCCATGCGCGATCTCAGCGAAGAAGACCCGCGCGAGGTCGAAGCGAGCAAGTTCGGCCTCAACTACATCGGACTCGACGGTAACATTGCCTGCATGGTCAACGGCGCAGGCCTGGCCATGGCCACGATGGACGTCATCAAGTACTACGGCGGCTTGCCCGCGAATTTTCTCGACGTAGGCGGCGGCGCGAGCACCGAGCAGGTCACCGAGGCGTTCAAGATTCTTTGCGCCGACAGGAACGTCAAAGGCATCCTTGTGAACATCTTCGGCGGCATCATGAAGTGCGATGTGATTGCCAACGGCATTCTTACCGCCGTCAAGCAAGTGAATGCCCGCGTGCCGATCGTCGTCCGACTCGAAGGCACCAACGTCGAACTGGGCAAGAAAATCCTGAAACAAAGCGGCTTGGCCGTCATCGCGGCGGACTCCATGGCGGATGCCGCGCAAAAGATCGTCCACGCCGCGAAATAAACAACATGAAACTCTATCTCTACTACGAAAACGTGGACCGTCCGCTGGTGGTCGATATTCCCGACAACGAAGTTGATGGGTTTTTGCAGGAATATGAAGAAGCGCTGCACGACACGTCGGTCGAGACATTCCAGTGGAAGAACTCCAGCTTCCGCATCGCGGGTCTGATGGCCATCGTGCACGAGAAGCACACCCCGGTACGTCCATGAGCATCCTGGTCGACGCCAACACGCGGTTGATCGTTCAAGGCATCACCGGCTCCGCCGGCCAGTTCCACGCCGAGCAATGTCTCAACTACGGCACGAAGCTCGTGGGCGGTGTCACACCGGGCCGCGGCGGCGAAGTCGTTGAACTCAACTCACAGAAGGTCCCGGTCTTTAACACCGTCAGCGAAGCCGTGCGCGAAACCGCCGCGAACGTTTCCTGCATCTTCGTGCCCGCACCATTTGCCGCCGATGCGATTCTCGAGGCGGCGGACGCGGGCATCGAATTGATCGTCGCGATCACCGAAGGCATCCCTGTGGTCGACATGGTGCGCGTGAAACGCGCGCTTCAGGGCACGAGCGTCAAACTCATCGGCCCGAACTGTCCCGGCATCATCACGCCCGGCGCGTGCAAGATCGGGATCATGCCCGGTTACATCCACAAACCGGGTCCCGCCGGCGTCATCTCCCGCAGCGGCACGCTCACCTATGAGGCCGTGTGGCAACTCAGTTCGCGTGGCATCGGCCAGTCCACTTGCATCGGCATCGGCGGCGATCCCGTCAAGGGTCTCGACTTCATTGACCTGCTGGAAATGTTCGAGACCGACCCGCAAACGGAGGGCGTGATCGTCATTGGCGAAATTGGTGGGAACGCGGAGGAAGAGGCTGCGCACTGGATCAAAGACAATTTCACCAAGCCGGTGGCCGCGTTCATCGCGGGCGCGACCGCGCCGAAGGGCCGCCGCATGGGTCACGCAGGCGCGATCATCAGCGGCGGCAGCGGCGCCGCGGTCGATAAGATCAAGGCGCTCGAATCCTGCGGCATCGCGGTTGCCAAAACTCCTGCCGAAATCGGCGAGACCCTCGCCAAACTGATGCAGTAAGATGGCAACTGACGGGCCAATCCGTTCCACGGTGCGTCAGCGTCAAGCTACGGATGACGCCGACGCGCGCCGGACCATTCCCCACGAGGAACTGATGAAGCTTCCCGTGGTGCGGTATCGCGGTACGATCCGGCTGGCGGCCACCGAGGCAGACTTGCACCGTGCCGTGCATGACATCCGATCGGAGCGCGTGGTGGGCTTCGACACGGAGACGCGCCCGACGTTTCGCAAGGGCCAATCGCACGCGCCCAGCCTCGTGCAGATCGCCACGAGCCATGCGGTGCATCTGTTTCCCCTCGCGCGACTCGACTGCTCGCGGGCGTTGGCCGAAGTTCTCGGCGATGCGCAGATCGTCAAAGCCGGCGTGGCGCTCGCCCGTGATCTCGCCGAACTGCAGAAGCTGTTTCCGTTTACGGCGGCGAATGTTGTGGATCTGGGCGACATTGCCAAGCACCGCGGAATGGAACAAACCGGCTTGCGCAACCTGACTGGTCTGTTTCTCAGCGGGCGCGTCACCAAGGGCCCGCAAACATCGAATTGGGCAAGGCCCAACCTCGCGCCGAGCCAGCTTTGCTACGCCGCCACGGACGCCTGGGTTTGCCGGGAATTGTACCTGCGTTTCGAAAGACTCGGTTGGCTGCCTTTGCCACCGCATCGGTAAGCCGAAGTGAAACGATTTGCAGCCTGACAGCATCGAACCCCGTGGAGGAACGATGAAATCCAAAACTATAAGGGCACCTGATCTGACACAACGGCCGCCGCGCAGTCCGCGTGTGCGGCTCGGCGGTTATGCCATCCTCGCCCGCTGTCTCGACAAGGGCCGCGCCACGCTGGCGGGCAAAAATGGCGAGTACGACTTCGCTTGCCCGCTCGACCAGCGATTCCTCGAATTTGCGGGCATCAAGGCGGGCGACTTGAAGAACCGGTTGGCCGCGGGGGATGGCGACGGAGAAATCCTGGAATGGATCGCCAAACATTCGTCGACGAAGCGGCAACCGTGGGAGATCGCACAGTGGAGCGCGCTGGCCGACCAGCGCGGCCCGACGGACGTGGAGACGCGTGAGTATTTCACCGGGCTGCTGGCCAAACTCAGCAAGAAGCGCGACGATGTTGTCGGGTGGTTCGACTTGCTCGACCTCGACGACTTTGTGAGCTTCGGCGGAAAACCCTGAGCAACTGCGAGCTGTCGTCGCATCGGAAAAGAAGACGGGTGCCTCTTGCTTGCCGCTCGAGGCGCCCGATTCTTTAGAGCGTAAACGTCCTAGCTTCCCTTGTCAGTCGCTTCGCCGGCTTTCGTCCAGCCAGAGATGCCCGCGGGAAGATGCTTGATATTGGTATATCCAAGTTTTTGGGCTGCCTCGACAGCTGCCTTGTAGGCCTGGCACTGCGGACCGCCGCAATAGGCCACCACCAATGCTCCCTTGTCGCTCGGAAGGACGCTGGCCAGCTTATCCGGGTTGGCTTTGAAGTCAATCGCGCCGGGGATGTGCCCCGCCTTCCATGACTTGCTTCCATTGGCGTCAAGGAGCGTGACCTTCTTGGCTTCGATCGCCGCCTTGAGTTCCGGAATGGTAATGTCCTGCACCTCACCCGCGTAAACAGTGGCCACCAGGAGAAGTGTTGTTGCTAATGCGAAGAATTTCTTCATATCACCCCATAGGTTGGATGGATTGTTTGTTCATATTGCCTCGCCACGAGGCAAAAACTGCGACCCTTTTCCTCTACCATACAACCAACGCGGAATCAAGTTGGGCTCGCACTTTCTCCAGCTCCATTCTCGCGCGAACTGCGGGAGCGCGATCGTGGGTCACCACGCAAGCTAGGACGACTTCACTTCGACGCGGATGGGCTCCTTGACGTGAAGATCGCGCTGCGGGAATGGGATCTCGATGCCGTGCTCCTTGAACTTGTCCCAGATGGCGAAGTTCAACTGGCTCTCAAGTGTCCCGGGACGGTGCGCCATGTCATCCGCCCACACCCGAAGCTCGAAATTAAGCGAGCTCTCACCGAACTCCTTGAAGACCACGGTGGGCACTGGATTCTTGAGCACACTTGGATTGCCCTCGGCAATTTCCAAAAGAAGTTTTTCAACGAGATGCGGATCACTGCCGTAGCTGACGCCCACGTTGATACGAAGACGCACGCGCGGATCGACGTGCGTCCAGTTGACGACCCGGCTGGATATGAATTCGGAGTTCGGCACGATGACCATGATGTTGTCGTTGGTCAATACGTGCGTGGCGCGCGCGCCGATGCGCATCACCTTCCCCACCGTGTTGTTGCCGAGATCAATGCGGTCGCCGATCTGAATCGGCCGCTCCGCGAGAATGACCAGGCCGCTGACGAAGTTGCTGACGATGTTCTGCAGGCCGAAGCCGATCCCGACGCCGAGCGCGCCCGCAATCACCGCCAGCGAACTGAGCTTCACGCCGAACGTTTCCACACTGATCAGCAACCCAATCACCAGCACCACGTAGCTCGCGATGCGGGCGATGGCGTATTGCTGACCGACGTCGAGCTTCGTGCGCGCCAGAACGCGCGTGCGCAACAAGCGGCGAATCACCCGCGACAACAGCACCACAATCGTGATGACCACGACAAACTCGACCATGGTCGCCAGTGAAACCGGCGTTTGCCCCAACTGAAACAGTGGCTTGGTGAAAACCCCGAATATCTCGCTCCATGTCATCGGATTACTTTCCCAGCGTGATCCACCGGCGCGCTTTGGCGGATTTTTCGACAGCGTCGAGCACGATCTGGTTCGCCAAACCGTCTTCGAAGGTCGGTTGCACGGGCTGTTTGTCTACGACCGCATTAATGAAGTCGGCAACCGTGTGCACGAAGGTGTGCTCGTAGCCGATAATGTGGCCCGGCGGCCACCAGTTGCCGACATAGGGATGCACGCCGCCGCCTTGCGTGACCAGGATGTCGCGGAACCCACGGCGGTCGGCCGGATCCGCTTCATTGTAGTACTTCAGCCGGTTCATGTCCTCGAAATCAAACACCAGTGAACCTTTGCTGCCGTTGATCTCGATCTCGATGCCGTTCTTGCGACCAAGCGCGAAGCGCGTGGCTTCGAGATTGGCCAGCGCCCCGTTCTGAAAACGCCCAATAAACATGACCGCGTCATCGACGGTGACTTTGCCTTTCTTGCTCGACTCGCCCGGTAGCGGACGTTCCTTGACGAATGTTTCCATCTGACCGCATACTTCGCTGAACTCGCCGATAAGGTAGCGACCAAGATCGATGATGTGCGCGTTGATGTCGCCATGCGCACCCGAACCGGAGATCTTGCTCTGCAACCGCCAGACGAGCGGGAAGTTCGGGTCGACAATCCAGTCCTGCGCGTACCGGGCGCGATAGTGATAGATGGCGCCCAACTCGCCCGCCTCGATCATCTTCTTCGCCAGTACGATGGCGGGGATGCGTCGGTAGTTGTGGCAGACCATGTTGACGACCCCGGCTTTCTTCACCGCATCCACCATCTGTCGGGCCTGTTTCACATCGAGCGCGAGGGGCTTTTCGCACAGGATCGCCTTGCCCGCTTTGGCGGCGGCAATGGCAATCTCGGCGTGCATGTCGTTGGGCGTGTTGATGTCGATGACGTCGATGGTCGAGTCGTCAACCACCTCACGCCAATCGGTCACGAACTGGTTCCAGCCCCAACGAGTGCAGGCGTTCGTCACGCCCGCCTTTTGTCGGCCACAGATGACCTTCAACACGGGCCGGGCTTTGAGGTCGAAGAATTTGTCCGCTTTCAGCCACGCGTTGGAGTGGGCGCGGCCCATGAATTTGTAGCCGATCATCCCGATGTTCAGGGTCTTTGGCATAGGCTCGCCTCTCGCCTGCAAAAAAGGTTGAGATTTCGCGCGAAACATTATATTCATTGGCCCAACCCGTTTGTCACGAGAAAAGAGAGGAATAGGCCCATGAGCATGCCCCATATAAAGTTGTTTATCCCTGGCCCCGTGGAGGTTAGCGATGACACGTTCCAAGCAATGAGCCAGCCCATGATTGGGCACCGTGGATCGGGATTCCAAGACCTGTATGCGGCAATTCAGCCCAAGCTGCAAAAAATCCTCTACACGAAGAATCCCGTTTTCATTTCCACGTCGTCGGCTTGGGGCGTGATGGAAGCATCCGTGCGCAATCTCGTCGCCAAGAAGGTGCTCAACTGTTGCTGCGGGGCGTTCTCCGATAAGTGGTTCGACGTGAGCCAACGTTGCGGGAAGCAGGCCGAGGCGCTCAAAGTCGAATGGGGTCAACCCATCCTTCCCGAAATGATCGACGCCAAACTGAAGACCGGGCAGTTCGATGTCGTCACCGTCGTGCACAATGAAACCTCGACGGGCCTGATGAATCCGTTGCCGGAAATCGCCCAGGTGATGAAGAAGTATCCCGATGTGATGTTCGTCGTCGACACGGTCAGTTCGATGACCGCCCTGAAGATCGACACCGATGCGCTCGGGATCGACGTCATCCTCGCCGGCACGCAGAAAGCCTGGGCGCTGCCGCCGGGAACCGCCGTGTTCGCCGTGAGCGAGCGCGCTCTGAAGCTGGCCGGGACGATTCCCGGCCGCGGCTACTATTTCGATTTCCTCGAGTTCAAGGCGAACCACGACAAGAACATGACGCCATCCACACCGAGCATTCCGCACATTTACGGACTCAAGTTCAAGCTCGACCAGTTCGAGAAGGAAGGGCTGGAGAATCGCTACGCGCGCCACCTCAAGATGGCACAGAAGACCCGCGAATGGGCCAAATCGCGCGGGTTCGAGTTGTTCCCGAAATCCGGCTACGAATCCGTCACGCTCACGTGCGTGAAGAACAACAAGAATATCGACGTCGCCAAGTTGCAAAAGACGCTCAAGGACAAATACAAGGTCCTCATCGATGGCGGCTACGGCCCGATCAAAGGCAAGAGTTTCCGTCTCGCTCATATGGGCGATGAGACCCTCGACACCGTCTCGCAACTGCACGCGATGCTCGATGATTGCTTGAAGTCGTTGTGAAGATCACGAAGAAAGCCGTGCTCGACGCCGTCGCATCCTTGATGCGGCGGCGTTTCAATGTTGTAGCCGAACGCGACAAGCAGTTCGTCTGGGGCGATGCGACGATCCTGGCCGATCTCTACTTCCCCGCCCCGCTCCATTGCATCGTGCAATTTGATGACGCGCCGCATTGCACGCGCGAACGAGCTGCGACGTTCGCCAGCTATCCATCCGACGCACCCTTGAATTTCGATGTGCGCCGCTATCTCGCCGACCAGGCGAACGGCGATGCCGGCCTCGCGCAAGCTGACATGCTCGCTGACTTGCTTCCGCCCAAACGCGGTTTCAATCCAACCATCCGCATCCGTGCCGACGAGATTGAGGAATTGACCGGGCCGATTTCGGACCGCATCGAGTCTCTGTTTGCGAAGCGCTTCGCCCTTCACGGCGGTACCGCCTTTCATCTGATGGTGGACAACGCCGGCGCCAAGCCGCATTCGCAAACGATGCACCGGGGCGTGTCGGATTAGACTCAGGTCAATGATTTCCAATCTCCAATCTCCAATCCAGTTTTCCCTCCTGCCCTCGTGTAGTAGCGGCTGTCCCAGCCGCCTTGCCTCCCCGGTGTAGCCACGCCTCTGCGAGGCGTGTCCGCCGCCTGCCTTCCGTCTCGAGGCGTCGCGCCTCCCCCGAATCTTCACCACGTTTTACGTGGCTTTTCGGGGCTGAATTCCGTCCCCCTTTTGTCTTCATTCCTCCGCAAAACCACCCCTCCCGGCGCTGTTTTCCACCATTTATTCCCTGTTTTTTTCCTCTTTTTGCAAAACGAACCCAACTCGTATTTTTCCCCAACATCTTCATTTCAAAATACTTCCACATTTTTCAGTTGGGTTCGTTTGGTAAAAACCACCTCTTTTTGGAAAGTTCCATGCCAACCGTCCTCCGGTGCAGCGTCGGCTGTCCCCAGCCGATCCGCCGACCCACGATTCTCTGTCTCTCTGAGGTCTCAAATCTCCGATCTGCAATTCCCCCCGTCTCTGTACGCCGTCCGTCCTATGTCAAACAACTATCGCCCCTATACCACCGCCGCAACACCGTGTCCAGCACAAATATCGATTCTCGATAATCAGTCTTTCTTGATTTGTAGGGTAAGCGCCCCGGCCTGCCGTCATTTCCCCGGTAGGGCGCGGTGGCCCACCGCGCCGTGTTCGCCTGCCGTTTCCCCCTGTTGCCGCGGGCGCTGACCGCGGTCCTCGTCCCTCATGTTGTAGCCACGGCGCTCTGTCGCCGTGCCGAAGTGGTGTAGCCACGGCTCTGCGAGCCGTGCCGGGTTCGGTGTAACGTGGGCCTGCTCGCGTGTCGTTTACGGAGCTGTCCCCAGCCCATCCGGATCGTCGGTGTAGTAGCGGCCGTCCCTGGCCGCCTCCGCTCCGTCTCCTCGTCGTTGGCCTGCCCGCGATTCCTAATCGGGGTAGGGCGGGCTGGCTCAGCCCGCCGCTCTGCTTTGTAGGCCGCGTGCCCTCACGCGGCGTAACCCGTGTCGTCGGTAGGGCGCGGCGGCCCGCCGCACGCGTCGTCCGCTCCGCTCCGCGCTGTCTCCGAATTGTAGGCTCGCCCGCCTTTGGCGGGACAACGGGACCCGTTGTCGCTGTCGCAGGTACGCGCTCCCGCTCTTGTAGCCACGCCGCCTGCTCGCGTGGTTTACCACGTTCTACGTGGCGTTTACGGAGCTCTGTCGGCGTGTTCACCTGCCAACCGAGACACAGCTGCGCAGATGGATCGTCTTGGGCTGCACGCGTTGAACTCCGCTACTCGTAGTAACCCCGCGGTTCGCCCGCCGCATTTCACCCACACTCTCCAACTGCGCTTCACGCCACGACCAAGAACTACCACTCAAACTGTTTAGCCTGTGTCCTCGCTTTGGATGATCTGCAAACCTTGCGATTCACTGGCCAGGTTGTTATGCTTGCACGATGTGACAACGCCAGACAATCCGCCCGAGAACATGCTAAGTCCCAAGAAAGGCGATAGGCACTTTGATGACCGTGGCAAACGGACTTTCAAGCAGGATATTCTCCTTGCCATTTCCACGGTGGTAATCGCCGGGATCATTTCCTTCGTCGTTTCCTTTTTTGGGATGATGTACCAACTGCGACAAGCGAGGCAACGCGACATCTACCAAGCCAAAGAGCAAATCTTTAGAGACTTTGTCAAAGCCAGTGCAAATTGGCGCGAGGCTGTAAAGGAAAAAACTACCCTTAAGCTTAAGTACGATCTAGATCAGTTCTTCGCGGAATTGAACACTATAGTCCCAGCTATCCTGAGCATCCCCAATTTGCCCCCGAACCTGTCAATAATGCCCTCCAATACACCTACTGTGGCGATCCTTCGCGCGAGGAATCGGGGTCACATCTTTGCATTTTGCAATTGACGGAATGAATTGGAATTGGGGGCGCGTCTAATCATTGTAACAATTATCTAAGCAGTCACCGCCCTCCACTTTCCAACTGCCTGCGCGGCCACTCTTTTCCAATCTGCCCTCGCTCCGAGTTTCGCACTTCGGATTTGTTTCGGATTTCGAGATTCGTGTTTCGTGCTTCGCAGCGCCACTTGCCACTCTTTTCCAATCTGCCCCCTCGCCTTCCGCCTCCTGTCTCTTGCTCCTGCTCTTGCTCCAACGCTCCACCACCCTGAAGAAGGGGTCAGTTCGTTTTTCGTTATCATACTGAGTCGAGCGTGCGCCACGTTCGCGGCAGCCTCTTGTCACACGACGACCCGTCGCTTGCCATGATATGCTCCAGTGGAGAGTATCATCTGCGGGGCAACGCTTTACCCCTTACACTTCTCTGAGATCAACTCTCCACCCGCCACACCCTGCAGCGGTTATAGCCGAACGCGGCACAAGCTGCGTAAGCCGAGTCAGACGAGACGCCGCACGTCGTACTCCCGCGGCAAACCCGCGATGTTGTTTTCACGGCAAATAGTGCTATCCATAAACTTACAGAACGCCCGGGCTCACATCTCTGCTTTCGGGGATTGTCGCGACCGCCTGTAGCAATCGGCGTCACCGCGAAAACGGACAGCGAGTTTGTGTTGAATCGTCCCCTCAACGATTCAACACAGCCTCCACCCTCTGCGTCCTCTGTGCCTTTTACCCCGATTCCTTATCGGGGCTGCGTGAGGCAATCCTTCCTCTTCGTGCCTTCGTGGTGAACCTCCGCCCCGCCTTTGCGTCCCTTGCGTCGCTTGTGCCTTTTTGTGGCAAAACTCTTGCCCGCTTCGTGTTCTTCGTGCCTTTGTGGCAACCCTCCGCACCCCGTCCTCACGAGGCAACCTCGTGCTGCATCGGCCTCTCAGCGATGCAGCACAGACGGATTCCAACCTCTGCGCCCCTGCCATCCGCGTCCATCCGTGTGGATCTGTGGCTACGCTTCGTGTCTTGGCTTCTCCATCTGGTCGCGCAATTCTAGGCTGAGCTATACTACCGCCGCTTCCAGCGAAAGCACGGGTGGCAGGTGCGCGGCGAGTAGCTCCCACTTGTCGCCGCCGTTGCGTGAATAGAAAATCTCACCGCTGATCGTGCCCACGTAAATGCCTGCCTCGTCACATCTGTCCGCGGTCGCGGCCTGACGAAGGGTCTGCGTATAGCAATTCTTTTGCGGCAGGCCCCGCGTCAGCGCCTGCCATGACCGGCCCCCGTTCCGCGACCGCCATACGGTCAACTTCGCGTCGCACACGTACCGCCGCTCCTGTTGTGAAACCTGAACGCCCCCGAACACGGTTTACGAAACCCATTCATCTTGAGCCAACCCGGGAAGCCCCGAATTTGTTGGACAGGAGGATTGACTTAGTGATAGTTATTCACAGTGGTGAGGGGGAGGTAGCCAAGACGCTCGCCAGCCCAGTTTCGGGTTCGAGTCGGCGCGAGAATGGACTCGAATCATGGTTCCGTCATCACGGGCGTGTCCGGTACCGAACGCTTACCGAAGTCCTGTAGCCTCTTACCTGACCCAAGCTCGCAACGAGTGCGCCGTCAGCGCTCGTCACCCAGTTGTCCGTCCTCGCAATTCAACGGCGAGCCCTTCGCACGCGAGGAAAACACCCTCGCGAAGAAGCGGCGCGTTTCGTTCATTGCCTTCGGCCGCCTGCAATTCGTCTTATCCTCGTACGCCCGAGCGCCGGGGATCATCAACTATCAGGAACGCATGTCACGAGGGCATCTGTTCCCGGATCACGGAGGCGCACCGTGCAGGAGAGCGTGACGTGGCTCAAGAGCCGATCCAAGCTTTGGGTGGTTGGAGCGGGACTGATGGCCATGACAATCGTCGGCGTGATCGACTTTTTGGCGGGTCCCGGAAACGAAGTTCCCATCCTTTACGTGTTGGTGGTCGTCATCGTCGCGTGGCATGCCGGCAGAGCCGCCGGGGTATCCATCGCAGTCATTGGAACGGCGGCAGTCTCCCTCGCCAGCTTGCGGTTCCCCGTTACTGCTTCTCAGGTTTGGAGTGGCGCCTGGAGTGCAGTCATGGGATTGGCCGTGTTTCTGATTCTTGCTCTCTTGGCAGCTCGAACACGATCTCTACAGGACCAACTCAAGGGAAAAGTCCGAGAACTTATCAAGGCAATCGAAGAATGCCAGAACGCAACCGACATCGCCCAAACTACCCGCACCAAACTCGGCGCCTACGTTGATACCGCCGTGGATGGGATTGTCACCGTCGACGATCACGGCATCATTGACACGTTCAACCCGGCCGCTGAGCGCATCTTCGGCTACCACGCACACGAAATCATCGGGCAGAACATGCGCCTGCTCGTGCCTCCTCCTTACCGGGACCAACACGACCGCTACATCTGCGACTACTTGAGAACGGGCCAACGCAAGGTGATCGGCAGTAGTCGGCAGGTCTTCGCGCAGCGCAAGGACGGCTCCCTTTTCCCGATGGAACTCGCCGTCGGCGAAGTCCAGTTGGGCAACCGGCGGCTGTTTACCGGCACCGTTCGCGACATCACTCGGCGCAGACAACTTGAGAAGGAAGTACTGGAAATTTCCGATCAAGAGCGGCGGCGCATTGCGCAGGACCTACATGACGGGCTTTGCCAGCATCTGACGGCCACTGAATTTGCCAGTCAGGTGTTGGTGGAAGAACTGACGGAGCAATCACTCCCGCAAGCCGCTGAAGTGAAACGGATCTCGACTTATATCAGTCAGGCCATCACTCAGGCACATGCGATTGCCCGCGGACTCGAACCGCTCGGAACTGCGCCGGGTGGCTTGGGGCCGGCGCTCAGCGAAATGTCAACCATGGTGCAAACATTATTCCACGTTCATTGCATCGTGAAAGCGAACGGATCGACCGCGCTGCTTGACCAGGCGCAAGTCACTCACCTGTATCGGATTGCCCAGGAAGCCGTCACCAATGCGATCAAACACGGCAAAGCGTCGGAGGTGGTGATTGAATTCTCCGACCTGGGTGACCAAATTGTGTTGATCGTGGAAGACAACGGCGTGGGCTTGCCCTCTGAACCGGGCGCCAGCAAGGGCATGGGGATTCGAACGATGAACTACCGCGCGCGCCTGATCGGCGCAACGCTCGAGATGCACCGTCGTCCGAATGGAGGAACGCGCGTGGCCCTCTCGATCCCGAAAAACAACCGAGCCGCCACGTGTGAGGGAGCATGAAACCAGCGGCCAAGCATCGCATTCTCATTGCCGATGATCACCCCATGGTGCGCGAATGGCTGGCGCGCCTGATCAACCAGCAAGCCGACCTCATCGTGTGCGGTCAGGCCGCCGATGCCCCGCAAACGTTGCAGGCCATCCACTCCCTGCATCCCGACATGGCCATCGTCGATCTGTCCATGGACGGCAATCGCGGCACCGATCTGGTCCGGGACATCCGGGCGTGCCACCAAAACCTGCCGGTGTTGGTGCTCTCGATGCATGACGAATCGCTGTACGCCGAGCGCGCCCTCCGGGCCGGCGCTCGCGGCTACATCAGCAAGCGGGAAGGCGGAGAAAATGTCAAGAAAGCCATCCGCTGTGTTTTGGATGGCGGGATTTACATGAGCGAGAAGGTTGGCGGGGAAATCTTGAACCAGACGGCCAGCCGCCGAGCAACTCGATCGCCGTCCGTCTTGGGACTGTTTAGCGACCGCGAATTGGAGGTGTTTCAGTTCCTCGGCCGCGGACACGGGCCCAGCCAAATCGCATCGGAACTGCATCTAAGCGTCAGAACGGTGGAAGGCTACATGGAACGCATCAAGCAGAAGCTGGGACTGAGCGACGCCCGAGAGTTGCACCAGCGCGCGATTGAGTACGCCAAACTGGAAGATACCGTGCCCTCGGCGCCCTCGGTGCATCCTCCTCCGCCACCGCGGCGTCCACGACCCGGTTCAGGTCCGCAAGCTTAGTTCGGACGAATTGTTCATCGCCCGATTCGGCATCGGAAGCGGAGCGCCGACTCACGTCCCCTATTCCTGCCGGTTCGTGCCCCGCCGCGTGTAGGGGGTTTCCCGGACAGAAAAAACGGGGTTTCCCCCTACAGACAACCCGTGGCGCCATGCGCTATAAATTGCCGAGGGTGGGAGATTCTGGTGAGGGCGATAAACGCTTCCATTCAGTGCGAACCAGCCATGAGTACGCGAGACTCTTGCCTGGGCGCTTCTGCGGCGTCCCAGCCAAACACCAGGAGAAGCCCCGTCATGAAGACCAAGCCATCCGCTTTCAGCCCCGCCACAATGAACAGCGGACAACCAACAACCCGCGTTCAGGACTTGATGAAACACACCCCGGCTGCGCTCCCGGACTCTTTCGAGAATCAAACCAGATAAAATAGGAGAACCACCATGAATCGCATCCTCCATAAACTGCCCGCCGTCATTGCCCTTGCACTGGCCGGCCCGCTGGCGTTTGGACAAGGCCCACTCACGCCGCCGGGGCCGCCGGCGCCGATGATGAGAACGCTGGATCAAATCGAGCCACGCATCCCGATCACCAACCTGCCGTGGACGGTTACCGCACCGGGCTCGTATTACGTCGTAACAAATCTGGTGGGCGATCCGGTCCTACCGGACGGGATCATCGTCCAGGCGAGTGACGTGACGATTGACTTGAAGGGCTTCACCTTGCAGGGCGGTGCCGGCGGCGGCAACGGAATCAACGTGTCTGGTGGCGTCAAGAACCTGAAAGTCTTCAACGGCGTTATTCGCAACTGGACGTCGAACGGCATCTCGTCGCAAAACGCCGACAACGGTCAACTGACGGACTTGCGCGTATCCAACAACGGGGCGAGTGGCATCTCCGTCGGCATGGGGTGGACCGTGGCCGCCTGCCAGTGTCTTTCAAACGCTACTGTGGGATTATACACACAGGGTTATTGCACGATCAAAGATTGCACGGCGGCGTATAACGCAGGGGGCGCTGGATTCAGTATGGGAGGCTACTGCGTCCTCACGGGGTGTGCCGCAGTAACGAACATGCTGGGATTCTCCACCGCAATGGACTGCAGCCTAGCCAACTGCACCGCTGGAAATAACGGCCAGATCGGTTTCTTTACGGGCGGCGCTTCCACTCTCAACGGCTGCTCGGCCGGCTGGAACGGCTCGAACGGATTTGTGGTCACACCGGCGTGCCGGCTCGCCAACTGCACCGCAATGTGGAACCAAGGGAATGGGTTCGATGCGAGCATCGCCGGGGGAGAGGTGCCGGGCTGTAAGATTAGTGGTTGCACGGCTGCCTGGAACCAGCAAAATGGAATCGTCGTGACCGCCACCGGCAGCATCGTGGAGAATTGTGTCGCCTCCCGGAACACATTGGATGGTATCTACGTCGGTTCGCGCTGCTTCATCCTGCTTATTTCCTGCGACAGCAACGGACGGGGGGGGTTGGGCTGGGCCGGCATCCGGGTCACGGGCTCGTTCTGCCGGATTGACGGGAACTCGGTGATGCTGAACAACGGCCCCGGCATCTTTACTGGGCCTGTGAACAACAATTGCTTCATCGTCCGCAATACCGCGCACGGCAACCTGGTCAACTACGGCCTTGCCGCGGGAACGTTCAACGCCCAAATCATTGCAATTGCCGCCGGAGGATTTATCAGTACTGATCCTTTGGCCAACTTCACATACTGAGGCGTCATGAAAACGCTGGTTCTCATAATGGCCGCGTTGTGTTTGGCGAACGCGGCCCGCGCCAGTTCCACCATCAACGCGGCCAACCGGTACGCCTACGGCGCGAACGTGGGCTGGATTGATTGGCGCGGCGATGACGGCATCAACGGCGCGGTCATCGGCGAGTTTGTTTGCTCGGGCTACCTCTACGGGGCCAACATCGGCTGGATCCACCTCGGCAGTGGCAGCCCGACAAACGGATTCGCCTACAGCAACCTCGCCACCAATGACTACGGCGTCAACCACGACGGCGCCGGCAATCTCAGCGGCTACGCGTACGCCGCCAACATCGGCTGGCTGAACTTTGAAGCCCAAGGCGCGCCCAAGATTAACCTGCTGACCGGCAAGTTCAGCGGCTACGTCTATGGCGCCAACATCGGCTGGATTAGCTTGAGCAACGCGTTCGCGTTCGTGCAAACCGACGCGTTTGACGCCGGCCCGGACACCGACGGTGACGGAATACCGGATGCTTGGGAGTATCTGCATGCCGGCGACTTGACGACCATGAACGCCATCACCGACAACGATGGCGACGGCGCGAAGGACGCGAACGAGTACGTCGCCGACACCGATCCCTTCGACGCCAGCGACTTCCTGCGGATCACCGCGCTCAAGGTCAACTCGGGCGGGTCGACGTCCAAGGTTACCTGGACGAGCCATCCCACGCGGTTGTATCAGGTGGAAAGCCGGGTTGACCTGACTGCCGGCTCTTGGGCGACGAACGCGCCGCCGGGGTTGGTCTCGCCCGATGGGGGCGCAACGACCACCCGGGATGTGCCGGATACAACCGAAACGAAGCGGTTCTTCCGCGTCCAAGCACTTGTTCCGTAGTCGCCGTCAGTTGTGCCACGTGGTGGAGGGACGGGTCTGCGACCGGCCCCTGCTGAGGGTCCGTTCGGCCTGTTGTCTGAAATCGAGGAGCGCAGCCGTGAGAACTGAACGGCACCAAGACAACAACTGAAGCCGCGCTCACGACTCGGTGAGTAATCCCCGGCTGCGCTCCTGCCCAAGCACGGTCTCAGTTGATAGCCGGTTAATAAGCAGTCTGTGGGTGCTCGAACTGAAGTCCCGCCTTTTTGAATCAAACACGTTACGCGGCTTGCGCTGGTCGCCTCTTACATGACCCGGCCCACTCTGAGGGCGTGAACTGCTTGATCTCCGTGATCTTCGCGGAGGGCAAACGCGTGAACAAATCCTTCAGGTAATCAAATGGGTTGACTCCCTGCCGCCGACAACTGCCCAGCAACGTGTAGATCACCGCGCTGCGTTCTCCGGCAGTCGGATGTCCGAACGATAAGGGAATCACTTTCTCCACTCGCTACGAACGTAATGGTGACACCCAGAACTCTACGTTTCATTGGTTCAGACTGAAGCGCTAAACCCCGATCGCCCCTTACACCACGCTGGCTTCGAGCGAAAGCACGGGTGGCAGGTGTGCGGCGAGCCGTTCCCACGCGTCACCACCATTGCGCGAATAGAAGATTTTACCGCTGATCGTGCCAACATAAATGTCTGCCTCGTCACATCTGTCCGCCGTCGCCGCCTTCCGCGTGCCGACATACAAATGCAATTCTCTCGCCCGCGATGTTCGTGTGGCGAGTCGGTGGTAGGGCTTGGACAACTGGGCCAGGCAAGACTCCTACGGCGCCAAACGCACTCGGTAGTAACCGGCCGGGAAATTGGTCACCGCGCCCATGTCGAGATAGTTCCTGAGGCCGCCAACCGCGTCGGTGACAACGAAGATGTCGACGAAGTTATTGGAATAACTGCCGCCATTGCCCCCCACAAAGCGCTGTAGGGCGTTGGTTTTGGCTGCAGCCGCCTGCCACGTGACGCGGATGTCGTTGCCTTCTCTCGTGATCGTCTTGATGTCGGCAACCGGGTTGCTGCCTGCCAGGAATTCCTGCAAATTGCTCATACCATCTCCGTCGGGGTCCTCACTGGCGACGTTCGGATCAAGTGGATCGAGGCCGTACTGCTGTTTCCATCCATTCGGGATTCCATCGCCGACCGCGCTCAGATTCGGGTCGAGAACGACGCTGCCGACAATTAACGTGCCGCCATTGCGAATAAACAGGCCGCAGGCGTTCGTCATCACCAGCCTGTCCACTTGCAGCACACCACCGTTGAGAATCAATTGTCCGTTCCGCACCTCCAGCACGGCGTCGTGCGTCGCGTTGGTGACGATCACGCTGCCGCTGTTCAATTGAACCAGATTGTCGCAACCGGGTGAGTTATCCCCCAAGGAGGCTGACGGTTGGCGGGAAACGGATTGAGCCACTTCGACGGAACTGGCCTGCTGAACACCAATGACAACATCTGTGGCGAGAACAGATCCGCCGTCGACGACGAGCGAGTTGGCTGATCCCATTTCGCCGATGTGCAGGACATTGTTCCACCATACGGCGCCAGCGCCCACCCACACGCTGTTCTCGCTGCTGCCGGAGTCGTAGCCCACGTAACCGAAATCGTCGGCTACCTGGCCTCCATCGTCGATCGCCAGGCTGTCGCCCACGCCATACCAGCCGACATAAAGGTCCGCACTGTTGTTCCACGTTGAGCCCGGCCCCGTCACCACCACGCTATTGTTGTCGGCCCCCCAACCGCCCACGTAAGCATTTCTGTTGACCCCCTGGGCGCCGTTGCTGATCACCAAACTGTTCGCCGTGCCATTCCACCCGACGTACACAGCGCCGCTATTGCTCCAGACCGAGCCGGTGTCCGTGACCAGCAGGCTATTGCTGGTGCTGCCGTCCCACGCGCCGACCCAGATGCCACTGCTGATCAATTCACCGGCGTTATTGATCACCACGCTGTTGCTCCCGCCGCCGTAGCCGATGAACACCATGCCACCGCTACTGGTCCACACGGAGCCGGGACCGGTGACGAGGACGCGGTTGCCACTGGACTCGCCACCCAGATAATCATAGTAGTCGCCGCCGGGGAAACTAAACATTTGGCCGCCATTGCTGATCACCACGCTGTTGCCCCCGCCGTCCCAACCCACAGTCAGGCCCCCGCGATTGCTCCAAACCGAACTCGTGTCGGTGACCAACACACAGTTGTTGCTGCTGCTGGAACCGCCGCCCATCCTGCCGATGACATCGATCAACTCGCCGCCGTTGCTGATCACCAAACTGTTGCCCGCGCCAGAACTGCCGATGTCCAGCCAGTAGCCGGCATCCCACACCGAGCCGGGATCGGTAATCAGCACGCTGTTGCCGCTGCTGTTGCCGTCGTCGCCCACAGTAGCGCCGCCGCTGGCCACCTGCCCGCCCTCGCTGATCACCAAGCCGTTGCCCGCGCCAAGGGAGCCGACGTACAGATTGTTGTTATTGCTCCAGACGGAACCGCTTCCCGTGACCAACACGCTGTTGCCGCTGCTGCTGGGGGAGCCGCCGATGAAGCCGGAACTGTCCACCACTTCGCCACCGTTACGGATCACCATCGTGTTGCCGGCACCAGCATCTTCGTCGTAGCTCCATTCCGAGCCGCCGATAAACAAGTCCCGGTCGCTGCTCCAGAGGGAGTTCGTATCGGCAACCACCACGTTGTTGTTGCTGCTGCCGGGGTAGTAACCGACGCTAGCGAAGGTATTGAATACCTGTCCTCCATCGCTGATCACCAGGCTGTTACCCGCGCCAGAACTGCCGACGTAGATTTCGCCGACGGCGTCGCCGATGGTTGTATAACTCACGACCGACCCCGGGCCGGTGACCAGCACGCTGTTGTTGCTGCTGCTGTCAGACCAGCCCCCAATAACGAAGTAAGCCGAACTCATCTTCCCGCCGTTACTGATCACAAGGCTGTTGCCCGCGCCAGAACTGCCGACGTACATGGCGAAGGTGTTGCTCCATGCCGAACCTGAACCGGTGACCAGTGCGCTGTTGTTGCCGCTGTTGGAGTCCACGCCCAATTCAGAGGAATAGCCGGACACAAAGGCACCATCGCTGACCACGAGGCTGTTGCGCGAGCCGTCCCAGCCGACAGACACGTCGGAGACGTTCATCCAGACCGAGCCGGGGCCGGTGACCAGCACGCTGTTGTTGCTGCTGCCGGAGGAATAGCCCAGGTAACCGTCGCCGCTGACAATTTTGCCGCCATCGCCGATCACCAAGCTGTTGCCCGCCCCTAGATTGCCAACGACCAAATCATTACCGTCGACCGGGATCGAGAGATCGGTGAAATTCTTCCAGACCGAGCCGGGACCGATGACCAAAACGTCGTTGTTACTGCTGCTAACCTCGTAGCCCACATAGCCGTACCCGTTGGATAGCACGCCGCCGTCAAAAATCAGGAGTACGTCGGCGAACGTGTTGGAGCCGACAAGGTAGTCGCCCGACCAGTTGCTGGCCACGCCGCTGATGATGTTGGCTTGATAGTCGGCGGTGTACTGCGCCTGGATTGGTTGGGGTCCGAGAACGATTATGGCAAAAATTCCCCCGATTAGAGAACCGTGCAGCTTGTGATGCATGAGCTTCCCTCAATCCGTTGACGGGCAGACTTCCTACGCGGTGAAATCAGTTCCTAGCGCGTGGCCATGGTAGTCCCGCGCCCGCTCCAAATACAAGCAAAAACGCCCCTTGGTCTGGAAGCCAATACCGGGCCTGTTCGCGATTCGAACTGCCGACGACCGTACTCGACGTGGGAGAGGCCGATGGGTCAGGGCGGCAAACCGCCGCTTCAGCCGAGGATGTGGTTATGACGGCGGGAGGGTCTGGAGAAGCTTTTGCGCTTCGGCCTTCCACTGGCCGCTCTCGAATTGCTGGTCTGGCCACGGCTCTGCCTCCAGGACTTTGCGAAGAGCCGTCTTTGCCTCTTCCGCCCGGCCATTGTCGCGAAGCGCCTCGGCCAGATACAGATAATTTTCCGGGTAATCGGGAAACAGTTCCACCGCGCGCTGCAGTAACTTCAGCCCTTTGCGCGGGCTGCCGATGCTCGCCGGCGGCAACGGCGTCCGCAGATGCAGGATTCCCAGCACCCGCAACGGTCCTCCCAGATCATAGCGCTCGTCCAACTCGATGGCCCGCTTCAGCGCCGCCTCCATCTCGCCGACGGCATCCAGCCCATACGAACGATCCACGTCGGCCAACAGTCCGACATTGAGCGCGTACCAGTAATGACCCTCCGCACCGTCAGGCTTCAACTCGCGCGCGCGCCGCGCGAAGATAATCCCGCGTCGGGCCGATTCGCGGCGGGATTCCGGGCGCGTCTCATTCTCGGCCAGAAACGCCAGCGCTTGCGCCGCCTGCCACTGCGCCCCGTAATCGTCGCGCAACGTGTGCGCCGCTTGTTCGAGTTGGCGCGCCGCGTCGGTTATGGTTCCCAGCGTTCGCGGCTGCTGATTGTACAGCGCCAATCCTTCCACACGCAGCTCTTGCGCTTCCGCCGCCGTCAACTCCTGCGATTGCCTCGGATCGACCCGCACGTTTCGGATCGATCGGCAACCGCACGCTACCACGACCAACGCGCCCAGCAACACCACCGCACCCCTACTTCCCATGGAAAAGTTTCTCCGCGTTCGTCAGCCTAGTTTGTTCGATGTCCGTGAACGACTCGACTCGGATGCTCCGCAAAATCTTTTGCCCGTCTTCGCTGCCGCTCATGTCCCTCAAAACCTGCTTCACCTTGTCGACACTCCACGCGCCATTCTTCGGACCAAACAGCACCACCAGATCGCGCGGCAATTCGTCCGATTGATAAACCACCTTGAGCTTCCCACCCGAATCCGGGTCGTCCTTGAACATATCCCACGCGCCCGCTTCCAGCAGCACCGCGTCCGCCGCGTTCTTGCCGCCCTCGGCCAGATCGAACACCGCGCCTTCCACGTCCAGGGTCGGCTTGAGCCGAATCTCTTCGCCGAGTTTTCCTTGGAGAACCACGCCGATGACGTATCGCTGTTCGGTCGCCAGCGGAGTCGCAACGGTCCTGCCTTCGAGCTTCGCCACGTCGTCACTCGCGTCCTTCCGCGTGACGAGCACGTAACGCTCCGCCTTCACGCCCGTGCGTTTCGTTTCCAACAACGGCTCCATACCGAGCGCTTTCGCGTACGTCAGGTAGAATCCCGCCGTGACAATGCCCAGCGCGGGCTTGTTCTTGCCGCTGAACTCCGCCGCCTTCACGGGATCGTTCATCACATACGGCTCGAATGCATTGGTCGTCCCCGCAACTTTCTCGCCGACATACGCCGTCAGCCCCACAACCGTCGGCCCCGCCGCTTCCTGTGTGGCAAATTTCTCGCCCGTCTTCAGAAACAGGAATGGCCGCGGACCGTCAGCCCGGCCTGCCGATGCAACGCACAACACCACTGCGAATAACTGCGCCGTTGTTCTCATCCTCGACATCCCAACCAGTTCTTGCCAACAATCCACAGTTTCTCGACGGTGGAAAGCCGAATCCGCCTATCGAACACGGCGAAGTTGCTCTCCTCGATCTTGCGTAGGATGCCTCCATAGATGGTAATCATCACCGCCAGCGTGCCGCGACTATCAGCGTCGATCATCTTGAGCAGTGGACGCGCCTTGTCATAAAAGTCACGGGCTCGTGCCGCCTCGAACTTCATCAACTCCAGAAACTGTGGCGTGGCGCGCGAGTCCATAATGTCATCTTCTGAGACGCCGAACCGACGCAAATCTTCAAGCGGCAGATAAATCCGCCCCATCTGCGCGTCCTCCTTCACGTCGCGGAGGATATTGGTAAGCTGAAACGCGATCCCGCAGGCTTCGGCGGGCACCAGCGCGGCCTCGTCTTTGTAGCCAAAAACCGGCAACACGACCAACCCGACCGCCGACGCGACGCGATAACAATACCTGTACAGCTCGTCAAACGTCGCATACCGCGTGGTCGTCTGGTCCATCTCCGTGCCGTCGAGCAGTTCGTGGAAATGGCGGAGAGGAATCCGATAGCGGCGCACGGTATCCGCGAGCGCCGGCAGGATCGGATCGTCCACAGCGCCACCGTTCAACGCGGCGGCCACCTGTGCGCGCCACAGACGGAGACCTTCCAGCGCGACCGCCGGATTGACCGCACTGTCCGCGATGTCGTCACTGCGCCGCATGAACGCGTAGATGGCGCACATGGCGGCCCGTTTCTCGCGCGGCATGACCAGGAACGAATAATAGAAATTCTTTCCCGTCCTTCGCGCAATCCGTTCGCATACCGCGTACGACTCCTCCAGACTCACGCTCATCGCCGCAGATTATGGCAACCGACCGAATCGGACGCAAGATTGCTCTCGCCTCGAAAACATTCGGGACAGGATGTCGCCCGTCTAAAAATGATAGCTCATGACCACCTTGAGAAGCCACGGCGCCACCACCTGATTGCCACGGAAGTCTTGGAACACGGGCACTTCAACGTCTGCGTACACGCTCACCGGATGCATATCAACCTCGACTCCCGGAGAAAGCAGAATCCGCTGGTAGCCACTATTGGGCGTGTCCGCGTTGGCTCCGCCGTCACTGGTCCGTTCGGAACCGATTACCTGCGCCACCGGCGAGATCGTCATCCTGCCGAGGGACCAACCTTTGTAGTAGATTCCGGCGGCCGCATCGACTTCGATGCCCGGGCGGTATTCCTCTCGCGTGGCTACCGGCAAGTCCAACTCTGCCTGGGTAAACCAGGTGAAGCCATCGATACTTCGCAGTTCTTGGCGATGGAAGCCGCCGAGAAGAATGTCCGTGCTCCCCGTCCCGAGTTCGGTGTCCCGATCGATGTCACCAAACGCATCATTGTGAGTATAGCTGCCAGTCGGCAGCTTGAAACCGAAGGTCACACCGCTGGAGAGATCCTCTGAAAACCCGGTGTAGACGCCCTTGACTCGAATGTCGCCGAGACTGGCCCAGTTTTGCGCGACGATGTTATTGCCGGAGGCGCCGCCGGTCGTCTTGAAGTATCGCTCGTCATAAGGCACTTCGACCTGAATTCCCCAACTGCGGTCGAACATGTACTGAACCCCGAGCGTGACGAAGTGCGTCCGGATCTCCTTGTCATCATTATTCGCATCGGGTGCTGATGATGTTCCGTGCCAATTGTGGCTCTGATCCTGATAGTCGTATTCAAGAAACACCATGCCGCCTTGGCTCTCGGGAAACATCGAGCTTGTGCCTACGTCGAAAACCCCGCATCCACAGGCGCAAGCCCAGCCCACACTGGGCGCCAGAACTACAGCCAACAACGATGCCAGGCCAAAGTTAGCCGGGAGATGTAATCGACAGAATCTCATAGCCACGAGTTGCGAACCGGTTACTTTGACACTCTATGCCCCGAGTGCGGTTCAATATGGATCGTCACGTCCAGGACGCGCGGCAGTTTCGCGCGAATCGCGTCCTTCACCGTGTGCGACAACTCGTGCGCCACCGCCACCGTCAGCCCGCCGTCTACTTCGATGTGCATATCGAGCCAGTACCCGTGTCCCATTTTGCGGGCGAAGCATTTCTCCACGCCTTTCACGCCTTTCACCTGTTGCGCCACCGTGCGCGCCATGTCGACGATGTTCTCCTTCGGCGCCGCGTCCATCAACTCATCCAACGCCGGTCGCAACAGCCGGAATCCGTTGAACCCGATGATGACCGCCGCAAAAATCGCCGCCCAATCGTCCGCCGATTTGTAGGCGTCTCCGCCCACCAACGCGATACTGATGCCAAGGGCTGCCGCCGCTGACGTGATGGCGTCGCTGCGGTGATGCCACGCATCGGCTTTCACCGCGCCGCTCTCGACCTCTTCGCCAATGCGGCCTACAAAGCGAAAGAGCCCTTCCTTGATAAGAACCACGCCGAGCAGCACGAACAAAGTGTAGGGCGCCGGCGCATGATGCGGCGCGCGAATCTCTTTCACGGACTGCGCGAAAATCATCAGCGCCGCCCCCAACAGCATGGTCGACACCGCCGCCGTGGCGAGGGTCTCGGCCTTTCCGTGCCCGTACGGGTGTTCTCGATCCGCTGGTTTCTCGGCAATCACGACGCCGCGCCAGACGATGATCGAACTGACCGCGTCCGCCATGGATTCAATCGCGTCCGCGATCAGGGCGTAGGATCTGCCAAAGATTCCGGCCAGCAGCTTGACGACCGCGAGCACGACATTCACGGATAGTCCGACGACGGTCGCCCGAACGCTGCGCTGAAGGCGGGTATGGTCCATACTGGTGAATTTGCCTCTTTGCAGTCGCGAAGGGTCTTCGCGCAGCCGCCGGGCCGCGAACCAGGCTCGCGGCTACGGCTTCTTCGCCAATAGCTTCATGATCGCCTTCTGCGCATGCAATCGATTTTCCGCCTGGTCGAAGATCGTCTTACGGTGCGCTTCAAATACATCGGCCGTGATCTCTTTGCCAACATACGCGGGGAGACAATGCATCACGAGCGCGCCCCGCTTGGCTTGTTGGAGCACCGAAGCATTCACCTGGTACGGCGCCAGAACCTTCAGCCGCTCCGCGGCTTCAGCCTCCTTACCCATCGAAACCCATACGTCGGTATAAAGCACGTCCGCGTTCTTCGCCGCCTCACCAACGTCTTCGGTCACATGAATGTTGCCGCCGGCGCGCTTCACCCAGCTTACGCGCGGCTGAAACTGCCTGGGAGCCGCCACCCACAACTCCATTTCCATCTTCGTGGCGCCAAACAACCATGAATTGCAGACGTTGCACGCGCCGTCACCAAAGAACACCACCTTCTTGCCCTTCAACGCGCCGAGTTTCTCCCACACGGTGAACAGGTCCGCGAGGATCTGACACGGATGCTCGTCATCCGTGAGCGCGTTGATGACGGGAATCGTCCCCGCCTCCGCGAATTGTTCGAGATCACGCTGCGCGTATGTGCGAACGATGACACCGTGGATGTATCGCGATAGCGTGCGCGCTGTGTCGGCCACTGTCTCGCCGCGCCCCATTTGGATATCGTTGGTGGATAGATACAGCGACGTGCCACCGAGTTCGCGGATGCCCACCTCAAAGCTGACTCGCGTGCGCGTGCTGGCCTTGTTGAAAATCAATGCCCAGACTTGCCCGGTAAGCGGCTGCGGCTGTTTCGCGTTGCCCCGGCCCTTCTTGAACTGTCCGGCTAGCTTCAGGATCTCCGCAATCTCGCCGCTGGCGAGTTGCTCGATGCTAATTAAATGTTTCATGATTCGCTGGCCCGCATTCCTCTGTCACAAATGTCGTCCGCTGATCCCGCTGTGACGATACTTCCCCTCCTCCACCTGCTCCAACCATCGGTTGAGCCGCGCCGCGATCTGCTCGGGCGTCTCCTTCATCAACGCCCAGCGCACGGTCACCGTGATGCCTTCGTCGCCGACGTCCTCGACGAACAAGCTGTTCGGCTCCATATTGTGGTTCCATGTCATCAAAAACTGCTCGCTGGGCTTTTGTTCCCACTCGAAGCGCAACCGCTTCTCCTGGGATGTCCCGACGGGCAGTACCCGCTCGACATCCACCGTCTCCACACATTTGCCGACTTTGCCGTCCATGTTAATTGCTTCCACGTTTGTCATTCAACGCGCGGCCCATTTTCTCGACCGCCTCATCCACGTCCGCCCGCGTGATATTCAACGGCGGCAGAAAGCGCACAACATTCTTTCCCGCCGCGATGCCGATCAATCCGTACTCGGCCAGTTGTAGCACCGCCGGACGCGCCTCCATCGCCACTTCGACGCCGATCATCAATCCGATGCCGCGCACCTCGCGAATAGCAGTGCATTTTGCCGTTAATGCCCGCAACTTGCCAATAAAATACTCGCCCACCTCGCGCGCGTTCCGCAGCAACCCGTCGCGCTCCAGCGCGTCGAGCACCGCCAATGCCACCGAACAAGCCAGCGGCGTGCCGCCAAACGTCGTGCCGTGCGTGCCCGGCCCCAACACGTCCGCGTACGGCCCGCGCACCCAGATCGCGGCGATCGGAAAACCGCCGCCGAGTCCCTTCGCCCACGAAATCGCATCGGCCTGAACGTCCGGCGCGATTGCGCGAAATCCCAGAAACTCTCCTGTCCGTCCCATGCCGCATTGAACCTCGTCAAACATCAGCAACAGATGCCGCTCATCACACAGCCGCCGCAACCCGCGCAAAAACTCCGGCGTGGCAGGCCGAATCCCGCTCTCGCCCTGGATCGCTTCGAGCAGGACCGCCACCGTCTTCGGCGTGATGGCCTTCGCCACCGCGTCGAGATCGTTGAACGGCACGTGACGGAAGCCTTCGACGGGCGGCTCGAACCCGTGTTTCACTTTTTCCTGCCCCGTCGCGCTGATGCCCGCCAGCGTCCGACCGTGAAAACTATCCTGGAACGTCAAAATCTCGTAGCGTCCTCCATATTCGTTCCCATATTTCCGCGCCACCTTGAACAACGCCTCATTCGCCTCGCCGCCGCTGTTGCAAAAAAAACATTTGCCCTCGACGCCCACCAACTCGACAAGCCGCTTCGCCAGCCGTCCCTGCGGCTCGGTGTAATACAGGTTCGACGCGTGCACGAGCACGCTCGCCTGTTTCGCCAGAATCTCCGCCATCGCCGAGTGGCCCAGCAAATTGACCGCGATGCCGCCGCCAAAATCCAGATACTCCTTGCCGTCCGCGTCCCACACCCGCGCCCCCTTGCCGCGCACAAACACCAGCGGATACCGCGCGTAGCTCGGCACCACGTACCGATCAAACAACCCGACGATTTCGGAACGGTTCATTTCGCGGTCATCATGCGGAGCGCCGCTTTCCGTTGCAAGGATTTTGCGCGCCAACGCATTCCGCGTCCAATCCGGTGTAGCTTGGGCCCGCTCGCGAATCCTTTTCGGAGCTGTCACCAGCCCATCCGGGGTGTACCGTGTGAACGCCATCGCCACCCGGTCCCCTCCACCGGAGGGGATTAAGGGGTGGGTAACGGCGGCGTGGCAAACGAAAGCGGCCCGGTCAGTGGCCCTGTACCATCGCTGGATTTCCCCGGGAAGTTGTAGGCCGCAAGCCGAGTCCTCGAGACGCAAGCCCGTCGTGCCGTGCTTGCAACCCTCACGCGGCGTTTATTTGGAGTGACTGGCAGCGCTCAAACGACTCAGCGACGGTAAGGTAGATGACAAATTCGGTTGAAATCCACTCACGCTGGCAATAGACTGTCTATGTGATAAACGTCGCGCGAGAAACGGCAGACACCGTGTACAACACGATCCGACGCCTCAAGCCCAAGGAGCGGGATGCGGTATTTGTGCGTCTGCTGGAGGACCGGCGATTCCGGGAAGACCTGCTCGATATCGCCACCATCGAGCAACGCCGCAAAGAACCGGGCCGTCCGCTACGCGAGTATCTGGCCGCGCGCAAACCGAAGTAGCGCATGGCCTACACGGTCATCCTCAAACGCTCGGCGGAGCGGGAACTCGACCGATTGCCCGCCCAACTTCACGACCGCATCACCCGCAAGTTGCTGGAACTGGAAGATGATCCCCGACCACACGGCGTCCAGAAACTTCACGGCCAGGATCGCTACCGCATCCGCATCGGCGACTATCGCGTGCTCTACATCATTGATGACCGCGCGCAAACGGTGGAGATCGTCGCTGTCGGCCACCGCCGTGACGTGTACCGGTAGACCCGTCCCGACCGCGGCCCTGTACTACCGCTGGATTTCCCTGGGAAGTTGTAGGCCGCAAACCGCCCTTTCACTTGGCGAATCGTCCGCCGCACTGCTCGGCTCATTGTGCGATCATCATGCGGAGTGCCGCTTTCCGCTGCAAGGATTTTGCGCACCAGCGCATTCCGCGTCCAATCCGGTGTAGCGTGGGCCCGCTCGCGAATCCTTTTCGGAGCTGTCACCAGCCCATCCGGGCTGTACCGGCGGCCTGCGACCGCCGCGCCATTCGCCTATCTCCCCTCCACCGGAGGGGATTAAGGGGTGGGTCACGGCGTCGTGGCAAATGAAAGCGACGCGGTCAGTGGCCCCGTACCACCACTGTTCTTCCTTGGGAAGTTGTAGGCCGCGTGCCCTCACGCGGCGATTATTTGGAGAACCTGGTCGAGACGGTGCGCTGTTGCCAGAAGAACACGCCGAGCCTTCAATTCACTTCGTTCATCTGAACGGGAATTGTCTGAGTCGCGCCGTCTCTCAGGATGACCAAATTCGCCTTTTTGCCCGCGAATTGCGGAATCTTCGCCATAAAGTCCTGTGTAGATGAAATGTATGCGCCTGACGGAGCACGTCTGGTTTCAGGTGCCAAGTCACTGTCTTATTGCTTCGCAGCCTGATTCCGGTAAAATGAAACCAGCGGTTCGAACAATTTGTGGGCTGGTGGATTGACCACATTCTCCTGCTGGAATCCAAGAGATTGATTGATGCAGTCCCGGTTCTGAGTCCGATCCGACCGCGATAAAACATGATTGAAGCGTCAAAATCCGATCTATTGAGACCTCCGGGTTCATCCGAGGAGGACAACGCCCCGGTCAATGTTGATGCCATCCTGCAATCGATACTCGGCAGGGGAGGCGAACGTTTCGGCATGGCCGCCGCCGTTCTGCGGGGCGAGCGCATCATCGCCCAAGGTG
>JBEKYJ010000003.1:0-60006 GCA_049511095.1 Verrucomicrobiia bacterium
GCTTACCGCTGAACGAACTGACACCCCAACAGATGAACCTTGATCTGGACAGCCGCTTTCGAAAATGTGTCAATCACTGAGGAAAATCAAAAATCTTCCGCCGCATTTCGTAACACCCTCTACTATGTAAAAACTCCTACCCCTCAAATTGGCGAGAGCTTCGTGTTTTGGATCAAAGCATCCGTGCCAACCCACGACAATCCGGGACAAACTGAGACTAAATCTTGTGAGCGCCGGTGTGAGCGGTCATTTTGGAGGGTTGAAACTTGGCAGATCTGGCGGCAGGCACTGTGACGGCTTGCCCGCATTCAGTACAGTGGATAGTTCCCCCAGCCCTCGCATGTTCCATCACCAAGTGCTTGGAGCACCTCGGACAATCACGCACAAATCTGATGGCAAACATCGCTCAGGTCATCGTTGATGAACGGCGGGGGCGAAACGTCTGAATCCCAACATGTTGGTGTCGGATCGTCCTGCTAATCTTTTTCATGTGGGATGCGCGCGCATCCCCTCCACCCAAATGTCCGCCAACATCTCGCTGACTTTGCAGATCCCGGACTTCTGATGCCGGGCCGCGCAGAATAGCTTCTGCTCGAGGAGATAAGAAAAAACCATCCCTAGGAAACTCTGTGCCGCCACCGTCGCATCCACGGGCCGGAATACCTGGGCCCGGATCCGCTTTCGGATGTACTCCGCCAGCAAATCGCAAAAACTGGTCACATAAGCCTGCACCAACCGCGCCGTCAATTCATGTTCCTCCAGCGTCCCGAATAAGAGCAAGCGCATCAGTGTGGTGTCCGCCATGTTCTGTTCGAGGAGCGCCGCTGCCACCTCGGTGAATATCGTCTTCTCGTCCTCTGCCAGCGCCAGTTGCGCAGCCAGTAGTTTCCGGGCGGGCGTCTCCCGGCATTTCTCGTCGATCACGGGCCAGTACAAGCTTGCCTTGTGCGGGAAGTGACGGAACAGGATCGCCTCGTTGATTCCTGCCCGCTCGGCGATCTGCCGCGTCGTTGTCTTGTGAAACCCTTGGTGAGCGAACAACTCCGCAGCCACCGCCAGGATTTACTGATGGCGTTGCACGGCTGGGATTCGCCGTTTGTTCATTCTCGACCACCTTTTCTTGAGTTACTATCGACTCAGCTAGAGTTTCGTTCGTGTTACGAGCCGGTTGGCCCATTTCTCCACTACAGCAGGGATCTGCCAGTGCCATAGGATGGCACTTCCCCGATTGACAGCCGAACCTTGCGGGGCCAGTTGCCCGGCGCGGGATGGCCCACCGCAAGAAGCATCCGCGGCCCGTAGCAATCGGAGATTTGAAATCCGCGTTTCAGGCCATGGTGTCCTCTCTTTCCCATTCCCGGTTGTTGTTTCAGCGTCCGCCCTGTTTGGGGACCGGTTGTTTCTCGATTTCCCAGCCGCCGCCCAACGCCTTATAGACCGCCACGAGCGCGGTGGCGGTGCGGGTTTCGCTCTGCGCCAGTTGGTCTTGGATTTCCAACAGCGTCCGCTGTGCGTCCAGCACGGTGAGGAAATCCTCAACGCCGCTGTTGTACCGCTGCACGGCCAGTTTCTCGGCGCGTTCGGCGGCGGCGGCAGAGGCTCTTAAATAATCGCGCCGCTTTTGGGCGCGGCCAAACTCCACCAAGGCGCCTTCGGTTTCTTCCAAGGCCAGTAGAACGGTTCTTTCGTAGTTGGCCAGTTCGGCCTCCGTCCGGGCGTCGGCCGCTTTGATGCGAGCGCGGACGCGGCCCAGGTCGAGCGCGGCCCAAGTAATGCGCGGTCCAAACGAGTAAGTGTCGGCACCGCCGCCGGAGAGGGCGGAGAAACTCTCTGCTGACACTCCGAGGTTACCGATGAACGTGACGCGGGGGAACAGGTCGGCGGTGGCGACGCCGATGCGGGCCGTGGCGGCCGCCAAGGCGCGTTCGGCTGCGCGGATGTCCGGGCGGCGGCGCAGGAGTTGTTCCGGACTGCCCACGCTGACCAGCGCGGGTAGCGCAGGCTGCGGCACAGGGGCGGACAATTTGGAGTCCAGGGCGGTGGGTTGCTGGCCGGTCAGAACGCTGAGCCGATAGGCGGTTTGTTTCATGCCAGCCTCCAGCGGGGGGATGGTGGCGAGGGTGGCGTTCAGTTGTGTCTCGGCGCGGGCCACGTCAAGGTCGGTGGCACGGCCGGCGTTGAGTTTGGCGCGCGTGATGTCGAGGGTTTCGCGCTGGTTCTCGGCGTTCTGGCGGGCGACGTCCAACTGGTGTTGGGCGCCGCGCAGTTCAAAGTAATTGCGCGCGACTTCCGAAGTGAGCGTGACGAGCACATCCCGCCGCGAAGCCTCCAGCGCGGCGACATCGGCGGTGCTGGCCTGGATGGAACGGCGGACGCGACCGAAGATGTCCACTTCCCAAATGGCGTCGAAGCCAGCGTCGTACAGCGCGTTCTTGCGCTGATCGCGGGTGAGCGGCGTCGGATTGGAGTCGAAGCTGGACAGTGATCGGGTGTAGCCGCTGTCGACCGTGACGGTGGGCGCCAAGTCCAAGACCACTGTGGTGCGGAGCGCGCGGGCTTCGCGGACGCGGGCGGTGGCGATGCGCAGATCATGGTTGGCGGCGACGGCTTGCTCGGTGAGCCGGTTGAGGGTGTCATCGGTGAATCCCCGCCACCACTCAATCACGACGGGGTCGGTAGTGAGGTTGGTCGGGCTGCTGTTGGCGAACGCGGCATCAACCTTGGTTTGTGGTTGCCGGTAGTTCGGTCCGGCGGCACACCCACTGAGGAACATCACTGAGGTCAAGCCCAGCAGCAGCACGACGGTGGTGACGGCCGACGCCGCGGACCCGGGCGAGGCTTGGGCCCCGGCTCTTTTCTGCTTGCGTTCGAGAACCTGGCGGATGACCAAATAGAAGACCGGCGTCAGGAGCAGGCCGAAGAAGGTCACGCCCAACATGCCCCAGAACACGGCGGTGCCGATGGCCACGCGCATTTCCGCGCCCGCGCCCCTGGCCACCATCAGGGGCAGCACGCCAAACGCGAACGCAAACGAGGTCATAAGAATCGGGCGCAACCGCAACCGGCTGGCCTCAATGACGGCTTCCAGTCGGTTTTGGCCGGCGTCCTGCAACTGCCGCGCGAATTCGACGATCAGAATGGCGTTCTTGCACGCCAGACCGATCAGCACCACCAAGCCGATTTGCGTGAAGAGGTTGTTGTCCAAGCCGCGCGCCCACACCCCGAGGACGGCGAAGAGCAGGCTCAAGGGGACGACGAGGATGATGGCCAGCGGCAGTGACCAGCTTTCGTATTGAGCCGCCAGCACCAGAAACACCATCAATACGCACAGCGGCAGGATGAAAATCGCCGTGTTGCCCGCCTGGATTTGCAGCAGGGTCAATTCGGTCCATTCAATGGCCATGCCCGGGGGGAGGACTTTTCCGGCTAGGTCATTGATGAGCTCGATCGCCTCGCCCGAACTGGCGCCCGGCGCGAGGCTGCCAGTGATTTCTGCTGTGGGATACATATTGAAATGCCCGACCAGCACCGGTGCCCTGATGTCGCGCATTGTCGCCAGCGTGCCCAACGGGACCATCTCCCCGTTGACATTGCGGGTCTTGAGATTTGGCACATCCTCGGGTTTGGCCCGGAACGGCGCGTCCGCCTGCAACGTGACGTGGTACGGGCGGCCGAGGTAGGTGAAGTCGTTGACGTAGAGCGAGCCGAGATAAATCTGCAACGTGTCCCAGACATTGTTCAACGGCACGCCCATGGATTCGGCCTTCGCGCGATCCACATCCAGATACACCTGCGGCACATGAGCGCGAAAGGTCGTGAGCGCGCCGCTGATACGCCGGTCCTGCATGGCGGCAGCGGCGAGTTTGGTGGTGGCCTCCTGTAGCGCGGCAAAACCGAGGTTGGCGCGGTCTTCCACTTGCAGTTTGAACCCGCCCAGGGTGCCCAACCCGTCCACGGGTGGGGCGCCAAAGACGCCGACAAACGCATCCTGAATGTTGGCTTGCGCGATCCTGGCGCGCAACTGGCGCATGATGACGTCGGCGGTCAGGCCCTCCTTGCTCCGTTCCTCGAAGGGGGCCAAGCGGACGAACAGGGTGCTGGCATTGGCGCTGTTACCGAGATTCACGAGCGACAGTCCCTGGAATTCCTGGACCGCACCGATGCCGGGAGTCTCACGCACCAACTTGGCCACGCGCTGGCTGACCGCCGCCGTGCGTTGCAGGGAGGCGCCGTCGGGAAGCTGCATGTAACAAAAGATGTTGCCCTTGTCCTGCGACGGAATGAAGCCACCGGGCACCTGGCGGAAACCCAGCCAGGTCAGGCCAATAAACCCCACGTAGAACAATAAGCTGATGCCGCAATGGCGGAGCACGATGTGGCGCAGCGCCGCGACGTAGCCTCGCCGGCCGGATTCAAACACGTAGTTGAAACCTTGGAACAACCAGCCGACCGAATAGTGAATCAGTCGACCGATGAAATCCTTCTCCTCATGGTGCGGTTTCAACAGCAACGCCGCCAGCGCCGGGCTGAGCGTCAGCGAGTTGAACGCCGAGATCAGCGTGGAGACGGCCACCGTCAACGCGAACTGCTGATAGAACTTGCCCGTGATGCCGGCGATGAACGCGGTAGGAATGAACACCGCGCTCAAGACCAGGGCAATGGCGACGACGGCCCCGCTGACCTCGTTCATGGCCGTCTTGGCCGCCTCCACCGGGGCGAGGCCCTCCGCGAGATGGCGCTCCACGTTCTCCACGACGACGATGGCGTCGTCCACCACGATGCCAATGGCCAGCACCAGTCCGAACAGTGTCAGGTTGTTGAGCGAGAAGCCCATCGCGGCCATCGCCGCGAACGTGCCGACCAGCGAGACCGGCACCGCCAACAGCGGGATGAGCGACGCTCGCCAATTCTGGAGGAACAGCACGACAACGAGGACGACGAGAATCATCGCTTCGATGAGCGTTTTGATGACCTCGCGGATGGACTCGCGGATGAACGCCGAGGTGTCAAAGGCGACGCGGTAGTCCAGCCCTTCGGGGAATTGTTTCTTGAGCTCCTCCATCGCGTGGCGGATGGCGTCGGCCGTCTCGATCGCATTGGAGCCGGGTTGTTGGAAGATGGCGATAGCGCCGGCCGGCCGGTCGTCCAGTAGGGTGTTGATGCTGTAATCGGCGCCGCCCAGTTCGATGCGGGCCACGTCCTGCAAGCGGGTGAGTTGGCCAGCGGCGTCGGCCTTCAGGATGATCTCACCGAATTCCTCGGGTGTGATCAGACGTCCATGGGTCTGGGCGGTCAGTTGAAACAGGTTGTCGGGCGGTTGGGGGGCTTGCCCCAACACGCCGGCGGCAACCTCGACGTTCTGCCGGCGGATCGCCTCCGCAATGTCACCAGCTGTCAGGCCGCGCGCCGAGGCTTTGTTCGGATCCACCCAGATCCGCATGCTGTAGTCGCGCGCGCCAAAGATGATCGTGTCACCGACGCCGGGCAGCCGGGACAGCACGTCGCGTACGTGCAGGTAGGCGTAATTGCTCAAATACAGGCGATCGTACTTGCCGGTGGGCGAGGTCAGGCTGACGATCATGGCGATGGATGGTGAGCGTTTGCGGACGGTCACGCCCAGCCGGCGAACCTCCTCCGGCAACTTCGGCTCGGCCACGCCCACGCGGTTTTGGACCAGCACCTGCGCCATGTTCGGATCGGTGCCCACCTTGAAAGTCACGGCCAGACGCAGTTGGCCGTCGCTGCTGCACTGGGCGGACATGTAGAGCATGTTTTCGACGCCGTTGATTTCCTGCTCCAGCGGCGTGGCCACGGTGTCCGCCACGCTCTTGGCGCTGGCGCCGGGATAGTTGGCCAACACAAAAATGGTCGGCGGCGTGATTTCGGGATACTGGGCAATGGGCAGCTTGAACAAGGCGATCAGACCCAACAACACGAAGAAAATCGACAGCACCATCGCGAAGATGGGCCGGTGGATGAAGAAATGGGAAAATCTCACAGGCGCTCCAGGTTGAGGTTTGCCGGATGCATCATTGCCTCGTGGACGACTGGCTGGCCGGCGGGGCACCCGTTGCCGAGCCTTCCTGCGCTTCCACCTTTGCGCCCGCGCGCACCGCCATCAGGCCGTTGACAACCACCCGGTCCTGCGGCGTCAACCCTTTCAACACCGCACGTAGCGGGCCATGGGATTGGCCGGTTTCGATGACGCGGGTTTCGACGACGTTGGTCGGGTTGACGACATAGACGAACTTGTAGTTCTGGTCGAAGCCCACGGCCACGTCGGGAATCAGCAACGCCTGCTCGGGCGGGCCGGCCGGGATGCGGATCTTGGCGAACATGCCGGGCACCAAAGCGCGGTCGGCGTTCTCGAGGACACACCGCACGCGGATCGTGCCGGTCCTGGCATCCACCTGATTGTCGAAGAAATCCACGCGGCCTTTGTGCGGGAAACCTTCCTCGCCCACCAAGGCCAACTCGCAGGCCAGCGGACTGTTCGTTTGTCCCGCACTACTCGGGTCGCTGGTATTGATGCGGTATCTCAAAAAAGCCTCTTCGGCGACATCGAAGTAGCCGTAAATGGGGTCCATTGTGACGATCGTTGTCAGCGTGCTGGCCGCGCCAGCCCCGCCCACGACCAGATTGCCCGCCGTCACCAAGCGGCGCCCAATCTTGCCGTTGATCGCGGCCGTGATGCGGGTGTACTCCAGGTTGAGCCGCGCGGCGTCCAAGGCCGCTTTCGCCTCGCGGGCGGCCTTGCTGCGACTGTCATATTCCTCCTCGGAAATCGCCTTGGTGCCGCGCAACGCCTCGGCGCGCTGGAGGTCGTTCTCGGCCAGTTCAAACCTTGCTTGGTCGCGATCCAGTTCGGCCTGGTACGGTCGCGGGTCAATCACAAACAGCAGATCGCCCGCCTTCACTTCTGCCCCGTCGGTGAAGTGGATAGAGTCGATGTAGCCGGAAACGCGCGGCCGGATTTCCACCATCTCCACCGCCTCCAGGTGGCCGGGATACTCGTCCCAGTTGGTCACCGTCATGACCTGCGGGCGGGCGATAGTGACATTGGGCGGACGCGGCACCGGCGGCTTGGGCCGGGAACAGGACTGCAGCGCGACCGACGCAACGAGTATCAACAGACATCGGATGGAGGTATTCATGTTAGTGGCAGACGGGATTCAGAATTGGTTATTCTTGCGTTGGTTTGTACAGCGCGGAAAGGTCTTCGAGCAGCGTTTCCTCGGCAACCACGGGTTGCTCAGGGATACGAATCTCCATGTATCTCGGATGCGCCACGATCAGCGTCTGGCCGGCCCGGTGGAATTCACAGTGATGCCGCGGTTCGCTGCCCGGCAGGATTTTGACGTCGGGCGGTTCGCTGATTTCCAGCCCATACTTGCGGGCAATGGAAGCGGCGGCCGCTTCCTTTTCTGGGCAGGGCCAGCCCTTTTGCCGGTACCATTTCGACCGGTCCTGCGACGGAGTGGCAAACACGGCAAAGCCATCGGACAACCGCAAAAACCTGAAGCCATGCTCGATCAGTTCGCCTCCCTCCAGATGGATCAAATCGCTCAGGGCATCCTCTTTCAGACGCGACCCGACGTCGTTCATAACGGCTCGGATCATCAGCAATACACTTGGTTTTGTTGTCATGGTCCTTGTCCTTTTAGGTTTCCCGGCAGGCAGTCGGGGTTCATCGGCGCCGCACCGTCCCATCTGCCATACGCAGCAAGTGTTCGACGATCGACTTCCTCTGGCGTGCGCTGAAACAGGACAGGCCGAGCAGTTCCTGCATGTACAATCCGTCCGCTGCCAGTAACAAGAGCACCGCCAGATTAAAATCCAGTCCCGATTCCACAAGCGCCTGATGTACCTGACAAATGTGTGCCCGCACCGGCTCCAATAACTGCGGCTGATTCGCCGCGACGGCCAACACTGCGCTGCTGACCCGGCGCGACCGTTCGTCAGCGTGCAGCTTGGCCAGCAATCGCGCCTTCAGTTTGCTGGCGGGTGAATTCGGAAGCTCATGCGCCGCCTGTTCGTAGCGTTCCTTCCAAGCGGCCAGCAACTGCACCACCATCGCCTGCAACAGTGCGTCCTTGGTTGGAAAGTTATGGATCAGCCCGCCTTTGCTGACCCCAGCTTTGCGGGCCACGGCATCCAATGTCAGATGCGCCGCTCCCACCTCCATCACCACCTGCTCGGCAGCGTGGAGCAGCTTCGCCCGTGAATTCGTATAGGTCCTCATCCGTACCGACTGGTCGGTGTAGTTCAAACTATGGACTCTCGTCAACTCGTTTCTGGAAATTGACCTGACCCCAAAAACGAGTCCAGAGGCGGCTGCTCCCTGGTTTTGCTGGCGCGGAAATCATGGCCTCCTCCGACCACCCGTTGAATGGGGTTTACTTTTCCCAGCCGCCGCCGAGCACTGCGTAAAGCCTCACGTGGCTCGTGAGCTTTGCCAGGCGCAGGGAGACGAGTCCCTGCTGCCCTGCGTAGAGGGACCGTTGTGCATCAAGGACGCTCAGGTAGCTGTCGATCCCGTGAGGTCAACATACTCATCTGACGTCGGTGCTCGAGATTCGACCAGCCACACCAAAACGACTGGCACGAAACGCCGTTTCGGTTCGGCAATGTCGTCAGGGGCATCGAGGCCGGTGTGACGAGACACGAACCGCCGTAACCGCGATATAACTGACGGATCACACAGCCGCACCTTAAACTTCGGCAGGCGGCCTGGCGGTGGTAGAAGTTCAGCAGCCCACCCCAACCACTCCGCCTTCTCGATCCTCCCCTCCCGCGCCTCCAGCCGTCGGTCGGGAAACGGAATCACATTCTTAATCCCCTGATGGTTACGTTCGGCGTGATAGTGCGCCAAGTACTCGCGGATCACGTGGCGCAGGGATTCCTCGCCGAACAGGACGAACTGCTCCAAGCATTCTGTTTTGATGGTCTTCACGAATCGTTCCGCAAACGCGTTCAGATTCGGGGATTGCGGTGGCAGCCGTATAACCGCTGTGCCGGCGGCCTTCAGAATCTGGTCGAAGGACTGGGTGTACTTCGCATCGCGGTCATGGATCAAATAACGGGCTCCCACCAGCGGCCCATCCGAGCTGGTTACATTCCGCGCGGTCTGCTTCATCCACCCCTCGTTCGGATTCTGACTCATTTCCCCCAGCACGATCCGACGACTTCGCACGTGGATAAAGAACAGCACATAGTAGGTCGCCAGTCCCCAGCGTGTCCCAATCTCGGTGGTGAAGAAATCCGTCGCCCACAGCACGTCCCGGTGCTGGCGAATGAAACTCGCCCACGTGGTGTTCCTCCGTCGCTCGACCAACCTGAACAACGTCTCCCTTGCGCTTGCCTCGGTCGACGCTCCGATTGGTGTTTCTGGCTATGGGTACGTGATTTGGAGGCGATAGAACTTGTTTGTCTGCGTCGCGCCTAGGTCGGTGATGGTCACTTGATTGGCATTCGTCACCGGGACGCTGATACCTGTGAGAGTGGCCCATGCCCCGCTGGTCAGGTTCGTGCTGAACTGGGGCGTGTAGGTGCGTCCGGACGCAATCGGATTGTAGATCAGGTTCTTCTGGGTGGACACACCGGAGACGTTGGCGATCTTTAGCACGAACACCGAGGTTGGGTTGGTCGGGTTGAGACCGGCGACGTACTTGAACAGGTTGTTTTGGCCAGTACCATCAGCATCGCAGGTGGCACAGGACTGGCCGTTGGTTGTGTTGCTGGGGATGCTGGGGAAGTACTCTGCACGCCAAGAATCCGGGATGCCGTCGCCGACGCTGTCTTGCACTACGATGTTGGTGATGATGTTGTAGATGTTGACCCTGTAAAACTTGAAGGGGACAGCCGCGTTCGGATCCGTTACCGTCACCTGGGTGCCGTTGGTCAAGGGCGCTGAAACAGCTTGCGGACTCCACACGCCTGCCACTAGGTTAGTGACCGATTGCACCACATATGTGTGACCACTGGCGATGGGTTGATAAATCAGATTCTTCTGTGTCGGTTGGCCAGGCACATTCTGGATTTGCAGCACGAACACCGAGGCCGGGTTGGTCGGGTCGAGTCCGGCCATGTACTTGAACAGGTTGTTCTGGCCGGTGCCGTCGGCGTCGCAGGTAGCACAGGATAGGGAGTTGGTGGTTGCGCCGTTGTCGCCGAAGTACTGTGCCCGCCACCAATCGGGAATCGTGTCGCCCACGGAGTCCTTGGTGATGGCGACTTGCACATCGACGTACTCGTGAGGCGTGGTACCACCCTCGGCCGTCGGCTGAATGGTGATACTGGCAGCAGAGTCCGTGAAAGTCGTGCCCACAGCAAGTGCGGCATCTTGGTCACTGTTGCCCGGGGTGGTCATATCGAGAAGATCGCTATGGGTGTTGCCGTTATAACCCCAGATGATGTAAGCACCGTTTTGCATGGACGCATTGTCGGTGAAGTTGCGACGGCAACTGATCCAATAGTTGTGCGTGCTGTCCTTGCCTATCTTCAAAGAGAACGTGCCTGTGGATGCGCTGTTGTCAAAACGATAGATGCGATACGTACCGTTGCTCGTCACCGTCAACACCTGGGTGTCCGATATCCAACCAAGCGTGTTCTTGAACCATGGGTTGAAATCGGTGCGAGTGTCGTTGGCGAAGTTGGCGCCCATCGTGTCGAAATCATCCCCATATTCCGTACTGGAGCCGTTTGGGCTAACCGGGTTGCCATCGCTGACCTGCCAAAGATTGGCATGCCAAAGACCGTAAGTATGACCTAGTTCGTGAGCTACGACGCGGAAATCGAACTCGCCGTTGGCCCATACATCTGGCCCGCCAACTTGGGCCAGGCCGCCGTAGGTGATCCCTGAGCCGGAGATGCTGCCGAGCCAAGAGAACAGGACGATAATCCTGTCGTAGTTGCTCAACGTGTAGTTCGCGGCGGCAGCTGTTTCTGCGTCCGAATGCAGTTGGCTGTTAGCATTGTTGACCGCATAGTACGCAGCGGTCTGCGGCATGCGATAAACCTGAGTGGTGACGGTGTTCGTCAAGCTTGTGAGCGCGTAGGAACTTTGCAGGTAGTAGGGACTAATCTGCGTGTCAGCCAGGTTTTGAACGTAGGCCGCGGTGTATGTGGTGCCTCCATATATAAACTGGGGGTCGCCGGGCAAATCGGAGAAGTCGACCCGGATGATCAGAATCTTCTTGCCGCCGGTCGTCCAAGCAGATGGTGCGGCGGCCGTGGTCTCTTCGATTTGGGGTTGTGCGCTTGTCTCCAATAGCGCCGTTGCCTTCAACGTCCGGGGACCGATCCCTTCCTCGGCTGCTTCCAGACGGGCTTCTGCTTCCCGCAACTGTTCGGGAGAGGCGAAGCGGTAAATCTTCCCGCTCATCTCAGCGAGTATTGGTGTCGCCTCGGAGATCGCCCGCTCCGCGGGGATCCTTAGATCAATGATCGGCTTGGTCGCGCCCGGGGCTTCACCGGGTTCGAGTTCACGCAAAACACTCTCATGTAGGTCCAGATTATCGTCGAGAGCCACCCCGTGCAGAGGAATACCAAGTTTTGTGGTCTGGCTGGTTCGCCGTCCGTATACATGTGCCCGGTACGTACGGCCATTTAGACACACCAACCTTTGAAGCGGCTCAACAGTTGGCCCACCCCGTGCAGGTAGAACACCCAGAACGGAAAGATCACCTATGCCAGAGACGCGGACTTCCAATTGGCTAACAATCTCAGCGGGCAACTGCTGACGGATCGACGCGGGAACCGCTGAATAGATCGCTCTTGCGGGATCGGACGTGATAAGCGCAGCAAAGGCGGCGCGGCGCTGCTTTGCCAGACTAAGACCATCAGAGAGCATCGCGGCCCTAGCCGTTCTATCTGATGTGGCTGTGAATCGTGAGGCCCATGCATCGAAGTGTGCGAAGACAGGGATAGATTCACTGCGACTCCACCCTTCTGCATAAGTTAAGCTTTGCGCTTTTACCTCCGGCGGTGGAGAACCTTTGGTGACCGTTTGCGCTTGTGAAAGTTGGGTGAAGAAGAGAAACATGAGGGGGCAGCGGAGAAGGCCGCACCTGCAACTGCTGCTTGGGATTTTCAGAATGGCGGGGACCAGAGACGTACACTTTTTCGTATTCATCCTGCGTCTCCTCACACGGTCATTTCGGTTGCAGCGTTCACAGGTCACTCGCAACAAAACTCCGTTACCTGCTCCTAGCCTCACGCAGACGGGACGCGTTGGGGTTGAGAGGCGGCCCCAGAAACGGGGTGATGCTTGCCTCATACGCCTGTGGGTAGAGGAGAAGCAAGACATTAATTCTCGTATGGGCCAATCCTCAGTGGCAAAGTTTGCACATACGTTCCAAGGCGACCAGCCCGCGTCTATCGCGGTTTCCTCGCTGGCGACGATTGCGGGCCGTGGTGAATAATTACGAGGCTGCGCGAGATGGGCAACTCCGTCGCCGCTCTCCGCGTGCCGCAGGACGGCCAACTGCGTTTTACGCCGCGTGACCAACAACTACCACACCGAACCATTCAGACCGCCCCCCCAACCCAACGCTCCGCCTGCCGCATTTCGCCCATGCCGACCACCTGCGCTGTACGCCCGGGTGCACTGCCACAACCACCGCACCGCTGCTCGCTTCCTTCACTCCGCTTACGGCAGATTCTTGGGCAAAGCTCTTCTGGTTTTTCTTTATGGTGACATGCTATCGTCGGCTCGATGGCAAGACGGAAGCCGGTCGATGACACTCCGCGCCAAGGGACGGCGGTGCCGGGGGCGTGGCTGGCCGCGGGCATCTTTGCGCTTCACCCGGTGAGCGTGGAGTCCGTGGCGATGGATCGCGAATACTTGGCGCAGGCCGAGGCCCAGTTGAAGGAAGCGATTCGGGATGGCCGTCGGCGCTGCGAAATAGCGGTAGCATCAATCCACCGCAGGCGATGGCCAGGAAGCACGATGACTAGCATCCGGTTGTGGCGAAGGGAAAACTGCAATTTTTCAACCTGGAGGTTTGGAGCTTGCGTCCGATTTGCGATGGAAAATCAGAAAAGTTTGGTCGCCCTCAAGATAAGGCCTACCCGGTAGCCAGCCGAGATTGCGAATTTTTTCCGAGGCATCAAACACCTGAACCTGGTCGTAGTTTTCCTGTAGTGGGCCAGGCTGAACGAGGCTTTTGTGCTCAATGTCCCACGGGCGCAGCACCAGCCAATCCGGTTTGAGTTCGAGGGAGACTTGATTGTGCCTGTAAGGGCCAAGCCGCTTGCGGACCTCGACCATTTCTTTCGAGGCCAGGCCGAGACCATCGAGCATCTTCAATCCTGAAAAATAGCCGATGTAACCCAGCGGTTCGAGCATCACGGTGTCGTGCGGCGTTCGCGCGTGGACCCGCAGCCAGAGACCAATCTGGCGACGCTGTCCATTCTCAATGAGTTGCTGTTGCACCCGCATTTGACGCGCCACGCATACCGTGATGAACAACTGACCTGCAACCAGCAAAAGGGCCAGCACACAAAGCGTGCCTCGGAGCAGGCGGCACCAATCACGCCGCCGGCCGGCCAGACCGAGCGCTTGGTCGAACAGAAGGCCGATGGTCAGATAACCGAACACTGCGACAGTCGGAAAATACCACGGGTACGGATTTATCAATACGGAGGTCAAAAAAAAGTTCCCCAGAAAAAAGGCCAGCGAAAACAGGCGCAGTTGGGGAGGCAATGGCGGGAATGGCCAGGCCAGGGCGGCCACAATCCCCAGCGCCGTGCAGAGCGGGAAAATGGACCCAGGCCATCCGCCGAACCACGCGTAGGCCGGTGCGAATACCCAGCGCAGGCTGGTCACGTCGGTCAACAATGTCCACGGGAACACAAGCAGATTGAACAATTGCGCGCCAATGGAAAACGGAGGCAAAGTCGTTCCCTTGGCCACGACGGGATACGGCACCGGCGACCCATAGTAACTCCACGCCCACACGAACCAGGGCAAGTAAAGCACGGTGCAAACCAAACCGGCCGCCAGAAGAACTTTCCACAAGCCCTTTCGTGACTGTCCGGCCGTCCGGTTGGGCGAAAAGAGCAGCGCGCCGATTCCCAGCGCGGCAATATACACGCAACTGTCCGGGCGCGTCCACATCAAGCCCGCCCAGCCGGCCCCGATACGCAACATCTGACGCGGACCAGTCACCACCAAACCGTGTATCGCCAGTGCCAGAAAGAAAAAGAGTAGTCCCGTTTCCATGCCGTTGATGCTGAAATCCACCAGCTTTGCATCCAGCCCAAGGAGTGCCAGGGTCAGCCAGGCGGCCAGGCGATGCTGTTGCAGTTTTTGCAGCAGGAGAAAAAGCAGGACCATGCCAGCCGCCAGTGCGGCGATGCTCGTCAGACGGAACAGCCACAATGCCAATTCGTCTGATTGATTACCCGTGAGCCAGCTAAATCCCGCGGGCAGTAAGACCCCTAGCGGCGAGGTGAACGTGTGCAACCGTTCGCCGGGAGTAAAAACGAGGCCGTGGCCCGTCGCCAGATTTCGACCGCAGCGAAACGTGATCCAATAGTCCTCCCAGACGTGTTGGGTGTAGATCGCAAACACCAAGCCAAAGAGGAACACCGCTCCCCCGACCATCACAGCAGGTCTGATTACCGCCGTTCGCATGGAGGAGGAAGATAGCCCGCCCGGTTGGCTGGTCAATGTCGGCATGGCCAGTTCGTTTCGGGGACGATAACACCGATTACGAATCGTTGACAAGCACGGGCATTGCCCGGCAATCCCCGTGCTCCAGGCCGCAATTGCCCTTCACGCCAGCAGCAAAATCGCCATCATCTTCGCAAAGCAATTCTCCGGGCGCAGAATCATAGAAGAAAAACACCGGGAGACGGGCGGCGAGTCAACGGTGGAAGTTCAGGGCGACAGGGAACTCTTACCTTGACGCGCAGAACCGTCGCGCGGTGTTGGTAGAGCGCCACGGAAAATACACTCATGATCAAGTCGGAAGTCGATCGACCCCACCCCCACCTCTGGAGCGTGGGCCTCGACAGCCCACACCCTCAGCAGAGGTTCCCCAGGTTCTTTCGGTCTGGACGCACCAAGTCTTCAAGAGCAGAATTACAGTCAAAGCAGTCTTTCGACAGATACGTTGGGCAAACAGAAACAGCGAGATCGATATGAGCGTCAATCGAAATGCAAGGAATCCAGAGAAATACGCGCCCATCGTGGACAGGGTCTGGACTTGCCCAAGTTGCGGCGGCACAAATCCCGACGTTTACGTCATATGTCGGGATTGCGGTCAGCGTGCGCAACACGAAAACGACACCGAACCGGACTCCGGCCAGTTGGAGACACGCTCCGAGCGGAAGGGTTCCGTTTCACAGTCGGAGGCACTCCCCACGAAGGATCAACTGATGGCATTTTGGGCTTCCGGCCTTTCAAAAATTGGAGGCCCCATTACTACGCTAATCGTCATTGGCTTGGTTCTGGACCACAACCCATCTCCTGGACACTTGCTTCCTTTGAGCTGGGACATCGGCATTCTGGTCGGCACAGTCGGTTGCATCATGGGTCTGTTTGGGATTGGTGCCCTCGTTGGTCATTCCATTTGGTTTCTCAAATACCGCAGCAAGGAATCGGAGACTGCGTCTCCCTCGACGGCACAAAACGAACGGTAGACTAGCGCACGATCTCACGTACTCCGTTTGACCGCCTTCTGCTTGGCAAACATCAGCGCGACACGAGCACAATCCGCAGGCGGCAGCGGGCGATCTTCCAGCGGGTGAAAACCGCTAAGCTGCGTGGCGTCCCACGGGACATCTGCGAGGTCCAACCGGCTGACGCCAGCAGCCAGCGCATGTGCCCGTGTGGGATACTCCGAGATTGCCACTGTAGGGATCAGGTCTTTCAACTTGTACGCCCACCGCGGCCCAAATAGGCGCTTGAGGTCATCGGGACCGTTCACCGCGTATCCGTGAAAGCGAAAGCCCGCCGCGAGCAGCTCCAATTTCCGACGCCACACCCATCCCCCAGATGTCGCCCACCCGAACCGTGTTGACCACTCACGCCAGCCTTGCGAATAGCGCACGAAGCGGCGCACCACCATCCGCCTGCGCCGGGAAATCAAGGCTTGCAGAACGACACTCCGATCGTACCAACCACTGAACTCTAAAAAGATTGCGTTGCCAGCACGGGTAACATTTCGCGGATGGTTTGGAGCGCCTCCTGTATCTGCAGCGGCTTGTGAATGCACGCATCGATCGGATAGCGGTCCATGATCTGCCGCAAGTCTGTTTCTTCCGCGCCGGAAAAAAGGATCACCTTGATCTCGGGATTGAGCTTGCGCAAGCGCTCGACCACCTCGCCGCCGTCCAAGAGCGGCATGAAGAAGTCGATAATCACCACATCGATGGAATCCTTTTCCCGCGCGTACTTTTCCAGCGCCTTGACGGGATTCGACGCAACTTGGACGAGGCATCCATTGCGTTCCAAAACGCTCTTGGCCGACATGGCGTTAATATTGTCGTCGTCGACAATGAGGATACGGATGGAATGCGTCCGCTCCGCTTCATTTGCTGGTTCGGTTATCGGCATAAGATGGCTTTTCGCTCCTATTTGCGGGCTCTCGTTTAAGCAAGTCATATGCCACCCAGGGCCTTGTGGTGCAGCATTATCCAATGTCGGTTTCCCCGACCCGAGGCGTGGAATACTCCCTGCTCTGGCGGTTACTCATCATGATGGGGGCCACTGACATCGACAACCGTGACGGAATCCTCGCCATTGATGACGAACTGGAGCTGTTGGACGTCGTCAGGAAAAGCCTGGATCTCGCCGGTTTCAAGGTTCATACCGCATCGACCGCCCAGGACGGCATCGAATTGTACGAGAAGAACTGGAAGAATATCAAAGTGGTCCTGCTCGACTACGTGATGCCGGAGATGACAGAAGACCTCATCTTCGAATGCCTGAAACGTCAAAACCCCGATGTCCGCGCCATCCTGCTGACCGGTTGCGAGGATCATGTCGCCAACCCGATGTTTCAGGAAGGTCTCTTCGGCTACATGCACAAACCGTTCTTCGTGGAGGATCTCATCCACCAAGTGCAGCAGGCCATCGACTCGGTCTGAATGGCGCGCAGGACTCGCCGGTCGACACACCCCCAGCCAAACCGCGCGAGTTTGAGTTGAGGCCCCGAAACCTCTCCTTCCGTTGCATATCGCAGGTGGGTGGCGTAAGTTCACGCCACGGTCATGCAGGATACAATCGCAGCCAATCCACTTCGGGAAGGCCTCAGCACGCAGCAAGCGCCGGAACCGTGCGCCTTGGTTATCTTCGGCGCCACCGGCGACCTCACCCACCGCAAGCTCGTCCCGGCCCTCTATAACCTCGCGCACGAAGGACAGCTCCCGCAGTCGTTCGTTATCGTTGGTTTCGCGCGCCGGCCGAAGACCCATGACCAGTTTCGTGCCGAGTTGCGCGACGCCGTAGCGCAGTTCTCGCGCTTCCAGCCCATCAACCCCGCCGTGCGGGATGCGCTGGCGCAGGCGATTTTCTACCACCAATCGGAGTTTGCGGACCCGAAAGGGTACCAGACGCTCGGCGAATTCCTGCAAAGACTTGACGCCGAGCGCGGCACCGCCGGCAATCGTCTCTTCTACCTCGCCACGTCGCCGACGGAGTTCATCGGCATCATCGAACAGCTTGGCGCGAGCGGCGTGGCCCGGACGCGCGGATCACCGCCGCGCATCATTGTCGAGAAACCATTCGGCCGCAGCCTCCCCACGGCCCACGAGTTGAACCACAAGTTGGCCGGTGTCTTCCCCGAGCGGCAGGTTTTCCGCATCGACCATTATCTCGGGAAGGAAACCGTCCAGAACATCGTGGCTCTTCGTTTCGGCAACGAAGTTTTCGAGCCGCTTTGGAACCAGAAATACATCGACCACATCCAGATCACGGTTGCCGAATCCCTGGGTGTGGAAGACCGCGGCAGTTATTACGACAACTCCGGCGCATTGCGCGACATGGTACAGAACCATCTGATGCAATTGCTCTCATTGGTGGCAATGGAGCCGCCTCCCGTGCTGGAAGGCGAAGCCATTCACGACGAAAAAGTGAAGGTTCTGCGCGCCCTCCGTCCGATCACACCTGACCAGGTCCAGCAGCTCACCGTGCGCGGCCAGTACGCGCCCGGCTCAATGGCGGGCAACCCCGTTCCCGGCTATCGGGAGGAAAAGAACGTGGCCCGCGACTCGCGCACCGAAACCTTTGTGGCGCTGAAATTCTTCATCGACAATTGGCGCTGGGCCGGCGTCCCGTTTTACCTCCGCCACGGCAAGCGACTGCCCAAAGGCGTGGCCGAGATCGCCATTCAATTCCAGGCGCCCCCCGCCGTGCTGTTTGCCGCCGAATCGCCCGTTCCGCTCCAGCCGAATGTGCTGGTGCTCCGCATTCAGCCCGATGAAGGCATCGCCATCCGCATGAACGCAAAAGTCCCGGGCAACACGATCAACCTGCAACCGGTGAAGATGGATTTCCGTTACGGCGGCAGCTTCGGCGCCCGCTCGCCGGAAGCGTATGAACGACTGCTTCATGATATCATCCTCGGCGACTCGACGTTGTTTACGCGCCACGACGAGGTCGAGCGTTCATGGCAGATCATCGACGCGATCATCGACGGCTGGAACGCGTCCCCTGCCCCCTTGCCTTACGAGTCGGGTACGTGGGGTCCGACGGAAGCAGACGAGTTCATCCAGCGTGACGGTCGGGAATGGAGACGCCCGTAATCATGCCCGACCGCGCACAATTGGAAACATTTACCGCCGGCACCGAAACCGCCGTCGACGTGGCGCAGATCGAGCGCCAGCTCCACGAGTTGTGGCAACTGGCCGCGGAATCGGAGAAGGACCCGTCGCAACGTCAGATCACCCGCGACTGCCTCTTCAACTTCATCGTCCTCTGTGAAACCGACGCGGGGGCCGCGCACGCCGGCGAGGTGATCAGCTCGCTCACGAGTCATCATCCGTGCCGGGCGATTGTGCTGTCGGCCGGGTTGGACTCCGCCCCAGCGGAACTGTCCGCCTCCATTTCCGCCCATTGTCACCTCGCCGGCACGGGACAAAAACAGGTTTGTTGCGAGCAGATCGCGATTCGTGCCGCCGGCCAAAGTGTGGCGCACCTCGGCTCAGCCGTACTTCCGCTGCTGGAGTCCGACCTGCCGACGATCGTCTGGTGGCAGGGCAACTTTCTGGAAAGAATCGATCTCTTTCGTCGATTGGTGGCGGCGGCGGACCGGGTCATTTACGACACGTCAGCCTGGACCCAAGCGCCATCGCAGCTCGCCGGTCTGGCCCGCGTCATCACCGAATATCCGCGCTGCAGTTTTGCCGACTTGAGCTGGACGCGGTCGGGCTTGTGGCGGCGACTCGCGGCGGAGTTTTTCGACGAGCCGCAGTGCCGCGCCGAACTCAAGCGCATCCGTACAGTGGACATCCTTCATGGCGGCGGGCCGGGGGCCGTCGTGCGCGCGTTGCTGTACGGTTCGTGGTTCGCCGCCCAACTCCACTGGCCTGTCCCCGAGGCGAAAACGAGGATTCATCTTTCCCGGCGCGATGATCCCGAAGCCGCGTCGGTGGGCATTTTGTCGGTCGCCATCAAGACCGACCGTGCCACGTTTTCGATTCGCAGCAACCGCGGTGAGAACACGGCGAGCGCGACCGTCGAGATGCCCCATGCCTGTGGTCTGCCGCGTAAACGCGCGTTCTGGCGGTCGGATGATGCCTCCCTGCTGTCACAGGAACTCGACCATTCCGTACGGGATGCTGTCTATGAGAAGTCGCTGGCGATGACGGTCGCGTTGCTTGAGGAAAGCTCGCGCTGAGGCGCAAGAAGAACGCGGCGCTGTTTTTTCGATTGCCACTCCTTGGAAGGCGCGCTACACATGGTGGCGGGGAACTTCGCAACAAAAGGAGGAGGTAATGAAACGGTCGTTTCTTGTTTGGGCCCTGTTTCTGGGCGCTTGGGTTGGTCAACCCGCCATTTCGCATGGGCTGGCTCCGTCACCAGTCGGCACATGGGAAGTCTCCATTCTCGGCTTCGATACGGGTACGTCGATCATGACATTCTCCAATGACTTCACGGTCACCGGCTGCGGCATCATGCGGCATCAATTCGGATTCTTCACGCTCGCAGGCAACTGGAGCCTTGACGCCCATGGCGGCGTGATTGTCTCCTACCTTCTGTCAACCAACGGTGTCGGCAGCGGCGGCGCCAGTTTCACCGCCCGCCTCTTACACTCAGGGAGGTTCCGCGGGAGCGGACACGACGATAACGGCAAACTGCTTCACTTCAAGGGCGAACAGCCGTCGAATCTTCCGGACCTGACCGGTTCATGGACGGCGGTCGTCAAACGTCGCGGCAAGACCCTCCTTGAAACCTACGACATTACTGCATCGACCAATTTCCCGGCGGTCTTCGACGTCACTGGAAATGGGTCGAGCGAGACAGCAGGCTCGTACACTCTCACGGGCACCATCATCGCCACGCCAAACAACAAGCTTAATGCGTCCATCGACCGCACATTCGGTGCCGAAACCCAGCACAGTTCGCTCGCCGGGAGAGTCAAGCACAAGGATTCCGACATGCGACTGAAGGGTCGCGACGACACGAACGTGCATCTGTCGATCAAAGCGGTGAACGGTTCCTGACGGCGCCGGGGTTTCCGGGATTGACCGTTTTGGAAGCTTTCACCTAGAGTGGCGCCCGACCGCGCCATGAACATCCTTGTCATCGGAAACGGCGGGCGCGAACACGCGCTTGTCTGGAAGATCGCCCAAAGCCAGCGCGTCCGAAAGCTCTTCTGCGCTCCGGGCAACGCCGGCATCGCCGAGTTGGCGGAATGCGCGCCGATCCCGGCCACGGACATCGACAAGCTCGCGGCGTTCGCTTCCGAGCAGAAGATCGATCTTACCATCGTCGGCCCCGAAACGCCCTTGTGCGCCGGCATCGTCGACGTGTTCAATGCCCAGGGGCTGCGTATTTTCGGCCCCAATAAACGCGCCGCCCGATTGGAAGGCAGCAAGGTTTTCGCGAAAGAGATCCTGCTGAAATACAATGTGCCGACGGCGTCTGCGGCCATTTTCAACAACGCGGGTGATGCCCGGGCCCACCTTCGAAAGGTCGGCGCGCCGATTGTGGTGAAAGCCGACGGGCTCGCGGCCGGCAAAGGCGTGATTGTCGCGTCGTCCGTCGAAGAGGCCGAGCAGGCCGTCGCCGAAATCATGGAGCGAAAGGTCTTCGGCGCCGCGGGCGCGCAAGTGGTCATCGAGGAATGCCTGTGCGGCGAAGAACTGTCCGTCATGGCGCTCGTAGATGGCCAGTCCTTCCAGATGCTGGCGTCCGCGCAGGACCACAAGCGCGCACTCGATGGCGACCGCGGTCCGAACACGGGCGGCATGGGCGCGTATTCGCCGACGCCGTTGCTGGACGAGAAGCTCCACGAGCAGGTGGCCGGGATCTTCCGGCAGACGCTGGCCGGGTTGCGGGCGGAAGGCATCCAGTACCGCGGCGTGCTCTACGCCGGCTTGATGATCACCCCACGCGGTCCACAGGTGCTGGAGTTCAATTGCCGTTTTGGCGATCCCGAAACCCAGGCTGTGCTGCCGCGGATGGATTTCGATTTGGTGGAGGCAGCGGAAGCCACCCTCAACGGCTCGCTCGACCGCCTGGCGTTGAAATGGAAGAGCGAGGCGGCGGTCTGTGTGGTCATCGCGGCCGGCGGGTACCCGGGCCGATACCAACCCGGCCAGCCGATTGCAGGGTTGAAAGAGGCCGCCAAGTTGGGTAAGGTTTGCGTGTTTCATGCGGGCACGCGGCGGAACGCCGGCGGTCAAATCGTCACGGATGGCGGACGGGTCCTGGGTGTTACCGCGCTCGGTGAGAATATTGAGAAGGCGGCGCGGCGCGCCTACGAAGCTGTCCAGCAGATTCATTTTGACGGCGCCCACTTTCGCCGCGATATTGCCGCCCGTGCGATACAGAAGTGAAACTGGCGGAAGGACCCGCGGGAACAGAAATTTGATTTTGCGAGGTACGATGAAAACAGTGGCCGTAACAATCAGCGCCGCGCTTGCGCTCCTGCTGGCGGGGGCAACGTCGTTTTGCCGTGCCGCCAACGTCGATCCGTCTTTGCGACAGACGATGGAGATCATCAGCGTTCTCAAATCGAATTACGTCGACCACGACAAACTCGACGAGAAACTGCTGAACGAAGCGACCGTAACCGGTATCCTGGGGGCGCTGGGCCGCGGGGCCGTGATCCTCGCGCCGGAGACGCCATCAACCAACGGCACCAAAGCCGTTGACAGCGAGCTGAAACCGGCGGGTCCCCTCGCCCGCGCAGAGGTCATCGATCCCCATATCGGCTACATCCGTCTGGCCGATGTGACGGAGGGGACCCCGGCCGCGCTCGATGCGGAACTGAAAGGATTCGCCGACGCAAAAGTGGCGGGCTACGTGCTTGACCTTCGTTTTGCCGATGGCACGAACTTTGCCGCCGCCGCCGCGGTGGCGGGTCGATTCCTGGACGACGGACAGGAAGTGTTCACGCTGAAGAGTTCGGATAAGGGCGCGCAGGTCTTTCGGGCGGGTTCGGACATCAAGTCCGCGTCGTCCAACGGGTCCGACCTGGCTTCCGCGCCACTGATGCTGCTGGTAAACGCGGAAACGCGAGGGAGCGCCGAGGCCCTAGCCGGTGCGTTGCGCGCGCAGGACCGTGGCATCATTATCGGTTCGCAAACCGCAGGCTCGGCGGCGGCCTGGGAAGATGTGAAATTGAGCGATGGCCGCACGTTGCGCATCGCCACGGCCAAGATCGTGTTGCCCCACCTCACTGGCGCGGGGCCGCAAATCGACATTTTTCCCAATGGAATTACGCCGGACGTGGCCGTCAAGATTGAAGTCCAGACGGAACGCGCGGTGGTGCTCGCGCAAACCAACGAGACGTTGACGGCGAGCCTGCAGTTGCGCGTGAACAAGAACAATTTGACGGAGGCGCAGTTGGTCAAGGCGTTCCGGGGAGAGGCCGTCAGTCGCTTTGACAAGCCATCGCCCGTCGACAAGGCGCACGAAGAGGAAGACGATATCCAAAACGTGCGCGACGTGGTGCTGCAACGGGCGGTGGATATTCTGAAGGGGATCCGCGTGCTGTTGTCCTGGCAATGAGGCGCGGACGCGGCGCGATCCTCCCGTCGTCCGGACGCAAAAGGATTCGATGAAGAAGATTCTGTTCATCTGCACAGGCAATGTTTGTCGCAGCCCGATGGCGGAGGGCCTGCTCCGGCACATGCTGCGCGGTCGCAACGACGTTCAGGTGGCCTCCGCGGGCCTCGCCGCGCTTGACAGCCTGCGGGCCACGGATGCCGCCATCAACGTCATGGCCGAACTTGGCATGGACATTTCCTCGCACGTCAGCCAATCGTTGAACAGCGATCTGGCGCGGCAGGCGGATTTTATTTTTGTGATGACCCACCAGCATCAGGACACGCTCCAGACGCTTATTCCGTCCGCCGCTGAGAAGACGTTTCTCGTGCGCGAGTTCGAGGAGTCCCGCGCCGGCGAGAACAAAGACATCGCCGATCCGATTGGCCAGTCCATCGATGTGTACCGCCGTACGCGCGACCAGATTCGCGACGCGTTGCCGAGCCTGATCGTGTTCATGGACCAGACCACGGCCGCGGCACGCAGGGTGACCCGGGAAGTCACGGCGCCGGCCACGAATGAAGAAGCCCGGCCGTTGCGCATCGCGCTGGCGGGCGATCACGGCGGCGTCGAGATCAAGGCAGCGTTGAAGGATTGGCTGGCACAGCACGGTTATCCATTCTCCGATTTTGGCACACACACGACCGAGCCGGTGGATTACCCTGAGTACGCGTTTATCGTCGCGCGAGAGTTGCTGGCCGGAAATTTTGACCGCGGGGTGCTGGTCTGCAAGAGCGGCATCGGCATGACCATTGCCGCCAACCGGTTTCCCGGCGTGCGCGCCGCCATGGTCAGTAACGAACAGTGGGCCCGCCTCAGCCGCGAGCACAACAACGCCAACGTCCTTGTGTTATCGGGCATCGAACTCAACGGGGAACAAGCCAAGCAACTTTTGGACGTCTGGTTGCACACGGACTTCGGTGGCGGTCGCCACGCTCGCCGCGTCGACGAAATGGACCATCCACCTGTCATGAACGTCACCTCGACACCCTCAAAAAAGACATCGGCGCTGGCAGTGGCTGACCCCGAGATTTTCAGCGCCGTCCAGCGTGAGAAGCAACGCCAGCAGGAAAACATCGAGTTGATCGCCAGCGAAAATTTTGTCTCGCCCGCGATTCTCGAAGCGGCGGGCTCGGTGCTCACGAACAAGTACGCTGAAGGCTACCCCGGTAAGCGTTATTACGGCGGCTGTGAATACGTGGATATCGCCGAACAACTCGCGATCGACCGCGCCAAACAGCTTTTCGGCGCCGAACACGTGAACGTCCAGCCGCATTCCGGTTCGCAGGCCAACATGGCGGTGTACTTCGCCACCATCCAGCATGGAGACACGATCTTGACAATGGAGCTGGCCCACGGCGGCCATCTCACCCACGGCTCGCCGCGCAATTTCTCGGGCCGCTTCTACAAGGTCGTGCACTACGGTGTGCGCCAGGACACCGAAAGGATCGACTACGATCAACTGGCCAAGCTCGCGCAGGATTGCCGCCCGAAGATGATCACCGCCGGCGCCAGCGCGTATCCGCGGATCATCGACTTTCAGAAGATGCGCGAGATTGCCGACAGCGTCGGCGCGCTGCTCTTTGTCGATATGGCGCACATCGCGGGCCTAGTTGCCGCCGGCATTCATCCCAGCCCCGTACCCTTGGCCGATTTCGTCACCACGACCACGCACAAAACGCTGCGCGGCCCGCGCGCCGGTTTGATTCTCTGCAAAGCGAAATACGCCAAGGACATCGACAGTTGGGTGCTGCCGGGTATTCAAGGCGGGCCGCTCATGCACATCATTGCCGCGAAAGCGGTCTGTTTCCTCGAAGCGATGAAGCCCGATTTCAAGGACTATCAACGACAGATCGTGAAAAACGCCAAGGCACTCGCCACCGCGTTGGCAGCGCACGGTTTCCGCATCGTCAGCGGCGGGACGGACAATCATTTGATGCTCGTCGATCTCCGCCCGAAGAAACTCACCGGCAAGATTGCCCAGGAATCGCTCGACCGCGCCGGCATCACGACGAACAAGAATCTTATCCCGTACGATCCCGAGAAGCCGCTTGTCACCAGCGGCATCCGCCTCGGCACGCCTGCTGTCACCACCCGCGGCATGAAAGAAGCCGAGATGGACCAGGTCGCCGCGCTCATCACCGAAGTGCTGGCGAAGCCAGACGATACAGCCCTGCAAGCCAGCGTAAAGCAAAAGGTGCGCGCCCTGACCGCGAAATTCCCACTGTCGTATTAGGGTAAGTTCGAATCTCGAAGTTCGAAACAAGTCCGAATTCCCCAATCGGCAATCTCACGCGCCGGCAGCTACCGTCTTTCGTGGTGGCAGAAACAGGACGACGTAAGACAGCGCGTAAAGCACCAAGGCAACCAACCAGAGCTCCCGGAAGCCGATGACGAGCGAACTGTACTCGATCAACCCTCCGATGACCGCGCCGAGCAAGTTCGAAGCAAAAGCCAGATCAACGTTCGGCGTGTGCTTGTATGAGCGCGCAAAGATGAAAGCGGCAAAAAAGATGGGCGAGGCCATCAGCATCATGGAAACAAGGAGGCGCACGATTAATCCTGTGCGTAACAGTATGTGGATGGGGAACACAAAGTTAATCATGACAGCGGCAGCCAACAACCCGTAGAGCAGGTGGAGATTGAATGACTGAATACGGTTCATCCACAGATTGGCGAGCAACACGACGATCAAGATCGCGCTGAAGACGATCGAGTTGACCACCCAGGTCGAGCCGAACAGCATCGCGAAGCGTGTCACACTGACGGTTTCGATGAGCAGGAAAGCAACGCCGAGGAAAAAGAAGTGCCCATTGACCGTTTGCATTTTGCCCTGCGACGCGAAAACGACGCACACCAGCGTGATGAGCGCCATGGCTTCAAGAGCCAGACGATACTCCGGCGGCACCTTGCGTCCTGCCAGATAGAAAAAAGGCCAGTCGTCCGTGGCCGGATTGACCATCGGAATGTCTGTGGTTTGCACGTTGTGGATGTATTTCTTTACACCCGGTCCGGCAAAAAAGCTGGGCGATCCCATTGGATCCGGGTCCTTCACGTACGGCTTCTCACCAAAAGCCTGGGTCAACATATGGAACATTCGGCGATTGAGATACATATTCCCCAGGGTGTGCTTGACGACAACGATGCCATCGTCCTTCAGAAGACTTCGAGCTTCCTGAAAACTTTCGACGGTGTAGAGAAAAGAATCGAGCCGCACTGACGACATGCCGGAGAAGAGCCGATGAGCATCGAGGAACCCGAAGATGATCATGTCGTATTGGGAGTGGGTTTTGTTGAAGAACGAACGCGCATCATCGATGAACACATGCACGCGGGGATCGCTGTACGGTTGTTCGGCATGAGCGACCCGCCCCAAATTGAGAATTCCGGGGTCGATCTCCACGGCGTCGACGTGACGCACGCCGTAGCGCAAGGCCGCGGCGACATCATTGCCCGTGCCGGTGCCAATGATCAAGACATCGTTGTAGGGGAAGTCGGGGACGCTGAAAGGCGTGACGTAGAAGGTCACGATCTTGGTTATATTGGTGTGATCCTGTTGCACCCGGGGAGACAGATCGATCGCTTGCTGGTAAAAGTCGCCGCTCAATTCCACGCGGAACCCCGGCGTGTTACGGAGGGCGGGCAGTTCCACCGGGCGAACCATTTCGTCTCGGGCCTGTAAGTCCCCGTTCCCGTTCCACTCGAGCGGATACACACCCAGCGTGTGGTACGGCGTCCAGAAATACATTTCTCCCGCCAACCAGACCACGAGCACGGTTGTCACAGCGATCAATGCGTTCAAGGCAAGCCAACTTTTATCGATGCGGACAAACCACAACAGACCCAGCATCACGATGCCGAACCACCACCAAGGACCCGCGTTGAGAAACGACACGAGCGTGAATGCCAACACTCCGAGCAGGCTGCCCAAAATGTTGATCACATAACCTCGGAGTGGCGGGGATACCGCTTTGAGGCCTGCTCCAATTTGCTGCCCAAAAGGCACAAAGACCATGGCAACGAGAACGAAAAGAAGGCTCAAGCTCTCGGTCAGCGACAAAAACCACAGGACGTGACGCTTGTACTCGGCATAATACACGTCATCGGGAATCGGGCCGGTCATACCGAATTGATTGAACATGATGCCGACAGCCACGAAGCCCAGTAGCGCCAAGGGTTGCCAGGCAAGCCAGCGTCGTCCTCGTCCCGTCAGCATCGCACCCAGTCCCAAGCCCAGGAATGCGCCGATCAGTATGAAATTCGTGAAATAGGCCAACACGCGCTCGTAGGCGGGCACCCAACGGATCAACGCCAGCTCCACGAACAGCGCGAGAAAACTAGCGACGAATAGATCCATTTGCACCGAGCCAGAGGATGCGTCGGAGACGGGCCGCGGCGACGGCTCGGCGTGCGGTGTTACAGGCAAGTGTGACGTATCAGCTGACACGAATTGGGTATTTCTACCCGAACTGTGGCGAATCCGCAACACACCTTGCATCCCACGCGCAGATCGCCGCGCTTATCACGGAAGTGCTGGCGAAACCCGACGATGCAGCTCTGCAAGCCAGCGTGAAACAGAAGGTGCGCGCCCTGACCGCGAAGTTTCCGTTGCCGTACTAGTAGGGATAAGTTCGAATCTCGAATTTCGAAACTCGAAACAAGTTCGAATTCTTCAATCGGCAATCAGGGCTTGTCGAGCAATCACATTTCTCGCTACACTCGGTCGCGATGCAGGCGAGCGCATACCAAGTCTGCGGCGGCTGTACCCAGAAGACCCTTGCGATAGCTTCCACCCGAAGACGATCTCAATTGGACCATGACCCCCGGCACCGGCGACTACGAGATCATCATCGACCGCAACAATTTTATCGATGAAAGGTTTGGAATATGGCTGCGATGAAACCTGAAGAGAGTTGGCTGCGCGCTGACGACAAGGTGCGGAAGAACCTGCCGCCGGGCGTGAAACTCGTGCGCACGCTACGGGGACATACGGGCTACATCGGGCGCATCGCGTGGTCGCCGGACGGGCGAATGTTGGCCTCGCCGTCGGAGGACAAGACGATCCGGCTGTGGGATGCCGAGACGGGCGAGTGCCTGCGCATGCTGGAAGGACACGAGGACCAAGTCTATAGCGTCGCCTTTGATCCGACGGGCCGCACGCTGGCCAGCGGGAGTGGCGACAAAACGGTCAAGCTGTGGGAGCCGGCCAGCGGCAAACTGCGCCGCACGCTGAAAGGGCACCAGTCCGCGATTTGGAGCGTCGGCTTCGATCCGGCGGGCCGCACCTTGGCCAGCGGCGGTTCTGACGGGACGGTCAATCTTTGGGATCTGGCCTCTGGAGAAGTTCATCGCACCCTAGGACCACACCCTTCGTATGTATCAAGCGTGGCCTTTGACAGACAGGGTTCCTTCCTAGTATGCGCGGTCGGCTTCGGTAGCCCAATGGTCAAGCTGTGGGAGACATCCAGTGGCAAAGTCCTTCACACCCTCACTGGGCACGAAGGCCAAGTAAATTCTGTCGCTATCGACAACGAGGGACTATCTGTAGCAAGTAGTGCCGGCGATAAGACGATCAAGTTGTGGGCAGCGGACACTGGACAGCTCATTCGCACTTTAGAAGGACACACGAATGATGTGAATTGCGTCGCATTTATTCGAGATGGGCAACTGTTGGCGAGCAAAGGCTGTGGCGGCGACAACACTGTGCGCCTCTGGCACAGCAAGAACGGCGTTTGCGTCGCCAAGATCTCGGAGCCAGCTGTGGGGCGAATCGTGCCTGGTCTTGCCTTCCACCCGCGCCTGCCACTTCTCGCCACGGCCGGTTCAGATCCCGGCACGCCGAGAGAACAGTGTGACCGCGTCATCCACATCTGGGAGCTGGACCTTGCCGTCCTGCTCGGCCGGGTGGCAGAGCCAACCGCCCACTACGTCAACGCCAAGGTGGTGTTGGTGGGCGACACAGGCGTGGGCAAGACTGGTCTAAGCCTGGTGTTGAACAGCCAACCCTACAAGGAAACCGACTCGACGGCGGGGCGGCACGTGTGGACGTTCGGTTCACAGGAAGTGAGTGTCGGAAGCAACGTCACGCAGACCCGCGAGACGCTGTTGTGGGATTTGGCCGGCCAGCCGGGCTACCGCGTCATCCACCAGTTGCACCTCAACGAAGTGGCTGTCGCGCTCGTGGTGTTCGATGCGCGCAGCGAGACCGATCCGCTGGCCGGCGTCCGGCACTGGGAGCGTGCCTTGCGCCTAGCGCAACAGCGTCAGGGGACCGCAGGCGTGCCCATGAAGAAGTTTCTGGTGTCCGCCCGCAACGACCGCGGCGGCGTGTCCATCGGTGAGGACCGCGTGCAGAAGATCCTCGATGAATTCGGCTTCGACGGTTACTTCAAGACCAGCGCCAAGGAAGGCTGGCAGGTCAAAGAATTACGGGCAGCCATTGAGCAGGCGGTCGCTTGGGAAAAGCTGCCGGAGGTTTCGTCTTCGCAATTGTTCGCCGACATCAAGTCGTTCCTGCTGGAGGTGAAGAAGACGGGACGGTTGCTGGCTCCTGCGGGCCAGCTTTACGACGACTTCGCCCGCCAGAATCCCGACACGGTGGTGAAAGTGGCGAACCTCCGGGACCAGTTCGTTACGTGCATCGGCCGGCTGGAAAACCGTGACCTGATCCGCCGCCTGACCTTCGGCGGCTATGTGCTGCTCCAACCGGAACTGTTGGACGCCTATGCCTCCGCGATGGTTAACACGGCGAAAGAGGAACCGGACGGCCTCGGTTCGCTGGCGGAAGAAGTCGCGCTCGCCGGCAAGTTCTTCGTGCCAAAGGAGCAGAAGATCACGGACGCCGGCCAAGAGCAGTTGCTGTTACACGCGACGGTGGAAGAACTGGTCCGGCACGACCTGGCGCTGCGGGAAAACGCGGATGACGGGCGCTACCTGGTCTTTCCATCGCAGTTCAACCGCGATTACGAAGACGCGCCCGAACCGAAAGGCAAGGCGGTGGCGCTGACCTTCGACGGGCCGGTCCAGAGCCTTTACTCGACGCTGGCGGTGCGGCTAGGTCACAGCGGATTGTTCGCGACCCGGCGGGTGGAGATGTGGCGAAATGCGGCGGTGTTCACCGCCAAAGCGGGTGGCAAGTGTGGACTGTTCCTGCACGAGTTCGCCGAGGGGCGCGGCCGCTTGATCCTCTTCTACGACAAACAGGCCAGCATTGAGACGCGCTTCCACTTCGAGGAATTTGTCATAGCCCACGCCAATCAGCGCGCGCTGGATGACACGGTCGAACTTGTGCGCTTCTTCGTGTGTCCCGATTGTGGCGACCCGGTGCCCGACAGTTATGTGAAGCGACTCAGGGAAAAAGGAACAATGGAGTTCAATTGTCCTTGCGGCGGAACCGTGTCACTGGCCGAGCCGAAGGAGCGGATTCACTTCAAATCGAAAGTTGAGGCGATGGAGAAATCCGCCGACCGACAGCGGGACTTCGATGCGTTCGTCCTGTCGGCCAAGGGGGAGACGAGGACGAGGAGCTTCCAAGACTGGGCCGGAGGCGAGCGGGTCACGCTGGCGATTGTGTTCACCGATGTCGTCGGCTCGACGGCCCTGGGAGAGGAAATCAGGGATGAGGCCATGGACGCAGTCCGGCGGGCGCACTTTGCCCAAAGCCGGAAGCTGATCGGCCAGTTCAAGGGCCGGGAAATCAAGACCATTGGCGACAGCTTCATGGCGGCGTTCAGATCCGTGGATGCCGCTCTGGACTACGCTTTGGCGTTGCATGGGAATACCGGCCATCCGCAGGTGCAGATTCGCGCCGGCATTCATATCGGGCCGATGCAGGTGGAGGAAGGCGATGTGTTCGGCGGCACCGTGAACTTCGCCGCCCGCGTGGTTGGCGCCATTCAGGGTGCGGAAATCTGGCTGAGCGAGCGGGCGAAAGAAGACATTGATCGGCTCGGTGCCGCACAGCACAAAGGGTTGGGATGGAAACAGCACGAGCGGGTCACCATGAAGGGCTTCCCCGGCACCTTCACTCTTTGGTCGTTGCGGAAGTAAGAAGGGAACGACCAATCGGAGACGGCGCGGAGCGGACGCCTCGGAGAGGCGTCCCTACCAACGACAGGCAAAGGCAACGGCGGCAGGGCGTGTCGTCAGGCTCCGCTATCGGGAATTGATATTATTGCTGGACGGGGTGGGCCGGGGGTGGTATGATGGCGACAGTTGTTTGACAAACGTGTTGGGAGGAAGAAACGGAGCGGACGCCTCGGAGAGGCGTCCCTACCGACGGCGAAGGAATGATGGTTGGCAAGGGGGTTTGCACTCGCTCGCGCCCGCTCGGCTTCGCACGCTACAACGGCCACTCGGATGGGCTGGGGATTGCCGCAGGAAAGGAGTTGCGGCGTCTCGAGGACTCGGCTTCCCACGCTACACCAACTTGCCGGTGAACACAGCACGGCTCGCAGAGCCGTGGCTACACCGAACACGCCACACCGGGGACGGCGCGGTGGGGCCACCGCGCCCTACCTAAAGAGGCGTTGGCTGGGGAACTCTTTATAAGAATACGCTTTTTTACCAAACGAACCCAACTGAAAAATGCGTAAGCGTCGTAGCATGAAATGGTTAGGGAAAAATTGGAGTTGGGTTCGTTTTGCAAAAAAGACCCAAAAATCGACGAGAAAAGCGGTAAAAGAAGCACCGGAAGGACGATTTTTGACCGAAATGAACCCAAAGAACACGGCCTGAACCGGACCAAAATGAAGTTTGACGCACTTCGGGGGGTTCGTTAGTGTCGCTGTTGCGAGGATGTGCCCAGGATCGCGTCGTTTAACGAGGAGAATTCAGACATGATTGTCACCACCGCACAACTGTTCAAGATCGCCTACGGCAAATACGCCCTCGGCGCTTATAACATCAATAATCTGGAGCAAACCGTCGGCCTGTTCAAAGGCAACGTCCAGAGCAAGGCGCCGTTCATCATCCAGCTCAGCCGGGGCGCGCGCAAATATACGGACAAGCGTTATTTGGAGGCGATGATCCGCACGTCCGAACAGGTGTTCCCCGAGGCGATTTTTGCCGTCCATCTCGATCACGGCGATGAGCAGACGTGCTACGACTGCATCGATTCCGGGTTTTACAGTTCGGTGATGATCGATGCCAGCCATGAGCCCTTCGAGAAGAACGCCGAAATCACCAAGCGCGTTGTGGACAAGGCGCACGCCCGCGGCGTGTCCGTCGAGGCGGAACTCGGCATGCTCGGCGGCGTTGAGGAAGACGTCGTCGGCACCGTTTGCCTGACGAATCCTGACGAAGCGAAGAGATTTGTTGCGCTGACGAAATGTGATTCTCTGGCGGTGGCCATCGGCACGAGTCACGGCGCGTACAAGTTCAAGGCGGAGCCGGGCAAGAAGTTCGGGTTGCACTTTGAAGTCATTGAGGCGATCCAGAAGCTGTTGCCGGGCTATCCGATGGTCATGCACGGCAGCTCGAGCGTGCCCAAGGATGAAGTGGATCGCATCAACAAGGCCGGCGGCAAGATGCTGCAGACCAGCGGCGTTCCCGAGGAGGATTTCCTGCCCGCCGCGAAGATGGGGGTGTGCAAGGTCAATATCGATACCGATGGCCGCCTGGTATGGACGCGCGTCCATCGCGAGTTTTTCCGCGATCACCCTGACAAGTTTGACCTGCGCGATCCCGGCAAGATTTATATCGACGAGTACGCCAAGATGATGGCGCACAAGAATCGGGCGCTCGGTTCTGCCGGCCAACTCGACGACGTCCGCGCCAGGGTCGGCAAGAAGTAACGTGCGCCTAGCGTTCTTGTGACGCAGGAACCACTGTCAGCCGTTGGCCTTGCGGCTGCGGGGCCGCTGTCTGCTGAATCGACGACGGGTTGAACTCCTCTTCCGGGGGGCGGTTGCCAACGACGACCAGGAGCTTTTGCTCCTGTCCGTTCCGAAGCACCGTGAACTCCACGGCATCACCGACGCGGTGATAGAACATCGTATTGATAACGTCCGCCGAACGATGCACGCCATTGCTCGTAATGCTCACGAGAACATCGCCGTTGCAGAAACCGGCGGCGGATGCCGGCGCATTCGAGTAAATCTGCTGAATGAAGACCTGCCACTGATTGGACTGCGTGGCGTTGATGGCCAGTTGCCGTTCAGAAACGGCGAGGCCGACCCAGGTGTGCTGGGGTTGGCCGAATTGCAGAATATCCGCGCTGATCTTGCGCGCGGCGTTGATCGGCAGCGCACAGCATTGGTCGTCCATGTGCGCCGCCACGGCAATGCCGACGACTTCGCCGCGCACATTCAGCAACGGGCCGCCTCCCTGTCCGGGCTTAAGCCGGCATTCGGCGCGGATGTGACTGGGGGCGAGAAAATGCCCGCTGCGTTGAATGTCCAATCCGCCGATAAAGCCCACCACGGGCGTGCTGGGCAAATCGTAGGGAAACCCGATGGCGATCACCATCGACCCGACGCGCAGTTCATCGGAATTGCCCTGTGGCAGGAACGGCGTCGCGGTTCCGGTCTCGGGTTCGATCTTCAGCAGGGCCAGATTGGTTTGCGGGTCACGCCCGAGGATGCGGGCACTGATTTGCCGGCCGTGCCAATCGATCCAACAAGTGTCCGCGTCTTCCACCACGGTGGCGGCAGTCAGGATGTGCCCGTCCCGGTCGATAAAAAAGCCGGTTCCGATACGGTACGACGGAATGAGCGAGACCCCGCCGACGTGGAATTGGCGCTGGGCGTGAATTTTGACAATTGCGTCCCTGGATTTCTCGTAAATCGACGAGACTTCCTGATCGATGGTTTCGAGCAGCCCGGCAGCGAAGACCGCCGTCGGGGTCGTCGCCACAAAGAGCGCGACCCACAAGGTGGCGCGCCGCCTAGAACTGGACGTTTGGAACGTCATAACTGGCAGAGGCGACCGAGATGCGATCCAACACATAGCGAGGAGACGGGGAGTCCGCGTGCGTGGGAGCCGGCGTCAAGACAGCGCTGTCCGCCGCCGCAGGCTCGTAATCCGCGGGGGTCACCTGCAACAAGCTGGGGAGTGACGCGGCAAACGTACTCGGCGTGGAAGACCCCGTCTCCGCAAAGATCAACGACGGATTGGTTCCGGCCATTTGGCCGGCGACACTGGCCGGGTCATCCATCTGACGCACGCCCATCCACATCAACCCCACAACGACTGCCACCCCCATCGCGCTGGCAAAACGGTAACGCCATACCCGCACTGATTCGACCGCCAAAAGTTCCTCGATATGCCCCAACGCCTGTTCCCACCGTCCCGTTCGTTGTGCTTCTGCCAAAACTCGGTGATGAAATTCCGAAAGAAAATTGTTGAAATACTCCGGCGCAGGCCGTTCGTACCGTTTCAGCGCCAGGAGCCGTTGCAGGCGAGCCGTGCGTTGTTCCTGCACCCGGCAATCCGTGCAATCCACCAGGTGCTGGCGCACCTCCGCCGCCGTCTCCGGTGCGAGCCGCTCCCGCGAGAGATCGTCGAACAATTCTTGTGCTTTCCTGCAATTCATAAATGTGACTCACAGATAATCGCTGAGCAATCCCTGCAACTGCTGCCGGGCGTAGAACAGCCGCGACCGGACGGTGCCTTCCGAGCACTTGATGACCTTCGCGATGTCCGCGTGCGTCATTCCCTGGATGTCATGCATGGTCACAACCGCTCTATGGGGTTCAGACAGTTTTTGCAGGGATTCGTTCAATTTTTCGTGAAGCTCGATCAGGGCCACCTCGCGCCGCGGCGTGATATGCGACATCATCTCGACGAGATCCGGATCGGTCTGGATGGAGCTGTCCAGATCGTCGAGGCTGTATTGGTTGCGGTTCTTGCGGCGCTTGACGAAGTTGATGGTGCGATTAACCGCGATGCGATAGACCCACGTATAGAAACTCGATTGACCGCGAAAGCTGTTGAGGCTCTTGAAGGCTTTAATGAATGTATCCTGCACGAGGTCATTGGCGTCCTCGTGGTTGGCCGTCATATGGTACACCGTCGCGTACAGCCGTTCCTTGTAACGCTACACCAGGACATCGAATGCGGCGCTGTCACCTCTTTGGGTGCGACGCACGAGCACTTCGTCGTCTTCGTGCTGCAGGTCAATCTCGCACTCAGTCGTGGGCACTGAGGGGGGCGTGGATGCTTTCGTCCCACCCAACAGTCTGCCGCCCAGTTTCAATGTTTCCTTCAGTTTCACAATGATGACGACCGTTGTCCCTAGAGCCAGTGACGGGCTACGCCGCGACCGCTTCCTTAAGAAGCGACCGGCTTTGTTCCGAAAGATAATCTGTGAGCGCTCGGAGCGTTTTTACGTAAACGTTGGATGGCAACACCGCGAGATCAGCTCGAGCGCGAGCAATGTACGTGTCAATTGCCGCCAACGACTCGCCAACGACGCCGTTGCCGAGGACGAGACGGAGCAAATGCTGTTGTTCCTGTTGATCATTTCGGAGAATCATCGCGCCGAGTTCCTCTCGGGCTTCCGAATTGACGTGTTGCAGCAGCAACAGAAATGGCAGCGTCAGTTTTCCCTTCTTCATGTCTGTTCCAAGCGATTTACCGGCCAGCCGTTCCTGACCAAAAATATCCACGCAATCGTCATAAATCTGGTACGCGATCCCCAAATTGGTGCCGTATTCATGTATTGATTTGACGATTGAGGCGGGCGCGCCGTTCAAAACAGCGCCCAATTCGCAACTGACTGCGAAAAGGGCGCCCGTCTTCATATTGATAATATCGAGGTATTGGTTAAGGCTCAGATCAAGGTCGAAACGACGCTGTGTTTGGAGGATTTCTCCCGAGCAAACGGTATTGGTTGCCTCGCTGACTCTGCGGCAAACCTCTGTGGTTGGGTAGCTTGCAGCAAGTCGCAAAGCATGGGCAAACAGGCAATCCCCCAACAACACGCTTATCTCGTTGCCCCATCGTGAGTTAGATGTGGGAAGACGATGCCTCAGATCAGCCTCATCCAGAACGTCGTCGTGTACCAAGGTGGCAACATGGATGAGTTCCACGATGACCGCGAGCGTGATATGTTCTTCTGCAATGCCGCCAGTGGCTCCGCCTGCCAGAAGCGCGAGGCTTGGACGCAGCCGCTTGCCTGTTCCACCCAAGATGTACTGGATATACTCGCCAAGACGCGGATCAAAACCGCCGACTTGGGTGGCCAGTGCCATCTCCACGCGAGGCAATTCAGCCGCAATCGGTTCCAGCAATTCCAAAAGGTCTCGCCCGGAACTCGATGTGTGGGAAGTGTGCCTGCTTACGACCGACCCTAGCATAGTAGAGCTACTCTACGGGCCGCTGGAAGGGGTGTCAACCCATAAGCCCGTAGTTCCGCCGCAGCAGTTCACTCTTGACCACTTGACGACCACGGACAAAAATGGAGAACGTCAGGTCTACGAGTTGCACCTGCCATGTTGCAGTACGCTGATCCGTACACTCGTTATGCTGCGTCTGATTCCAGTCCTGATCGTCCTGTTGTTCGCCGGCTGCGCGCGGAGCCCCGAGCGCGCTGCCCTCAGCAAGGCCAACGCTTTGTTGGACGAAGGCCGCGTCCAAGCTGCGTTGGACACGGTCCAGGATTATCTTCGGCAACATCCCGATTCCGCACCTCTCTTGCGAATGCGCGTCGTGGTTTTGCTCCGCCAGGAACAAACTGATCTGGCGGCGCTCGCGTTGCAGAAACTCCCCGGCGGTGATCCTGTCCTTGCGGAGATGCTGCGTCATCGCGACCGCATCGTCCGCGAGAATGCCGCCAAGCTCATTGCGGTTCAGCCCAACGCGGGCAATTTCCATGAGATCGTCCGCGCTCTGGATGACCAGGACCCCGCGGTGCGACGATACTGCGCGCGCGCCCTGGGCCGGCTCGGCAACCCCTCGGCCCTCAAGCCGCTGTTCCAGTTGCTCTCCGACGACAACTGGTTCGTGCGCGCAGAGGCCGCCACCGCACTCGGCAGGATCGGTGATGATCGCGCGGTGGGTTGGCTGGTTCAGTTGCTGTCGGATCAGGACGGTTACGTGCGCTACAGTGCAACCAGCGCTCTCCACGACCTCGCCAAGGAGTCGTCCCGTTCCTTGTTGCTGCGCACCCTGGAATCGGCAGGATCAGCAGATCAATTCTGGATTGCGGTCGCGTTGGCCAAGCTCCATGACCCCGCAGTCTTGACTCCACTGGCAAACGTTGTCCAAAGCAAAGACGTCGATGTCCGGCGCCTCGCCGCCGAAGCACTCGGCGAATGCGGTTTGGCGGCGGGCACAAATGCGCTCGCGGTCTTGATTCAGGACCCGGACCGGTCCGTAAGAGAACAGGCGCAGGCAGCCATGGGACAGATTGCAGCAAGCAGCAAAAAACGGTGAGACTCGGAGGCATCCTCGCCGCAGAGCATCCATCCCGGCTCTCTCTGTTGGAGCCCGAAGTCTACGTCTTTGGGGTGAGAGTCTTGCTGAACTTGATGATCTCGTTCAACTGATCGCGGAACTCTTCGATTCCTGTCAGGGGGATGATGATGGCATCACGGCGACCATTAACCTCCTCGATGATTCGCAAGAAACGGCCCCGCGGGTTCTCTCGCAGGTCGAACGTGAAATGCTTGCGCTCGACTCTGAGACTAAGATTCTGCAACTGCGTGTCCACTCCCGACGCGCTTCCCGACCATGGCTGTGCCAATGTTCGCATAGGTTCGTTACCTGAACATTCTCCTTGGGCCTCCCACTAATCGACAGGCTTGTAACACAGATATCGGAATAACGTCAACACATTCAATCTTTTAGGTGAAAGACCACCATCTTTAGCTCGGTCATCTCCTCCACCGCGTATCGTGGCCCCTCCTTCCCGAAACCGCTGTCTTTCAGGCCGCCGTAGGGCATCAGGTCGCCCCGCCATTGGGGTCCCCAATTGATGTGAATATTGCCCGTTTCAAGTCTGCGGGCAAACTTCATCGCCGTGTCGAGGCTTTCGGTAAACACCCCCGCCGCCAGGCCGAACCGGCTATCGTTGGCCAGGGTCAGCACCTCCTCCACGTCGTCGAAGGGCGTGAAGGCCACCACCGGACCAAACAACTCCTCACAGGATATACGCATCCCGGGCTTCACGTCGGCGACGACCGTCGGCGCATACATCGCCCCGCGGCGCGAGCCACCCGTCACAACGCGTCCCCCGCCCTTCACCGCTTCCTGCACCCATTGCTCGACACGGATCGCCTCCTGCTCGCGAATCATCGGTCCAACCTTCGTCTTCTCATCCAACGGATTGCCTGTCGTCAGCCCTTCGACCTTCGGTTTTGCCGCGGCCAGCACATCCTCATAAACCTTCCGCTGCGCGATCACGCGCTGCGTCGAGATGCAAACCTGTCCGGCGTTCGCATAACCCGTCGCCGCGATCACTTCCGCAACCTTGTTCACATCCGCGTCGGGCATCACAATGATCGGCGAATTGCTGCCCAGTTCCATCGTGACCCTCTTGATCCCGGCCATTTGGCAGATTCGTTCACCGACCGGCACGCTGCCGGTGAAGGTGATCTTGCGCACGCGCTTGTCCCGGCAAAGCGCATCACCCAGTTCGCCACCCGGTCCCGTCACACACGAAATCGCCTCGGCCGGCATCCCGCACTCCAGCAACAACTCCGTCAGCTTGAGTGCCGACAGCGGCGTGTTCGACGGCGGTTTTATGATGACCGCATTGCCCGCCGCGATGGCCGGTGCCGCCTTGTGGACAACCAGATTCAGCGGAAAGTTGAACGGAGTGATCGCGACCACCACGCCGCACGGCACGCGCAAGGTGAAGCCCATTTTCCCAGCCCCGCCCGGCGACGCGTCCAGCGGCACTGTCTCACCGTGAATTCGCCGCGCTTCCTCCGCCGAGAGCATCAGCGTCTGCACCGAGCGGCCGACCTCAACCCGCGCCTCGGCAGTGACCTTACCTTCCTCCAGCGTGATCGTGTGCGCGAATTCCTCCGTGCGCGCCTCCAGCTTCTCGGCGGCTTTCCTCAAAATCTGGTAGCGATCCCACGCCGTAAGCTTCGCCATGAGTTTCGCCCCGCGCACTGCTGCCGCCAGCGCCGCATCAACGTCGGCCGTGCCGGCGCGTGGCACGGTGTCGACAACCGAATTGTCGTAGGGGTGCAGCACCTCGATTTTTTCGCCCGTCTCGATCCACTTGCCGCCCACGCACATTTTCATGACTGGTTCTCCTTCATGACGACCTTCATCCCGCGTTTGCGCAGTTCCCGAAAGAACGGCTCGACGGGCACCGCGACCTCGGGCGCCAAAACGCCACGCTGCTCAATCAGCCCCGTCGCGATCATTTGCGCGAGTATCGACGGCGGGCAACCCGTGTCGATGTCGCCCGCGCTCGCGTGCCAGCGACGATTGGCCTTGGCGTGGCAGTCCACGGTGATCGTTTTCCTGTCTCCCCGAACCGTCACCCGCGAAATCTCGTAATCATTCACCTTGCCGCGCGGCGCCGGCAGCTTCATGAAATCCCGCACGGTCCAGCCGTCTTTCAGTCGTTGAATCACCTCGCGCACGAATCTCCGGTCAAAACCCACCTTGAAATCGCAGAAGGTTAACCCACGCCGGCCAAACGAGAGCGGAATCGTGGCTACTTCGCTGTGTCGTGTGCACACGGCCCACTGGACGCCAACGGGCCGCGGGAACTTGACCCGTTCCCAGCCTGTGCGCGGTTTCACCTCGCGAAACGTCCCGCGCGCGAACACCCACGGCGTCAGCGTGAATTCCTCAACAATGGTCTTTGCGGAGTACGGAAAGAAGAAACCGGCGGGCCTGACGGTGAGATCCCGTCCGCCAACCCGAATCCGCACCGACTTGACGCAGCAAAGTTTGTCGACCGCGGCGCGCGTCATCACGTTGGTGATGCCGGGCGAGCACCCGCCCCCGAGGATTGCCGTGAGACCGGCGCGTCGGAACCGTCCGTTCAGCTTCAGTTGCTTTCGCGTCCAGCTAAACAGCCCGCCCAGATCGACGTAGTGCGCCCTCGCCGCCAACGCGGCCCGCATGACGTTCAGATTGAAACCGTGCTGTGCGCAGTTGATGACCACCGCCCGGCCTCGGAACACCTTCGCCAGTTGCCCGGGGTTGCGGGCATCTGCCACCGCCGCGTTCACGCGTCGACTGCGAAACGTGCGCGCATACGCGCGCGCGCCCGCCTCGTTATAGTCGGCGATCAGGATGCGGTTGCGCGGATGCGATTCGAACAGGTCGCGCACCACCACCCGCCCGATGGCCCCCACCCCGCCCAGGACCACAAAGTTGCGGTCGCGTTTCATGACGCTGCCGCTCATGCAAACAACTGCTTCTAGATCACGTCGAGCCCCTCGTCGAGTTGCCCGTCGCTGATCACGAGCGGGACGAGATAACGCAGGACGTTGCTGTGTGTGCCGGCGTAGATTAGGATCACGCCGTTCTCGACGCAGCGTTTGACGAGATTCACGGTGAATTCCTTCGCGGGCTCCTTGGTCTTTCGATCTTTGACGAACTCGATGGCCACCATCGCCCCCAAGCCGCGCACGTCGCCGATCATCGGATGTTTTTTCTGCCATTCGAGCGCGCGGTCACGCAGCTTATCGCCAATCTTCCCTGCGCGAGCGGGAAGCTTCATCCGCTCTATTTCCGCAATCGTGGCCAGCGCCGCCGCGCAGGCAAGGGGATTGCCGCCGTACGTGCCACCCAATCCACCAACGTGGACGCTGTCCATCATGTTCGCGCGGCCCGTGACCGCCGCAATCGGCATCCCGCCCCCCAGCGACTTCGCCGTGGTAATCAAGTCCGGCTCGAAGCCGTAGTGTTCGGTCGCGAACATCCTGCCCGTGCGGGCAAAGCCCGACTGGATTTCGTCGGCGATGAAAACAATGCCGTTGTCCTTGCAGAATTTCGCCAAGGCTTGGACGTACTTCTTCGGCGCGACCACAAAGCCGCCCTCGCCCAGCACCAATTCCATGAAGACGCAGGCGACCTGCCGCGGATCGACGTGCGCGTGGAAGAACTCGTGCATCTGCTCGATCAGGCCGTCTTCGTCGAGTTCGCTGCGGTAGGTGTAGGGATACGGCAGCCGATACACCTCGGGCGCGAACGGCCCGAACCCGAACTTGTACGGCATCACCTTGCTCGTGAGCGTCATCGCCAGCAGGGTGCGTCCCGCAAAGCCGTGTTCGAAACCGACGACCGCAGGCCGCTTGGTAAAGTAGCGGGCGATCTTGACCGCGTTCTCGACGGCCTCCGCCCCGCTGTTCACCAGCAACGTCTTCTTCGTGAACTTGCCCGGTGCGATCGCGTTCAGCTTCTCCGCCAACGCGACGTACGGCTCGTACTGCGCGATGTGGAAACAAGTGTGCAGAAACTTTTTTGCCTGCGCCGTGACCGCCTCGACAACTTTCGGGTTCGCGTGTCCCGCGTTCAGTGAACCCAGCCCGCCCGAGAAATCCAGCAGGACGTTGCCGTCGACATCCGTGATGGTTGCGCCTTCGCCGCGCTCCACAAAGATCGGCGAGATATTGAACGGGCCCTGCGGCACCGCTGCTGTCCGTCGCGCCAGCAACGCCTTGCTTTTCGGGCCGGGGATTGACGTCTTCAACGAAATCGCGCGCATGATCTCAATACCAGCCGATGGGTGCTTCGTTGAGGTTGATGTGGACCTGTTTCGTCTCCAGAAACTCTTCGATGCCCTGAAGGGACATCTCGCGGCCCTGGCCGCTGGCTTTGTAGCCGCCCCACGGGGACTCGACGTAGCACGGTTGCATGGTGTTGACCCACACGATGCCGGCGCGCAGATTCTTGACGACGCGCAGGCACTTGAATATGTCGCGCGACCACACCGCCGCAGCGAGGCCGTAGGGCGTGTCGTTAGCGATCTTCAACGCCTCGGCTTCGTCCTTGAACGGGATGCAAGCGACGACGGGGCCGAAGATTTCTTCCTGGGCGATTCGCGTGGTGTTATCAGTCTCGAAGATCGTGGGTTCGACGTAGTAGCCTGGGCCCTTGGGTTGGCCGCCGCCCATGAGGAGCTTCGCTTCCTTCCGGCCGAGGTCAATGTAGCTGAGAACCTTTTGCTGATGTTCCTTGGTGACGAGCGGTCCCATCTTGGTTTCGCGCTTGAGCGGGTCGCCAAGCTTGACGCGTTTGGTCTTCTCCTTCATGCGGTCCATGAACTTCTTGAAGATGTCCTGTTGCACGAGCACGCGCGAGCCAGCGGTGCAGACTTCGCCCTGGTTGACGAACACGCCGAACAGCGCGCCGTCGGTGGCGGCTTCGAGATCGGCGTCGGCGAAGAAAATGTTGGGCGATTTGCCGCCGAGTTCGAACGTGATCTTCTTGATATGCGAGCTGCCGATGCTCCGTAGAATGGCCTTGCCGGTGTCGGTGCCGCCCGTGAGCGAGATCTTGTCCACGGCGGGCGACTCGGCGAGCGCGCGGCCGATGATCCCGCCGTCACCGGTGACGACGTTGAGCACGCCCGGCGGGAGTTCGGGAATTTCCTTCTGCACGAGCTTGCAGAACTCGAGCATGGTCAGCGGTGTTTGCGTGGCGGGCTTGACAATTACCGTGCAACCGGCGGCGAGGGCCGGGGCGAGTTTCCACGCGGTGAGCAGCAGCGGGTAGTTCCAGGGAATGATGAGGCCGCAGACGCCGACCGCCTCCTTCAGCGTGAAGTTGAGCGCGTTGTCGGGCACGTTGACCGTCTCGCCGTGATACTTCGTCGCCAGTCCGCCGTTGTACTCGAAGCAGGTGGCGGTGTCGTTCATGTCGAATTCGCTTTCGACGATCGGCTTGCCGCAGTTCATGGTCTCCAATTCAGCGAGCCTGGCCAGGTGCTTGCGGACGAGCGCGGCCATCTTGAAGAGGATGCGCCCGCGCATTTGGGCCTTGGAGCCATCGCGCCAGTCCGTGTTGTCGAATGTCGCGCGCGCGACGCCAATGGCGCGCTCGATGTCCTGTCGGCTCGCTACGGGGACAACGGCAATTGGTTGAGCCGTGGCGGGGTTGACGATTTCTCGGGTATCGGCGGCGCCAACCCATTCGTTGTTGACGTAATTCTTATAGGTTTTCATCTCACTGTCCTCCCGTTGGATAATGCAACGTCAACCGACAAAGACTTGTACCGAAGCTACATATATCAGGTTTTCGACCGTGGATTAGCAAGGCTGAAAAGATTGTGTTGGTGACCAACGCGGCAAGGGTACGGGGGGCTGAGAGGTGTCGTGTTGGACGCGAACTATTGTGTCACGGTGAGGAGCGTGGACTTGTCGGCCAGGTCTGATGGAGTGGCGTGGATCGCCGCCACCTCATCCGCGCCCTGCTCGCGCCAGTACACCAACTCCAATCGTCCATCGAGATGTTCGACCAGCGCGGTGCTGCTCTCCACCCAATCGCCGGTATTGTAGTAGTTCACCCCGCGGATCTGCCGCACCGCCGGCGTGTGAATGTGCCCGCACACGATGCCCCCGACATCATGCAACTCGGCGTAGTGGGCGACAGCCTCTTCAAACCGGCTGATCGAACTGACGACCTTCTTCACATTTTGCTTCACGTAGGCGCTCAACGACCAAAAACCCAGCCCGAACAGACGGCGCACCAGGTTCAGCGGACGATTCAGCCGCAACAGCATCGTGTAGCCCGCGTCGCCGAGATAGGCCATCCACTTGGCGTGGATCGTGACCGAGTCGAACTCGTGTCCGTGCAGCACCAGCAACCGTTCGCCGTCCGCCGTCGTGTATACGTCGCGTTCCTTGACGACGATGTTGCCGTAGATGCCGAGGAAATTGAGGCAAAACTCGTCGTGATTGCCGGGGATAACGATGATGTGAGTCCCCTTGCGCGCCTTGCGAAGGATTTTCTGGATCACGTCGTTGTGTGTCTGCGGCCAGTACCGTTCCTTGCGCAATCGCCAGATATCGATTACGTCACCGACCAGATACAGCCGCTCGAACTCGTTGTGCTTGAAAAAAACCAGCACGCCCGCCGCATTGCTGCCGCGAGTGCCGAGGTGCAAATCGGACATCCAGACGGTGCGATACAACATTCCAGTGTATCTTCGCCCACACTGATGGCGAACACGTCACTGGGCCGTTACGGATGGGAAAAGGCTGTAAGCACTTGGCGTGGCCAGACTTGTCTGACGATTCAGAGCGAGCGACGCGGCGAAGCTGCGTTCGCTCCACTGGATGGTTTGGCACTCATGTATGTCTCAACTGCTTCAACGTCATGGCAAGCACCGGTAGGAGGGCAAGAGTAAGAATCAACTGCCACGCCTGCGACAAATTTGCCTCGACGCCAATGCCTCCCCCCCCCCCCCCAGAAGAACCACCACACCAGATACGCCAGAAGAAGCTGCAACGCACATGCTGCAACGCTCAGAGCGAACATTCTGCGCGGCAACATCAAGACAATTGCTGTCGTCCATACCGGCGAGGCCGCAATCACAACGACCACGAATTGTCCGATAATCCGGTTCATCGTTGTTCCGTCGAACGTATAGTAAATCTCACCCACCCGTCAGCTTGTTGTACTTCGAATACGGGTACCAGTACGGCTTGATCTCTTGTTTGTAATCGAGGTGGACGTGCTTGGTTTCGCGGAATTCGTCGAGGCCTTCCTCGCCGAGTTCGCGGCTGTGGCCGGTCTGGCGCATCCCGCCGAACGGTCCGGCATCGTTGTCGCTGAGCGGGTCGTTGATCCAGAACGTGCCGGCGGTGATCTGCTCCATCGCCTTCATCGCCCATTCCATGTTGTTGGTGTAGAGGTTCGCGCCGAGGCCATAGTTGCTATCGTTGGCCAACTCGATGGCGTGATCGATGTCTTTGACGCGCATGATCGGCAGAATCGGGCCGAACGTCTCGGTGTGGACGAGCCGCATCTTCTGTTTCACGTTCACCACCACGGTCGGCTCGTAGAAGAAACCTTTTTTGAACTTTGGTGAACGCCGTCCGCCGCACAGGATCTTCGCGCCGTCGCGCACCGCCTCCTTCACGCGTGACTGAACGTCCTCCAACTGCTTGAGATTGATCATCGGGCCGATGTCGGTGTTCGGATCGAGCCCGTTGCCGAGCTTGAGGGATTTCGTGAACTTCACGACACGCTGGGTAAACTCCTCGGCGATCCCGTCGAAGACGTAGATGCGCTTGGCGCTGGTGCACACCTGGCCCGCGTTGAGAAACGCGGCCCAACAGCACGCGCGGCTGGCGATGTCCAGATCGGCGTCGCTGCAGACGATAAACGGGTCGTTGCCGCCGAGTTCGCCGTGGAATTTCTTCACTTGCGCCGCGCATAGTTGGCCGATGCGCTGGCCGGTTTCGGTCGAGCCGGTCAGTGCGATCAAATCCGTGCCGGGATGCTTCACCAACGCCTCGCCGATTTCTTTGCCGGAGCCTGTCACGATGTTGACGACGCCCGCGGGCAGGTGCGCACCAAAGATGTCCGCGAGATCAAGCGTCGAGAGCGGCGTTTCATAGCTCGGCTTGAGGATGACGGTGTTGCCAGCCATCAGCGCGGGCGCGACCTTCCACACCATCAACAGCAGCGGATAATTCCACGGGATGATGCCGACGACAACGCCGTACGGTTCCTTGATGGTGAAATTGACCTGATGATGAAATGTTGGCGGCAGCGAAGCGCCGCGCGAGTTGCGGCCGATCTCGGCATAGTAATCAAAACACGCGGCGACCCACTCGACTTCGTCACGATTCTCGCAGAAGGGCTTGCCTCCTTCCTGCGTCATGACCGTGGCGAGTTCCTTCTGGCGGGCGCGCAGGTCGCGGGCAATCGCATGGAGCATCTGCGCCTTTTCGACGGCGGGCACCCAACGCCAGGATTTGAAGGCCTCGCGCGCGGCGTGCACGGCGCGGTCGGCATCCGCGGCGGTGCCCCGCGTCACGTGGTCGATGATTTCTTCGGTGGCGGGATTGATGACAGCGATTCGGTCGCGGTTGGATTTGAGCCACTGGCCTCCGACCCAATGGTATCTCATCGGCTAAGCTCCTTTGCCGTCCTTCGCGTCTTTGGCTTCCTTGGCGTCCTTCGCGTCCTTTGTATCTTTTGCTTCCTTGGCGTCTTTCGCGTCTTTGTCTTTGGCTTCCCGCTCCTTGGAGGCCTTTTCCCTGGCTTCCTTGTCGAGCTGCTTTTCAATCTGCTTCAGCGCGTCCCCCAACTTATCGAGCATCTCGTCGAGCAGTTCGTAACTGATATTCAGCGCGGGTTCGATGCGGATTGTGCGGGCGCTGAGAAGCGTGCCCGCGACGAGCACCCCGCGCTTGAACAAGGCCGCTGCCACGCGATAGCCGAGGAAGCGGTCGGTGAATTCGAGACCGATGAGCAATCCTTTGCCGCGAACCTGCTTGAGGAGGTCGGGGTACAACGCTTGCAGCGAGCCAAGCCGCTTCATGAGATACGGAGAAATGGATTGTCCTCGAGCACCTTCCAAATCTTCGGAGTACTCATGAACGCGCTGAGCGGCATCACGCCACCGCCGAGCGCTTTGCCGAGACAAAGGATATCGGGCACGACATTCCAGTGCTGGCACGCGAACACCTTGCCGGTGCGGCCCATGCCCGTCTGCACCTCATCCAAGATCAGCAACACGCCGTATTCGTCACAGAGCTGGCGCACCCGCGGCAGGTAATCATCCGGTGGCACCACGGCACCCGCCTCGCCCTGCACCGGTTCCAGAATGATCGCCGCAATGTCCTCGCCGAGATCCATGAGCTTCTTGAGTTCGCGCTCGAGGTCCTTGATGTCGCCGTAATCGACAAAATAGACGTCCGACAGCAATGGTTGGAACGGTTTGCGGTACACGGCGCGGCCCATCACGGAGAGTGAGCCCATCGACTTGCCATGGAACCCGCCTGTGGTGGAGATGAAACCAGTTTTCTTGGTGTAGAGCCGCGCCAGTTTCAACGCGCCCTCTACGGCATCGGTCCCGTTGCTGATGAAAAAACATTCCTGCAAGTCGCCCGGCGCGAGCTCGCCTAGCAATTCCGCGAGAAAACCACGCAACGGGTCGAGCAGTTCCTGCGAGGAAAGTGGCATCCGATCAAGCTGGGCCTTGACCGCCGCGATGATCTTCGGGTGGCGGATGCCCATGTTGTAGACACCAAAACCGCCCAGGCAATCGATGAACTTGCGCCCCATGATGTCCTCGATGATCGAGCCTTCGCCCGTCCATTCGATCGCCGCGAAGTCCTCGGCTTCCGCAACGGACTTGCGATAGTGGAGGAAGCCACGGTTGAAGTAGTCGTCGAAATTCTCCAGCGTGTGGGTGATGATGCGGTTCTTGTCTTCCGGATCGAGCTTCTTCCCCGCGCTGACGGTTTCCAGGTAGTCCGCGGACTTGCGGCGAATTTCCTCAATGCTGCTGAGTTTCGTCACCTCGCGAACACCTTGAGCAGAACTCACCGTCTCGACTGCCGAGGCGTCTTCAGCTTTCGCGGTTTCTTGAACTTTCTCATCCATAACATTCATCTTCCGTCGGCCACTTTACCATATCACAATCGACAGCCAACAGCCAGAGAAATGTGTAAGTAATTTATATGCAGCATTTTACACGCAACGTATGCAAAACAAAACAGCCATGGCCGCACTGCTGCGACCATGGCGCCAAAGCCCTCTCGATCTAGCCGTTCTGGCTAAAAGCTGTAAACTGCGCCCATCCCGATGGTGACTTGCGAGTCGTGACCGTCAAAAGCCGTATTGAGCGACGAGTGATCCCAACGAAGCTCGGGGGCAAGTTTCATCCCATCGACGGGCTTGAAGTTCACCGTAAGTGTCAGACTGGTAAGCTCTTGGCCGTTGTTTGCGGGGAACGGCGCCAGCGATGGTGCGAGGGATGTCCGAACACCATCCTGATCCTTGAAGTAGTCGGCTCGCCCTGCCACGTTCCATTTTGTGTCAAACGTGTAGACCAGCCAACCGCCGAGGCCATACCATTCAGCCTTCTTGCCGTTAAGGTCAGCCCCATCCTCAGCGCCATAGTCCAACTGGACAACCCCTTCCACTTTGGGCGTAAATTTTTGGTCGTACCAGAAGTCGACACCCTTGCGCCAGTTGGCGCTGCTGCCATCCTGTTCGGGGCCACCGAAGCCGGTCAATGCCATACTGATCTTGTCGTTCATCGTATAGGTGGCTGTGCCCATGAACGACTTGGCATTGTTATTGTCAATGACAACGTCCCAACCATTCATGACCATCGCTTTCAACTCCAATTCAGTTGTTAGCTGATACGACAGCATCACACCGGTGTGGGTGAATGGCTCGGCAAAGGCCCATAGATTGCCTCCCGACCAGTTAAAGTTCTCTTCCGTGAACGTGGACTCATAGCCCATGGTCGTGCCGCATTTGCCAAACATCACTTTCAGACCACTGCCCACGGGCACATTCACGGTCACATTCGCCTCAAACAGATCTCCCTGATTCCCCAAGCTCAACCCCGCGGCCTGCGTGAACTCCGCATCCTGCCCGAAAATCAATTTGGCCGTGTAGCCTGCCTTCCAGTCAAATGCGTTGTAGTCAACGGGTTTGTCGATGCGCACCACCAGCTTGTTGGCCATGAACTGGTCCGCCCGCGCGTCGAAGCCGCGCCCCGTGTTCTCATTATTGTCGGGCCTGTTGAAATTATAGAAATACGAGGAGGAAACGTAGCCGTTAATCTCGGTCTGCTTCAGAAAGCTCACAGTGGCATCGGGCATGTCGCTCTTCGCCAGATACACGTCCTGTGTGCTTTTCAGTTCCAGCAAGGATAGCCGGCGCTCCAACGCGGTATTGTGCTCCTTCTCCTCGTCGTACTGCTGTTTTTGTTGTTCGTACAACTTCTTCCAGTCCGGCTCAGTTGTGGAACTTGTGGGGGTGGAACTCGGCGCATCGGCAAGTACGAACAACGGGGTGCTCACGGACAACACAGACATCAGACACACGACCGCCATGGCTCTTTTCATGCGCTCCTCCTGATCGTTTGGCTGCTATCGTCGAGCTTCTAATTCCGCGTGACTTTTGTCAAGCCCGCAAAACTAGGAAATTTTTTATCGCCTTGTCGCCCTCTTCTGCTATGGTTAAGCGACGCTGCAACTCGGTGAAGTGAGCATGGCGAACGACACCGCAGCAATCGAAGTCGAGAATCTGGTGAGGCGATTCGGCGACGTGGAGGCTCTTTCCCATGTCAGTGTCACGATTCGCAAAGGAGAGTTTTTTTCATTGCTCGGCCCCTCGGGTTGCGGCAAGACCACACTGCTGCGCATCGTCGGCGGCCTCGATGTGGCCGATGAAGGCCTCGTTCGTATCGACGGCGTCGATGCCGCGGAAATTCCCGCGCACAAGCGCCCGGTCAACACCGTCTTCCAATCCTACGCCCTCTTCCCTCACCTGACCGTGTACGACAACATCGCGTTCGGCTTGCGCATGAAGAAAGTGTCCAAACCTGAAATCGTCGACCGCGTGAAAAAAGTCATGGACCTCGTCGAAATCGCCGTCTTGGCCAGCCGCAAGCCCTCCCAGCTTTCCGGCGGACAGAAACAACGCGTCGCGCTCGCTCGCGCCATCGTCAACGAGCCGCAAGTGCTGTTGCTCGACGAACCACTGGGCGCGCTCGACCTGAAGCTGCGCAAGCAATTGCAGGTGGAATTGCTCAACCTCCAGCGCCGGCTCGGCATCACCTTCATCTACGTCACCCACGACCAGGAAGAGGCCCTCGTCATGAGCGATCGCATTGCGGTCATGCGCATGGGCAAGATCGAACAAATGGGTGAGTCCGAGTCGCTCTACGAACGTCCGCGCACGCGCTACGTAAGCCAGTTTCTCGGCTCCTGCAACCTGATCGATGCCACCGTCAAACGCCGCGGCCAAAACGACGCCATCGTGGATTCTCCCGTCGGCGAATTGCACGTCGAGTTCGGCAAACTGCCGACCGAAACTTCGAAGCGCGACAAGTTTACTCTGGCGATCCGCCCGGAGAAGGTGACGCTCAGCCCCCCCACCGAGAGCCAGGGTGAGAATCGCGTCAAGGTGCGCGTCGAACAACTCATCTATGTCGGCTCGGAAACGCATTACATCCTTCACGCCGGGCCACAGACGCTTTCCGCGGAGGCGATGAACGTGAAGGTCGGCTCGCAGGGGTTCGATATCGGTCAGGAAGCCGTGGCGTACCTGCCGGCTGGCGGACTGTTGGTGCTCGATGACTGAGGCCCTGATATGAGGCCACCGAAATGCCGGGCGGCTTCCCCCACGGCATCGCGGAGGTAGGGAAACCCCAATAGACAGCGCATGCCAAACAACTCCAAAGGCGAGATCAAATTCGGCGAAAGCCTGACGATGCGGGGGCAACTCGTCCGCTCCGCCTTCACCAGCGGACCGGGGATCTGGTGGGTCACGGGCTTCCTGCTGCTACCACTCATCTTCATCCTCGTGCTCAGCTTCATGACCCGCGGCGAGTACGGCGGTCAGGGACTGCCGTTCACCGGCGAGAACTACAAGCGCTTCTTGGGCTTTGGGTTCTTCGGGTTCGACATGCTCTACCCGCAAATCATCGTGCGCAGCCTCCTGCTCGGGGCGGGCACCACGCTGCTCTGCATGCTGGCTGGAACGCCGCTGGCGTTCTTCATCGGTGCCATGCCCCAACGCTACCGCAACATGGCCCTGACCCTTGTGCTGATCCCGTTCTGGACGAATCTGTTGATCCGCACCTACGCCTGGGAGATCATGTTCGCTCCCGAAAGCTGGCTCACCCGGGCGTTCGCCCTACTCGGATTCGTCCCGCCGGGGCAACCGTTGTATCCCAGCGCGTTCGCCATCTACGTCGGTATGGTGTGCGATTACCTGCCGTTTCTCGTGCTCCCCCTCTATGCGTCGGTCGAGAAAATCGATTGGAGCATCGCCGAGGCGGCCATGGATCTGGGCGCGGATGGCCGCCGCGTCTTCTGGCACGCTGTTCTGCCGCAGGTGGTTCCCGGCTTGGTGGCCGGCATCATCTTCGTCCTGATTCCCGCCACCGGGCAATTCGTCATCCCCGATCTGCTCGGCGGCGCCAAAACGGTCATGCTCGGCAATGCCATCCAGCAACAATTCCTCCAAAGCCGCGACTGGCCGTTTGGCTCGGCCATCACCGTCTTCGGAATGGGCGCGGTCATGATCGGGCTGTGGGTATATGCCCGCATCGCCGGCGAGAAAGGCGGTGACATCCTGTGAGACGATTGTCCCTGCCGCTGTGGCTGATCTCGGCGTCTCTCTACATATTCATGTACGCGCCCATCGTGGTCGTGATCATCTTTTCCTTCAACGTGGCCAAACACGGTGGGCCTTGGATGGGATTCACGACGGAATGGTACGGCAAATTGCTCGACAGCCCCGATAAGATCGACGCCGCCAAGAACACGGCCGTTCTCGGCGTGATCAGCACGATCATCGCCACCATACTGGGGACCATGCTCGGTTACGGGCTGAGCCGGTACTGGTTTCCCGGCAAGAAACTGTTTTCCTGGCTCATGTACGTCCCGGTCGTGATCCCCGACATCGTGATGGCTGTGGCGATGCTGGCATTTTTCAAGCAACTCGGCATGGCGATCTCCTTTTTCACGATGGGCATGACGACCATGATCATCGCCCACATCACGTTTCAGATCCCGTTTGTGGCGATTGTCGTGCGGTCGCGGCTCGCGGGAATGGACCCCGCCATCGAGGAGGCGGCGCACGATTTGGGCGCCAGCACGTGGCAGACGTTTTGGAACGTCACCTTCCCCTTGATGGTGCCGGGCGTGCTGGCGGGTGGGATGCTCGCTTTTACATTGAGCTTGGACGACTTTGTGGTTAGCTTCTTCACCACAGGACCAGGGGCAACCACATTGCCAATATTGATTTACTCGTCGGTCAAGCGCGGCATCACGCCGGACATCAACGCGTTGTCCACGTTGATTGTGCTGGCGTCGGTCATCGGAACCGTCGGGGTCACGATGTTTCAGCGACCCCGCCAACCATCAGGAGGCTAACCATGTTCAAGCGTCTCATGCTTATCGCGATTTCGCTGCTGCTCACGGCTTCGGCGTGGGCGCAGAAGAACAAAATGAATCTCTACATCTGGAGCGAGTACATCGACCCGAAGATCATCCAGAATTTCGAGAAGGAGTTCGACTGCAAGGTCACCGTTGACCTCTACGAGGACAACGAAAGCATGATGGCCAAACTGGAGGGGGGCGGCGATTCGCTCTACGACGTCTGCGTCCCGTCCGATTACATCATCCCGGCGTTGATCAAGAATGGACTGTTGGCGCCGTTGCGGAAAGAAAATATCCCCAACATGAAGAACATGGATCCGAAATTCGCCAACCGTGAGTATGATCCCGGCAACAAGTTCACCGCGCCTTACCAGTGGGGCACCGTCGGCCTCTACGTTCACCGGAAACCCGGCGAAACCATCGACGAGACTTGGGGACTCATCTTCGATCCCAAGAAACAAATCGGCTCGTTCCTGATGATCGATGACAGCCGCAGCGCGATCGGCGCCGCGCTCAAGTACAAAGGCGTTTCCCTGGGGACAACCTACAGCCTGAACACGACGGACAAGAAACAAATGAAAGAGGCCCGCGACCTCCTGATCGAAGCCAAGAAACGCTCAATGGGTTTCGAAGGTGGCGTCGGCATCAAGAATAAAGTCCTCGCCAAGGTCTGCAAAGTCGGCATGGTCTACAATGGCGACGCCGTTCGGGGCATGAAGGAAGATCCCTCGACCTATTTCTTCGTCCCGCGTGAAGGCACCGAAATCTGGCTCGATAACATGGCCATCCCCGCCAAGGCTCCGCATCGCGACATGGCCGAGAAATTCCTCAATTACATTCTCGACGCCAAGGTCGGCGCGCAGCTCTCGAACTTCAACCAGTACGCCACGCCCAACCTTGCGGCGAGGGAGTTCATCACCCCGGCCGACCTGAAGAACGTCGCCATCTATCCGTCAGAGGACCAGATGAAGGTGCTTGAACCCGTAAAAGACCTCGGCTCCAAGACGGGTTGGTACGACGAACTCTGGACCGGCATCAAGTCGAAGTAGCCGCGGCCTCGTGGCCGGACGCGCTACTGGTTGACATGGATGACCTTGGCCGGAGGGAATCCGTTGAAGTACGTTGACGAGGCGTGGCTGTAGGCGCCGATGTTTTCGCTGTAAAGCAGGTCGCCAAGTTCGAGGTTGTCGGGCAGTTCCTCGGCCATCGACACCACGTCCAACGCATCGCAGGTCGGACCGAACACCGAAGAAATCTGTGTCGGCCCTTTCTTGAACGCGTTCAAGTGGTAATGGCAATGATCAAAGATGACGCCGGAGAATGTGTGATACACGCCGTCGTCAATGTAGTAGCAGAGCTTTCCGTCACGCACGGCTTTGCCGATGATCTTCGAAACCGCGATGCCCGCTGCCGCCACCATGAACCGTCCCGGCTCGGCGAGAATCTGAACGTCTTTGGGAAACAGCCGATCCAATTCGCGGTTGATGATTCTTGCCAATTCCCGGAACGGCTTGACCGTGGCATCGTACGGAGCCGGGAAGCCCCCGCCGATGTCGAGCAGGTTCATCTTTTTGTATCCGCGATCCCGGGCTTCCTTGAAAATATTGGCGCTGAGGTTGATGGCTTGAACGTAGTTCTTGAAATTGGTCGTCTGGCTGCCCACGTGGAAACTCAACCCCTCGACGACCAAGCCGGCCTTGTCGGCTTCGAGAATCAGATCCACTGCCTCCCCGGGCGCGGCGCCGAATTTCGAGGAGAGTTCGACCATCGCGCCGGTGTTCGCCACCTTCAGCCGTAGGGCCAAACCGGCATGAGGCGCGTACTTTCGGATTTTCCGGACTTCCTCGGCATTGTCGTAGGTTACCAAGGGATTGTAGTGGTCGAGTTCGGCCAGCGTCTCGTTGGCTTTGATCGGGTTGGCGTAGATGATCTTGTCCCAAATCCACTGCTGTCGTTTCTTGGCCGGCAGGTCTTTGATGTTCTCACAAACGACGCGCAACTCCGGCAACGATGCCACATCGAAGCTGGCGCCCACTTTGAATAACGTGCGGACAATCTCGGGATCGGGGTTGGCTTTGACCGCGTAGTAGGCCTGCACACGCGGCAGGTACTCCTTGAATGTCGCGTAGCTGCGCCGCAATTCGTCGTGGTCGACCACGAACAGCGGGGTGCCGTGTTCGTTCGCGAGTTTCTTCAGCCTGCTGAGCGCAACCATCTCTAGCCGCCGTCCGTAATCAGGAAGTTCTTAAACTGCCAAGGATCATCCCAGTCCACCGCCGGATTGTTATGCCCGTGAAACGCGTTGCTGTAGTGCTTCAACGGCGTCCAATCCGCGGGTTTGGAGATCCACTTGCCGAGATACGGCTTGGCGATTTTCAGGATGTAATCGTGCGGCAGGTCGTCGGGCACGCAGACACCTTGGGCCGGATTCTCAACCATCCACATGACCGCCGCGACGACCGAGACGGCGACCTGCATGGTGGTGGCATTCTGGTGCGGCACCAACCGACGAGATTCCTCGATGCTCAGGTCACTGCCGACCCACCACGACTGGTACGCGTGCCCCATCAACAGCGCGCCGAGAATGTCCGAGCCACTCGTGATCTCGTCGTTCATGATCCGTTGCTTTTCCTGCAGCCGGTAATCGTAACCGCGCAGTTCGTTAAGCGACGCGATCGCGCTGTCGCAAGGGCAATACGCATAGTGCACCGTGGGTCGGTAGACCATCTGGCCGTTTTCCCGCACGGTCAGCCGGTCGGAAATGGTGAAGGCCTCGCCGTGACGCACGACCATGCCGTGGATGCAGTAGTTCGGCACCCACGACGACACCCACGTGTTGATACCCATTCGCGCCAAGCAAATCTGGTTGCGCGGTCCTTCCGTGTGCTCGTAGGCCAGCGACGGCAATTCTTTCTCGTGCGTGCCCCAACCCATTTCCGCCGTGGTCGTGCCCTCCTCGCGGAAGCCTTCCACGCTCCACGTGTTCACAAACTCGTTCACCAGCTTCGGCTCGTCGGTAATCTGCGTGTCGCGCTCGCTGCAGTGGATGACCTTCACGCCGAGCTTCATCGCCAGCCGGTTGAACGTCCGGTCCGTGATCAACTGCCGGATTTTCTCCGCGTCGGCGCCGGTGACCTTCTTATCGGCGATGAGCCGCCGGCCAATATCGATCAAACCCTGTTTCGTGAAATGCGAGATGAGGCCGGGGTTCGCGCCGTGCTCGAGTACAGCGGTCGGGCCCGGCTCGCTCCACTTCGCGGTCATGCGCCGGACGTTCATGTGTCGCCAGTAAAGAGTCATTTTCTGGGGCGAGGCGTCTTGGGCGTTCTCGTACGGGTCCCACAACTCCACGGACGTGTTGACGTACAACACGCCGTTGTCGTGGCACCACTGCAAGATCTCGCAACAGTCAATGTTCCACGCCAGATCGACGAGCACATCACCCGCGCCGAGATACTTGCCCAGCAGGGTGCCGACATTGTCGCGCGTCACGCGTTTGCGGACAAACCGCACGCCGCGTTTCACCCATGGCTGCAGCAACTCCCGCCGATCCTCGAAGTCCATGACCGTGATGTTCTTGCACGGCACATCGAGGTGTTTCGCCAGAATCGGCAACGTGCACTGCGCTACGGCACCATAGCCAACAAACAAAAGACGATTCCTGAATTCGATCATGGGCCTCCTCTAAGACTCGCGGGTTCTCACTCTGTCTGAAATTGGATTCCATGACAAGTGTTTAGTTGGGATGACCGGGCGGGCGGGTGGAATCGTTTGCCGGGGTATGATAAAGACCGTCTGCCACATGCGCCCGGGATTTTTCATCACCGAATGGAATGCTGCCACATCGTGCTGCTCGCCACTCCCTTTGCTGCCCGGCTTCAACATGATATACTTCATTGAAACGGATATTATGATCGTACAAGAGTCAGACAGCCGCAGCCGCACGCCATGAACGGGTTCCTCACCATCACCTGTCCGCATTGTGGCGAAGACTTTGAAGCCGCCTTCGATCCGAGCGAAGGCGGCGCGCAATTCGTCGTCGACTGCGAAGTCTGCTGCCGTCCGATATCTGTCACTGTCCGCGTACGCAGCGGACAAATCGATGACGTGCAAGTCGCCGCCAGTTGAAAGACATGCGTCCGCCCATCGAGAGCGCCAGCTTCTGGCTCGCGACCCGCCGCGATCACAATCCCCATCCACGACTTGAGGGAAACCGTGAAGCCGACATCGCCATTATCGGCGCGGGATTTACCGGGCTGTGGACGGCGCATTTCCTTAGACAGCTTGAGCCGAAGCACGAAATCGTCGTCCTCGAGCAAGGCGTCGCGGGCTATGGCGGTAGCGGGCGTAACGGCGGCATCGTCAGCGCCAGCATCGACCATTCCCATGCACTGGCCATCGCGCACTTTGGCCGCACCGAAGCCGAGAGACTCGCCCGGTTGGGCCTGCAGAACGTCAACGAACTCGCTGTGTTCGCCTCGGACTGCGACTTCGAGCGCACGGGACAATTACTGGTCGCACTGACGCCGACACAGGTTGACGAATGCCGGCACTCTGTCGCGATCGCGTGCGACCTCGGGCTCGAGGGTCACCGCTTCCTCTCCGTCGACGAGATGTGCGCCGAAATCAACTCGCCGCTGTATCGTGGCGCATCGTTTGCACCGGGCGGCGGCGTCATCGATCCGATCAAGCTCGTCGATAAACTCACGCGGGGCGTGCGTTTGTTTGAGCGAACAAAGGTGCGGGGCGCTGGCGGCGGCGTGGTGCAGGTGGAGGGTGGCACGGTTACCGCGCGCAAGGTCGTGCTCGCCACCAACGCCTACTCGCACCTCCTGTTTCCCCAACTGGCGCGGAGATTCATTCCGTTGTACGATTATATCCTCGTCAGCGAGCCGTTGACAGAGGCGCAACGCCTGGCGATCGGTTGGCGAAACCGACAAGGCGTGACGGATGGACGGACATTCTTCAATTACTACCGCCTCACCGCCGACGGACGGATTCTCTGGGGCACCAGTGAGGCGATGTACTATCCGCCCAATCGCGTGGACGAATCGTGCGATCACTCGGAGCCGCACTACGCCATGCTGCGGGAAAGTTTCCGCCGGCATTTTCCCCAACTGGCAGACCTCGCGTTTCCATTCGCTTGGGGCGGGCCGATCGCCTCAACGACGCGGTTGACACCATTTTTCGGTTCGCTGAAACGGGGGCGCGTCTTGTACGGCCTCGGGTACACGGGTCACGGCATCGGCAGCACACGCATCGCGGGAAAAATCCTCGCACATATGGCCCTCGCCCGTTCCCACGAACTACGGGACTTGGCGATGGTTCAGCGCCAACCGTTCCCCTATCCACCCGAACCGCTGCGCCGGCTCGCCGTCAACACCGTGACGAATGCGCTCCGCCGTGTGGACGCGGGCCGGAAACCAAGTATGTTGCTGCGAGTACTCGATGCACTGGGCATCGGGTTTTCGAGCTGACATGCCACCACATAACATCCATGGGCGCGGGTCAACGGAGAATCCGCCGAACCGTTTCGAGCACACCGCCTACGAGCGGGACCTCGAGTGGAATGAACCCGACGATCCCGCGCCAAGAACGCAGTTTTACCGGGACGCCAGCGCCTCGATCATCACGCGGAACGACAGCCCCGACGTTGGTTTTGAAGCAAGCGTCAACCCCTATCGCGGTTGCGAGCACGGCTGCATCTATTGTTATGCCCGGCCGTACCACGAATACCTGGGTTTTTCGGCGGGACTCGATTTCGAGACCAAGATCGTGGTCAAGGAGAACGCGCCGGAGTTGCTGCGCTGCGAATTGTCATCGCCGAAGTGGAAGCCGCAACCGCTGGCCATGAGCGGCGTGACCGATCCGTACCAGCCGATCGAACGACGGCTGCAACTGACCCGCCAGTGCCTGCAGGTGCTCGTCGAATTCCGCAATCCCGTCGTCATCATTACAAAAAATCTCCTTGTCACCCGCGACATCGATCTGCTTGCCGACCTCGCGCGGGACAATGCCGCGGCCGTGCTTCTCTCCGTCACCACCCTCGACGCCGATCTGGCCCGCATCATGGAACCGCGCACGGCACAACCCGCGGCGCGTTTGCGGGCGATCAAGGAATTGACGAACGCGGGCGTGCCCGTGGGCGTGATGGCGGCGCCGGTGATTCCCGGCCTCACCGACCACGAGTTGCCCGCCATCGTGAAGGCCGCAGCGGATGCGGGCGCACGATTTGCTGGAATGGTCCCCGTCCGTCTCCCGTATGCCGTGGCGGACTTGTTTCAACAATGGTTGGAGCGCCATCTGCCCGAGCGCAAACACAAGGTGCTCGCGCAAATCCGAGCCATCCGCAACGGGAAACTGGACGATTCTGATCTTGGCTCACGCATGACGGGACATGGGGTGTTTGCCCGGCAAATGGCGAAGATGTTCGCGGTGGCGTGTCGCCGAGCCGGCTTCCCGGAGCGCGGGCCGCATCTTTCGACCGCTGCCTTCCGTCGTCCTTCGAGCGCGCAGATGGAATTGCTCTAGTCCTCAGTCCTGCTTTGGTACAACCAAAATGGAGCCCCGGTGTTATAGTAGGTAACATGAGAACGGGTCGCATCTCGCAACATGTGACTGGCCTCTTCGCTGCCTCACTCTCAGTCTTCGTCGCGACGCTGCTTCTTAACATGCCCGCACAGGCAGACGACCAACCCCTCACGGACCGCCAGAGAATCATCCATGTCCTCAATCGCCTCGGCTACGGTCCGCGCCCGGGCGACGTGGAGCGCGTCGGGAAAATGGGACTCCAGAACTATCTCCAGCAGCAGTTGCATCCGGAGAGAATCGACGATTCCGCGCTCCGGGCGGACTTGGCTAAATACGATATCCTCACGATGGATGCGTCCGAACTCACCAGGACCTTCCGCGAAGAGCAGGAGGCGCAAAGGCAGCGCCAGCGCGAGCAGGCAGAGGCCGAGAAGAAGATCGGGATGAACGGCACTCCAGGCGGTTCATCCACCAATATGGACCAGCGTCCGCCCTCCGCGAATCGCCGCCCGAACGGGGATAGTCCCCGCCGCTCATTCATCGCCGTGGCGGAACTGCAAGACGCCAAGATCATCAGCGCCATCGAATCGCCGCGCCAGATCTACGAAGTGCTGGTCGATTTCTGGAGCAACCATTTCAACATCGATGTCCGCAAGGGCCCCTGCCGTGTCCTGAAAGTCGTCGATGAACGCGAGGTTATCCGACCGCATGTGCTCGGCAAGTTCCGCGATCTGCTCGAAGCCTCTGCGAAAAGCCCCGCCATGTTGCATTATCTGGATAACTTCCAGAATTCCGTGTCGCGCGAGATGTCTCCCAACGAACAGCGCCTCCGTCAGCGAGTCCTGCCGCAAACTCCCAACGCACCGGTACAACCGGCCGATAACAAGCCTCGCACGGTGGGTGGCATCAATGAGAATTACGCGCGCGAGATCATGGAGCTTCATACGCTGGGTGTGGATGGCGGCTACACCCAGAAGGACGTGCAGGAAGTGGCGCGCTGTTTCACGGGCTGGACGGTGAACCAATCGACCGGCGAATTTGCCTTTGCGCCCCGTCGCCACGACGATGGCCCGAAGACGGTGCTCGGCCACGCCATCCCGCCCAATGGCGGCATCAAGGACGGTGAGATGGTGCTCGATATTCTGGCATCGCATCCCTCCGCCGCAAAGTTCATTGCCACTAAACTGTGTCGCCGCCTGGTTTCCGACGACCCGCCGCTCGCGCTGGTGGATCACATCGCCAGCGTGTTTC
>JBEKYJ010000004.1:0-42971 GCA_049511095.1 Verrucomicrobiia bacterium
GGCGACTGGGAAGATTGTCGAGATCAAGACCGTCCAGGAACCGCTTTTCCTGAACGGCGAGGCGACGATGGTGGCGATTTTTCTATCAGTCTTCGACGTGCACGTACAGCGGGCGCCGATCGGCGGCGAGATCAAGTTTGTGCAATACAACCGGGGTAAATTCCTCGACGCGCGTGATCCGAACGCGTCGCTCCAAAACGAAAACCGCGTGGTCGGCATCGAGTCGGCTGACGGGTTTCGAGTGATGGTGCGCCAGATTGCCGGGCTGATTGCGCGGCGGATCGTCGGCTGGGCTGATCAGGGCGCGGCGCCGGCGAAGGGCGAGCGGCTCGGGATGATCCGGTTTGGTTCGCGCGTGGAACTGTTCCTGCCGCGCGGCACGGAGATTGCAGCGAAAGTGGGCGATTACGCGAAAGGTGGTGAGACAATCCTTGCCAGAAGAACATGACATTCGATCGCGCGCGGAAGCCCGCGCACTGAATGCTGCCGCCTCGACGGACCGCGAAGAGAAGGTGCGAATCTATTTTTTGCCGAACCTGCTGACGGCGGGCAATCTGGCGTGCGGTTTTTTTGCGCTGACGTGGATTTTCAAGTACCAACAGGGTGATGACTTCGAGCCCATCAAGATGGCGATACGCCTGATTCTGGGAGCGTTTGCATTCGACCTGTTTGACGGTCGGTTGGCGCGCTGGGCGCACAAGGAATCGCGGTTTGGGCGTGAATTCGATTCGCTGGCCGACATCGTGAGCTTTGGGGTTGCGCCCGCGTTCCTGATTTATCGCATCGTGCTGCAGGAATTCCAGCCGGGCTGGATGGTCGCGGCGACCTATCTGATCTGCGGCGGGATTCGGCTGGCGCGGTTCAACGTCGTGAGCATGCGACCTGGGAATTCGGACGGGCGCGAGTTCGTCGGGTTTCCAATTCCGTCCGCCGCGGCGCTGGTGGTGAGCGTAACCATGCTGATGATGTGGTTGGTGGGACACGATCGAACACTGGGCAACCTGCGGTTTGTGCCGCCCGCATTAATGCTGTTGCTCTCAGGACTGATGGTCAGCAACGTCCGCTATCCGACGTTCAAGTACATCGACTGGACGCCCGCGCGGTCGGTCGCGGCGTTCGCAGGGGCGGCGGTGGTGGCGATGTTGCTGGTGTCGTATTTTGTGGTTACGCTGGCGGGGTTGTTTGTGAGTTACCTGCTGTACGGGCTGGCGCGTCCGTGGGTGAGCAAACGTTGGCGTCGGGAGATCGAATCGGACGAAGAGGACGAAGACGATTCAGCGGAGGGCTAGACGACGGCGCGGTGGAAAATCTCCTTCAACCGTTCCTCGCAGGTTTCGTCAGTGGGTTTGTCGTGGCCGTGCCCGTCGGGCCGGTCAATCTCACCGTCATCAACCAGGCGCTCCGCCGGGGATTTGGCGCCGCGTTTCTGATGGGCCTCGGCGCGATGTTCGCGGAGACGGTGTACGCGTCGCTCATGCTCTGGGGACACACGTCGATCCTCGGCGAGCCGCGGGTGTTCGGGATCCCGCGCAAAGAGGTGGCGCTGGCCCTGCGCATCGTGGCCGTCGTCGTGATCGCGGGATTGGGCGTGCGCTACCTGCTCTTCAAGGCCGAACGACTGGAGGCCAGCGAGGCCACAGCCCAGCGGTTGGATGAACGCTGGCATCATCCGCAGTCGTTCTTCCTGGGGTTTGCATTAACGATCTCAAATCTGATGCTCGTGGTGGTGTGGGCGACGGTGGCCACACTGCTGTTCGCGCACGAATGGGTCATGCCGACCCGCGCCAGCCGGATCTTGTGCGCCGCAGGAGTGCTCGGTGGCGGCTCGACGTGGTTCTTGCTGCTGGCTTTTTTCGTGTCCCGGGCGCACCGCCGTGTGAAAGCGGAAACCTTGACGGTGCTTGTGCGCGGCTGTGGGGTGCTGTTTCTGGGGTTCGCGGCGCTGTTGGCGTACAAGCTGATTCATCACTGACGCCAGGGCCGGTGGCAACCTGCCCTTACTTCCCGAGTTTCTTCAGCAGATCCGGCAATTTTCTCAACGCGATGATCTGGCGTTTGGTTTGCATCGCCGGTTGCGCAGGGCTGCCGAACACGACCGAGCCCGGCGGCACATCCTCCGCGACGCCGCTCTGCGCGGCCACCACCGAGTTCGCCCCAATCTTGAGATGGTCGGCCACACCGGCCTGCCCGGCCAGCGTCACGTTATCGCCAATCTGCACGCTGCCGGCAATGCCGACTTGCGAGACCACGATGCAGTTTTGGCCGAGGGTGACGTTGTGGGCAATCTGCACGAGGTTGTCGATCTTGGTCCCGCGCTTGATGATGGTTGAATCCATCGTCGCACGGTCGATGGCCACGTTCGCGCCGATCTCGACGTCGTCTTCAATGATCACGTTGCCGGTCTGTGGGATCTTCAGTCTTTCCGCGCCGTCCTGCACATAGCCGAAACCATCGCTGCCGATGACCGATCCAGAGTGAATGGCGACGCGGTTGCCGAGATGGATGTCATGGTAGAGCGTGACGTTCGGGTACAGCAGGCAATCATCGCCAAGGGTGCTGCCTTCGCCGACGACGCTGTGCGCGTCGATGACCGTGCGGTTGCCGATAGAGACGTGGTCGCGCAGCACCGCGTACTCGCCGATAAACACACCCTCGCCGAGCCGCACGTCGCGACCCAACTGGGCGGTCGGGTGAACGCGTGCGGGGTATTGGCGCGACGGATAAAAAATTGCCAGCGCCCGCGCAAACGCGGCCCGCGGGTTTTTCACGCGGATCACGGTCTTGTGTAAGGCGGGCGTGTTGAGCGGTACGATGACCGCCGCCGCCGCGGAGCCTTCGGCGGCGGCGCTGTGCTTCGCGTTTTCCGCAAACGTGATGTCGGTGGGTCGGGCGCGAGGGATTGGCGCAATGCCACTGAGCGAAATGTTCCCGTCGCCTTCGACCTGGCCGCCGATTCGCGCCGCAAGTGCGTGAACGGTAATGGACATCGCGTACAGCGTAACAAAAGGCCCTCGTGAAGGCAACGAATTGACTTGGTTGCCGGCGAACCGTAAACTTTCGGCCATGGCCAAGCAAAAGCCGACGGCGCTCGCGGGCTGGCTGGCGAGGACGAAGCAGTTCCTCGAGGGATATCCGGTCGAGGCTGTGGGGGCGCGCCCGATCATCCAGAAGCTGCACACGGCGGCGCACTTCATCACGCTCATCATTCGCGGGTTTGTCAACAATCGCTGCCCGATGCGGGCGGCGGCATTGTGCTACACAACACTCCTGGCGCTCGTGCCGCTGTTGGCGGTGGTGTTCAGCATCTCGAAAAGCTTCCTGCAAACCACGAGCGCGGACCTGACGCCGAAGGTGGTTGACGCGATTGTGGGGAAGGTGGCGCCGCAACTCGAGTACGTGCCCGCCGACGGCCAGGCCCCAACGGGAGGCTCGACAGGCAGGGGCCGTATCGTGGTTTCGACGCAGGCCCGGCAACAGGTTGTCGACAATATCCAGTCATTCATCGGCAACATTGACCGGGGCAAGCTGGGCGCAGTCGGGGGCGTGTTGCTGGCGCTGGTGGCCGTGCGGTTGTTGATGACCATCGAGCAAACCTTCAACGACATTTGGGGCGTGCAGAGGGGGCGCTCGATCTGGCGCAAAGTGGTGTACTACTGGACCTCGATCACCCTCGGGCCCATCGTCTTGTTCACCGCATTGGCGGTGACCGGAACCGCGGAGTTCTCCAATGTGGTGGGACGGTTGTCGTTCGCGCCGGGCCTTCAACGGTGGCTGCTGCAACTGGCGCCCTACGCCATTCTGTGGGCCGGTTTCTCGCTTATGTACGGACTGATGCCGAACACGCGCGTGCGATTTCATGCCGCCCTGATTGGCGGCGTTGTCGGGGGAACATTGTGGCAATTGAACAGCCAGCTCAACACGATGTACCTGTCGCGTGTGGTCACGTACAGCAAGATTTACGGTGGGCTGGGAGTGGTGCCGGTCTTCCTGCTGGGACTCTATTTTTCGTGGTTGATCGTGCTGCTCGGGGCGCAAGTATCGTTCGCCGCGCAGAACGTGCACCTCTACCTGCAGCAGCGCGCGAGCGAACGGATGGACCAGGCCCGGCGCGAGTTGCTCGCCTGTCGGGTTGTCCTCCAGGCATGCCACAGCTTTTTGCGGGGCGCGCCGCCACCCGACACGGAAACACTGGCGAGCCAGCTTCGCGCGCCGCTGCAGTCACTCAACCAACTGGCGCACCGACTCGTCGAGGGCGGCGTGCTCGTCGAAGTGGCCAACGCCGAAGGGGGTCTGCAGCCGGCGCACCCGCCGGAATCGATCACCATCGCCGACGTGCTGCACGTCGTGCGCACGAATGACGGAACCTGCTCCGACGAGTTGAAGCGGCCGGGTTCGGAACCAGTCGAGCAGACGCTTTCCGAAATCGCTGCCGTGGTGCGCTCCGCTTCCGCCAACGCCAACTTCGGTGACTTGGCAACGAAGTTGGACTAGCGTTTCGGCAAGACGCGCCCTATCACACTCTTGTGAATGAAGATGGTCACGGCGTCAGGCCGTGCTGTAAGGGCCGCTGGACACGAGTGTCTAGCATGTCAGGCGGACTGGACACTCCCGACATGTCCAGATTCCCCCTTGGTAATGCCTTATTCTGTGGCTGGTATCCACCAAGTACCAGTCTCCCTAGTGGTTACATTTTGATTGACTTCGACGCCTGCCAAGCCTTATTCTTTGTGGCATACAAGGCGCTTGATGGTGGCATCGTTGGAGAAGCGCCTTCGAGTGGGTATTGAGGCTCACTTCCAAGGTGACGTTCGTTTGTGGTATAGGGTAATGGGTTGAAGGGAAGGATATGGGGTGTTGTCAACGGGCGAGAATCAAACCAGGGTCGTGCTGTAAACGGTCGCGTAAGCCGAAGAGCCATCCTGAAGTGGTGCGGGTCCAGAAGCCAAGGATTCTCCTGACACCCAATGCGAGCTTGGGCTCATGATGTTGTCGCACCATCCGACGTTGGATGGTAACCTTGTGAGTCAAGTTCCGAATCCGAATCCCGGTCAGGCGAGGTGAATTAAATCATGCGATATTTGTTGCAGGGAATTAGAGGACGTTTACAACGGCGTGGTCGTGACCGTTCGGGGCAGGCATTGGTCGAGTTTGTGGTTCCCGCCGTTTTTCTGATCCTGTTGCTGTTCGGCCTGATCGACTTCGCGATCGCGATTTATTACCGGCAGGTCATGATCAATGTTTCACGCGAAGGCTCGAACATAGCCGCCCGGGGAGCCGGCAGCACGCAGGAAGAAGCCATTAGCAATGCGCTCGACGCGGTGGTTAGCTCGGCCCATCCGCTCCTGATTATGGGTACTGCCGCAGACAAGGGCATGGGAAGGGTGATCATATCCGCTGTGATCAGCAGCAATAACGCCACGTATCGGGTGACTGCTCAAGTGGCGAAGGGGGGACTCTCGTCTACCGACGCCCCCAGCAAGGTCGGTCCTAATGGACTGGGCCGGATATACCCAAGCAATTTACCCAATACGTCGCCTCGGATCCCGGCAGGCCACAGCACCCTGTACGTTACCGAAGTGTATTATCGATTCAAACCAGCTTCGCCGCTGGGAAGATTGGTGTCATATGTAATGACCAACCAATTGTATGACGTCGCGTACTTTTAGCAATTCAAGGACGAGCCATGAAGAAATCCATGATTCAGTGGAACGCCAGATGCCGTAGCGAGCGCGGCCAGATGTTGCCCTTGATCGCGCTGGCGGGGGCGGCCCTGATTGCCCTGATTGGTTTGTCAATCGACCTCGGATTTGCGTACGTGACCAAGGCGCGACTCTCCAAGGCCTGCGATGCCGGAGCCCTCGCGGGGATGAACAACATCAACTTGAATCTCGTCAACGCCGGCAACGTCGCCTCCGCTACGTTCGCCGCCAACTACGCGATCGGCAAATCGTCTCTCACCGATACGCCGACGGTGAGCTACTACTTCGGCACGGATTCCGGCGGCAACCCGACGTTTTCCATGGCCGCCGTGACGCATATGAATACGTTCTTTGTTCGCGTATTGGGGGCGATTCCGGGAATGCCCAATTGGACCACGCTGACAATCGGCGAGACCGCCCAAGTCGTGCGCGCCACGTTGTATTTGACAATGGTTCAGGACCGGTCCGGCTCCCTCCAACCCAACCCGCCAAATCCAGTTGGTAACGGCGGGGCCGTGTACATGCTCGATGCGGTGACGAATTTCACGGCCTTTTTCGATGACACTCGCGACAACATGGGGTTGGTGACCTTTGCCACGATAGCACGCATAGATGCACCGATAGCACACCCCTTTGTCACAACAATCCGTACTAACGTGAGCAAGTTAGCCGACAACAATTACGCGGGCTACACTGTTGGAACATTCTCGCAGGGCGGTCTGACCAACGCGCTGGTCATGGAAAACAACATCAGCGTGCCTACCGGGCGCTTCGTAAAAAAGGCGGTCGTCTTCTTTACAGATGGTCATGCGAACATCATACAGCAGGTACTGAACTGCTCACCTCCCACCAGTATGAGTGCCACCAACGTGCTTGTCGGTGGACGCGATGATTGCGCCAGTGACGAGGGCTTCGACATTTGTGCCTCCGGCACTACATACCAAAGATTCGGCGAACGCCATTGCCCCAATAACGTTAACAGTGGCAACTACTGCCAGAACTCCACGAATTTCCCATCTTCCAAGTACGGTGGGGCTCTGAAGACTCTCAACTACGATAACATTTGCGAGGAGGCTGAGTACCAGGCGGTCCAAGTGGCGAACGCAATGCGCCAGAATGGTATTATTGTCTACTCAATCGGCTTGGGCAGCGATATCAATGAAGACTTCCTCAGGCAGATTGCCAATGATCCCCATTCGACAACCTACGACCCCTCGTTGCCAGTCGGCGCGTACGTCCCCGCGCCCGATGCGTCTCAATTACAGGCGGCCTTTCAGAGAGTCGCGGAGGAACTCTTGATACAGGTGGTGCGCTAACTGGCGAGAGTTGCCGTTACGCGACGAGCGGCCCCTTCGGGTTTCGCTTCGCTCGGAATGACTACGATAAGGAGCGTGAGTTTCCGGGTGAGTTGCGCTCTTCGGTTGCTTTCCTCTCCCCGGCCGGTTACCGGCCACTGTCCAGTCCACTGAACACTCGGAGTGTTCAGGTGACCTTGACACCAGTGTCCAGAGTGTAAAGGCTGGTGAACACTCGCCCGGCTCGTTTCAAACGTTGTTTCGTTTCCCGCAGGATTTTTCGATGTCGCAATCCACTCATCGGCTGCTGGTTACGTTGCGTGCAGGGTAACCACCCGCCAAGGCTTGTTTTTATTGGCATAGCGGACGCTAGATAGGGAAGTCACTTGGAGAAGTGAGTGGGTAGGTTGTGGATTGAACACAGGGTGCGTCCATCTGTCGCGCCCGACTTGGAACGCCAGCGCAGACGACGAGGGTGGTCAAATGACTGAGAACCAGATTGTGAAACAGTTGCAGGGGATCGCCTCGAGGTTGACGGTCGATCCCGATCAGCAAATGGACCTGATGCAGGAGATGTTTGTGCATCTCATCCGCGTCCAGACCGCCGAACCCGGCCAGGCGCTCAGTTGGTACCTGAAAAGCTGTGAATTTCGCGCCCGCAATTACCTCAAATCCGGCCCCGGCGTCGACGCGCCCCGGCGCGCCGGCAACGGCGTGCTTGGCGACGAGGTTACCGCCCCCGGCAGGATGGGCCCGGGCAACGGCACACGTCTCTCCGCCGAGCCGGTTGGTCCGATTGAAATCCAGGGCGAACTCATCACCAGCGACGTCCTCAACCTCATTCTCCCTCTTCTCTCCGACATGCGGCAACGAGTGCTCTTCCTGCTGATGAAGGGGTGCGGCGTCCGCGAAGCCGCCCGGGAACTGGGCATCACCCACCCGGCGGTCATCAAGCACCGCAAGAAAATCGCCCGCATCGCCCGCGAACTGTTGCAGGAGTCTGAAGGCGTCGGCGTTGCGGTCGCCGTCCGAAACGGCGCCGAAGACAACGGCAACGGAAATAGCAATGGCAACGGCAGCGCCAAGGGAGAGCCACACGCCGGTTAGCGCCGCGCCCCAACTGGGGCTTCCCTGCCGCAATTTCCTGTCGTGACAAGCCCACTTCGGTGGGTAAACTGCGGCCATGCTTTACGGCCAAACCCCGAAGTGGATCGACCGGCTGGAACGCCTGCTGCCCGGCCTGGGCATTCCCAACCTCGCCCTTTATCTCGTGGGAGCGCAGGCGTTGGGGTTCTTGTTCGCCCTGTTTGATCCACACACGCTGCTGCTTCTGCCTCTCGATCCGGACCTGGTGCTCAAGGGAGAATTGTGGCGGCTCGTCACGTTTCTGGCAATGCCACTATCGCTCAGCCCGTTGTGGATGGTGTTCGTGCTCTACTTCCTGTACTTCATTGTCAACGGCGTCGAAGAGGAATGGGGCGAGTTTCGCACGACGCTATACGTGCTGGTGGCGGTGTTGTTGACCATCGCGTTTTCGTTTACGTTCCACATGCCTATCGGGACCGTCGGGACTCTCCAATCGACGCTGTTTCTGGCCGCGGCCACCATCGCGCCCGAATACCAGATCCTGTTGTTCCTCGTGCTTCCCGTGAAAATGAAATGGCTGGCCTGGCTGGCCGTGGCGACGATCATCTGGGAGCTGATCTTCGGGACATGGCTGGGGCGCCTCTATCTGTTGACGATGTACGCGAATTACCTGTTGTTCTTCGGCCCGTATTTTGTCGACCGGCTCAAGGCGTTCCAGCGCCGCAAAAAATTCCAGCACGACGTGGCGGCCGGTCGCACCGACCAAGGCGGCCCAACCGAATGAGTACGCCGATGAAGTACCACCGGTTTGGCCGCACGAATCTCTCGATGCCGGTCATTTCCTGCGGGGGAATGCGCTACCAACACTCATGGAAAGACGAAGAGGCGGCCGGCATCACCGCGGAAGGTCAGGCGAACCTCGAGGCCACGATTCACCGCGCGCTCGAACTGGGCATCCATCACATTGAGACGGCCCGCGGGTACGGCACGTCGGAGCTTCAGCTTGGCAGAATCCTCCCGCGCCTCCCGCGGGAGCGCCTGATCGTGCAAACCAAGGTCAGCCCGGGCGCCGACGCGAAGGAGTTTCTGGAGACGTTCGAGAAGTCGATGCGCAACTTGCAGCTTGAGTACGTTGATCTGCTGGGCATCCACGGCATCAACAACGAGGAGTTGCTCGACTTCACCCTGCGTCGTGGTGGCTGCCTCCAGGCCGCGCGCCAACTCCAAAAGGATGGCCGTGTCCGCTTCATCGGGTTTTCGACGCACGCGGTGCCGCGGGTGATCCTAGGGGCCATCGAGTCGGACGAATTCGACTATGTGAACCTGCACTGGTACTTCGTCAATCCGCTCAATTGGTCGGCGGTGCAGGCCGCGGCGAAACGCGACATGGGGGTGTTCCTCATCAGCCCGAACGACAAAGGCGGCATGCTGCAGAACCGGCCGACCAAGATGGCCGGGTTATGCGCGCCGCTCTCGCCGATGCAATTCAACGATCTCTACTGCCTCGCGCGGCCCGAAGTCCACACGCTCAGTTGCGGAGCAGCGCGCCCGACGGATTTCGATGCCCATATCGAGGCGCTGAAGTTTTATGATCGCGCCGCAAAAACCATCGCGCCCATCGAGCACGGCCTGCGCGAGGAGATGGAGCGCGTGCTCGGGGCGGATTGGTGCGCGCACTGGTGGGAAGGTTTGCCGGAGTACTCGGAAGCGCCGCACAACGTGAACATCGTTGAGATTCTGCGACTGTGGACGTACGCGAAGTCCCTCGATCTCGTCGAATGGGGCAGGATGCGCTACAACCTGCTTGGCGGCAACGGCGGGCACTGGTTTCCCGGCGAGATGGCCAACAAGATCGAAGACGAACAGAAGCTGCTGGCGGCGGTCGCGCGCAGTCCGTTTGCGGCGCGGATTCCGCAGATTCTTCGCGAAGCCCATGAGATGCTGTACGCGGAGCCGAAGAAACGGCTGAGCCAGGGTTGAGTCGGGAACGCTAGATGGCGCAGAGGTTTTCCCTGGTGTAGTCGAAGCTTTGCTTCAGGGAATCGAACGGGTCGCCGGGGCAGGTGTCCTGTTCGACGCAATACCACTGGCAGCCGGCGGCGTCCGCGGCGGGGATGATCCGTTTCCAATCGAGGTTGCCGTTGCCGATTTCCGCGAAGGCCGCCTGATTGCCGTTCGTCACGGTGTAATCCTTCATGTGCAGGACCGGCAATCGGCCCCTGAGCCGCTGGCACCACGCGACGGGATCGCCGCCGCCATGCTGCACCCAGTAGGTATCGAGTTCGGCTTGGAGATAACGAGGGTCGGTTTCCGCGAACAGAATTTCCAGCACGGGTTTCCCGGCCACGCGGCGAAACTCGATATGGTGATTGTGGTAACAAAGCGCCAGTCCCGCCTCGTACAGCAGCTTGCCCGCGGCATTGAGCCTGACGGCGAACGCCTTCACATCGGGGAGCGTGTCGAACTTCACCCCGCTGGGCCAGGGATAGGCGGTAATGGGGCAGCCAAGTTTCCGGAGCCGATCGACGACGCGTTGCGGTTCGTTGAGGATGACATCGCCGGACTCGTGCGTGGAACAACAGGTCAGACCTTCGCCTTTGAGCAGCGGCACCAACTCATCGTCCGCAACCGGACCCAGCGCGCTGAGTTCAACAGCCTGATAGCCGATGGCGCGGATTTTCTTCAGCGTCCGGGCGATCTCGGCTGGCGTCCTGGTGAAATCACGAACGGTGTACAATTGGGCAGCGATCTGCTGAATTCTCATCGTGGTATGGATTTGGCAAAGTCGTCCGCCAACACGCTTGGAGTACGCACCGTGTTTTTATTGAACCGCGAGTTGGAGACTTTCTCTTTCAGGTACTTCTCATACGCGGCGGAATCCAACGGCAGTTCGACCGTTTGGTTGAGCGCCGAGGAAAAGAGAATGGCGTTGACGAGTTCGACGGAGCGAATGCCCTCGCGGGCGGGCGCGAGGAGCGGCTTGCCGTCAAGGATCGCATCGACGAAATCCTGCAGCACGGCGACATGCTGTCCACCATGGTCGGGAAAGGTGAACTTCAGTTCCTGCGTCGTGGGCGCCGCAAACGCCTTGGTGGCAGTGCGGCTGAATTCGCTCATGGGCATTTCATTTTTGATGAACACAAGCGCGTCGTTTTCGAGCACGAGTTTTCCGTTCTCCCCGGCGATTTCGAGGCGGTTGGTGCCGGGCGCTTCGCCGGTGGAGGTGAGGAACACGGCAGTCGCCCCGTCGGCGTATTCGAAATACGCGGTCGCGTCATCCTCGACCTCGATGTCGTGGTAGCGGCCGAAGCGGCAGAAGCCGCGCACGCGTTTCGGCATCCCGAAGAGCCATTGGAAGAGGTCGAGGTTGTGCAGGCACTGGTTGAGCAGCACCCCGCCACCCTCACCGGCCCAGGTCGCGCGCCAACTGCCGAGCTTGAAGTACACCTCCGGGCGAAACCAGTTCGTGATGATCCAGTTGATCCGTCGAATCGGGCCGAGTTCGCCGCCTTGGATGAGTTCTCGCACTTTTCGATAATACGGATCCGTGCGTTGATTGAACACGACGGCGAAGACCTGCTTCGGGTCCTGATGTGCCGCGATCAACCGTTCGCAGTCGGCTTTCTGGACCGAAATCGGTTTTTCCACCAGTACGTGCAGGCCGTGCTGCAGCGCGTCGATGCCGATAGGGGTGTGACTGAAATGCGGCGTCGCAATGAGGACGGCGTCAACCGCGCCCGAGCGGATAAGTTCCTCGCTGTGCGTGAAGCCTTTGGCGTTCGGGAAACGCGTGAACTTTTCCGGGGAGGGACGGCACACGGCGGTGAGTTCGCAACGGCTGACTTTGCCGGATAGGATGTTCCCGGCATGCCCCAAGCCCATGTTGCCCAAGCCGACAATTCCCAATCGAACAGATTTCATTCCAGTCGCCCTTTTGCGACTCTTTCATCCTACGCCACCGGCGGCACGTCAAGCGCGTTTTCCTCATGCTTCCTTCATTTTCCACTTGCGTGGTCATGGAGTGGACACTAGAGTGGACGCCGTCAAGGAAGACGTGTCAAATGATGACTCCTAATGTTAGCGGAGATAGACGCCGGTGTGGCGACCATTTTTGCGCCATTTAGGGAATCGGATCCATGTCCGGCTTCTTAGCACCCCTGCCCATTGCTTATGAATCCAGCTAAGTTGGGCGCATCACTACGCAACCACTTTGGATGTGTTTTGCTCTGCTGTGGAGCCTATGCCGCTCTTCGCACAGGCAGTTCCCTTTATGGTTTTCTGAGTGGCAAGGCCATGTTTCAGCATGATTTTTACACACAATATACCGCATGGTCGGGGTTGATGCATCGCGACACAGCAAACGATCTGTTATCGCATCCCACCTACTTACCGCACGCGTGGCTGCTTCTGACGCCTCTGCATTGTCTCGAGTGGGCGATCGCGAAATGGGTGTGGTGTTGTATTTGCTTCGCTTTGCACATCTATATTTGGCATCGCATTTCCAGCCTGTGTGGGTTGAGCAGACCTGAACGGCGCCAGTTTTTTATCCTATATTTTTGCTTTCTGAGCGTCGGGCTGACGATTGCTCTGGGTAACCCTGTTATCGTCAGTTTCGCTGCGATTCTCGCCGCCTTTCCCTTCGCGCCGGAAGCTTCGGTAAACCCTGTAACGCGGTTTGCGCCTTTTAAGAAGCAATGTCTCTTGTTTATCAGCACGATCAAGCATATCACAGTGTTCCCGGTGTTTTTGGCACTGCTTTTCAAGCGACCTCGACTAGTCATTCCCACCGGGGTTGCTGTTGCAGGCATTTTAGTTGTGAGTATGTGGTGGGCCCACATTGCCCCAGACACAATGCTGCAGAACTTTCAGCGAGGGAATCAACTTCTCACAACGTGGATGCACGAATCGCCGGGCGTCTCCCTGGTGCCCTTGTTCGAACCACTGGGAACGCCCGGGACAATCTTGCTCTGGATTCTATGGGCATTCTTGTTCGTATTTGTGTTTCTCCGTGTCACCAACGCCTTCATCCAATTATCCTGTCTCCTCTTGCTCGCTACGTTGCCGATCCATCACCACACTTATGATATGTTCGTGGCTGCTCCAGTAGTGGCGTTGCTGATCAAGCAAGGCAGGACACTAACACAACTCGTCGTAACCCTCAGCCTTTCCGGTCTGTGGGACACGGCCGCGAACCGGCATTTTGGCGGCATTGCGACGCTGGAGCATGTAACTGTGCTCTACTATCCATCGGTGATCTTCGGACTTATCGCCATTTTATTTTGGTTGGACTGCCAGTGTAAGACAAGTCCCGAGGCCGAACCATGCGCTTCGGCTATGGCGACCCACGACGCGCCGCGCGGTCGTTGAGCGTTCTTGCCAGTCGCGTGCCGCGCCATACGGGCGCTTGCTCGACGGACCAACGGCGGATACTGTGCCACTCGTGGACAGCATTGCACACGGGTTGACGGGGGCGCTGATCGGCTATTGCGGGTTTCGGCAGCGGGGCGGGAGTGAATCGGGCCGGGCGGCGCTCTGGACGTGTATTGCGGCGGCAGAGTTTCCCGATATGGATGTCGTGCTGGGGTTTTTGGGCCGCGATACATTCTTTCGCTGGCATCGCAGCTTCACTCATTCGGCAATCATGTTGCCGGTGTGGGCAACTCTGTTGGCGTGGGTGTTTTGGGAATGGTCAGATCGCAGGAACTTTCGGTTGTTGTGGTGGGCGGCGGTGGCGGGGATCGCCTCGCATTTGTTGCTCGACTGGCTGACCAACTACGGGACGGAACTGCTTTGGCCGCTGACGGACCGGCGATTTGCTCTGAGTTGGGTGTTCATCGTGGACGTGTATGTGTGGGCCGTGTTGTTGATCGGGACGGTGGCGGCGATTTGGACACAGCGCGCGTGGGTGGCAACGACGGCGTTGGGGGTGGTCGGGGTGTTCTTTCTTTTCTGCGGCGTCTCGCGGGCGCAGGCGTTGCACCGGTACGAAGCGGGCGGTGCGTCGGGACGGATCGGCGCGTTTCCGCAACCGATGGATCCGTTGCACTGGACGATTGTGCGCGACGACGGCGTCGCGGTGCACTGGGTGAGCGGCTCGCGCGACGACAGGTTCGCGCAGTTTCACGATGACAAGTTGCTGTCGAAGGCGGAGGCGACGGAGGCCGTGAAGCTATTCCGGTGGTTTGCGGTGTTTCCCCTTGTGGAGAAAACCGAGGGAAACGGCCACACGGTACTGCGGTACCGCGATCTGCGATTTCGTTCGCCGATGCCGCAGGGCGGCGTGCGCGAGGGGATGTTCGTCATTGCGAAGGTCGTCTTCGACGAGCAGGGCAACGTCATTGCGGCGGAGCTCGCGAGTGAGGATGATCGGTAGCCGATCGGAAGCGGGGCTTGGGAGCCGTGACCAGTGCCCGAGTAGCCGGATATTACTTCGTTTGGAGGACCCGCCACGAGGAGAAATTCGTCAGCGTCAAACTGCCCGTGTCGTTGAAAACCGTCACGGCATCATTCAGAAACGCGGGCGAGACCTGCTTTCCTAATAATATCCGGCTGGGGCAGATCCTGTGCGAAAGCTAACGTCGTCCACGTAAAGCAAGTCGTGATTGATTCATGTCAGCCTGCGTCAGACGCCCTCTCGACCAAGGACTACTGTTCGCATACGCTGCGCTCATTCCTTTTCTTCGTGGTAAACCATTTCCAGGTTGATGTCCCAGAGGTTGGTTTTATCGGTACGGCCTTCGAGGATGTTGTCCACGGCCATCATTGACGCCAGCATGCTGTGGTCCTGGTTGTTGTAACGGTGCATGCCGTTCCTGCCGACCAGAAACAGGTTGGGGATGGCGTCCACATACTTGCGCACGACGCTCAATTGTGGATAGCTGCCAAAGTAGGCCGGATACGCCTTGAGCATCCGCAGCACGCATCCGTCCAACACGTCTTCGCCCTTGATCATCCCGATCTTCTCCATTTCCCTGATGCCGAGGGCCACGAGTTCCTTATCCGGCATGACCCAGAGTGCATCGCCTTCATTCACGAAGTACTCAAGGCCGATCCACGTCGTGTTTTTGTGGTCCGCTGCCATGTACGGGCTCCAATTGCTGTAAATCTGGACGCGTCCCACCATGACATCCGGTTCCTGAATGTAGATCCAGTTGTCCGGGATGCTCGACGCGGGTGGTTTGCCCCGTTCCTGGACGCACATCTTCCGCAGCAACAGTCCCACCGTCAAAAAATCACGGTATACGAGGCCTTCGGCCACGGCGACGACTTCGACGGAAGGCGTCGGTGTGATCATTCCGATGAGGTGCTTGATGGGCATCGTCGAGAAAAAGAAATCGCAGTCCAATTGCCTCACCTGACCGGTCTCCGAATGTTGGACGAGTACGCGGCAGACCCTCCCATTTTCCAGATGCACGCCGACGACCCGATGATGCAAATGCACTTCGCCGCCGCACTGCTGGATCTGGCGGCTGACCGTCTCCCACATCTGACCGGGGCCATACTTCGGGTAGTAGAACCTGGTAATCAGACTCGTCTCGCGTTGTTCCTGCGCCTTCTGGAAATCGCTGCTGAGGAGGTCCTTGATCGCGTGAACCACGGCGCGCTGTAACGACAGCCCCTTGACCCGCTGGGCGCCCCAATCGGCGCGAATCCGGCTGCAGGGCAATCCCCAGACCTTTTCGGTGTATTTCTCGAAAAAGGTCCGATACAACCGGCGACCGAAGCGGTTAATGAAAAACGCATCGAGATACGTCTCATCCTTGATGGGAAACAGTTGGGCTTTGCAGTAGCTCAATCCAATGAGCAGGGTGTTCAAAAAACCGAGCCGCTTCGCTACCGTCAACGTGATCCCGATCGGATAAGGGAAGAAGTGGTGACGGAAGAAGATCCGGGACAGCCGTGGCCGCTGCAACATTACCTCGTCTTCCTTCTCCGGGTCAGGTGCCGGCCGCCTGACTCTTGTGCCCGTAGCCGTGCCTCCCTTGGGTAGGCAAGCCGCACCGAGAAGTTCTTGCACCACTTCCGTGGCGTACTTCACCTCGTGGCCCTTTTCAAGGGTGTCGGCCGCCGGTGCGCCTTGTGGTGGCAGAATGTTGAACCACCAATTCATCACCCGATCACTCCTGGAGAAAAATCGGTGCCCGCCCAGATCAATCCGATTGCCCTTGTAGTTGTATGTCTGGGCAATTCCACCCAAAGAGCCGCTCTGCTCAAACACGATGGGTGTGATATCCGTGCGTTTGAGGAATTCGTATGCGGCGGTCAACCCGGCGGGGCCAGCGCCCGCGATAATAGCGACTTTGGTTTTCGTCATGAACACCCGTCATCATCTGCGCGATGACGAAGAAAGTGCAAGTATACCGGCTCGGATAATGCTCGTCAAGAACGCCGGCACCAGCAAGACAGCCTTGTCCACTCCTTCAAAACGCGCCGAGTTGCATGGACAAGATTGAATCGACACGAGGCTCGTCAGATCGTAAACGTGTCTCGATTGACAGCGCTTGGCACCCTCGCAACAGGAGAGAACGCAACTCGGCATGGAGGGAGGATAGCGAGAACAGAAGGACTTATAAATGTGGTTGACGAGGTCTATGCGGAAATGGATGATTGCAGCCCTTGATACTGCGAGCCCCGAGCGGCAAGTCCGTTCGACGCAATGGCAAGTTTCTTTGTTCGCGCAAGCAACGGAGTGCTCAAAAGTGAACACAACTGGGATCGTCTTGACGGTGGCCTGCAACCAACCGGGCTGGTGAGAGCCGCAATTTTTACAGCCCACAAAGGATGATCTTGATGGGAACAAGCTCCAGCCCGAAAGCGATTCTCGTCACCGGGTCGAACGGCCTGATCGGGTCAGAGGTCTGCCTGTACTTCGCGGGGCGGGGATTCGCTGTCTCGGGCATCGACAACAACCAACGGGCGGTTTTTTTTGGATCCCAAGGGGATACGCGCTGGAACCAAAGCCGCCTCCAGAAGGCGATCCCTGATTTCCATCATTACGAAGTCGATGTGCGGGACCGTGGTCGCATCGAGCAGACGATCAAGGAAGTCTCTCCCCAGTTAATCGTGCATGCGGCCGCACAACCGTCACACGACCTGGCCGCCTCCATGCCCTTTGAGGATTTCGACACAAATGCCGTTGGCACGCTGAATCTGCTCGAGGCGGCCCGCCGACATTGTCTGGACACCCCGTTTGTTTATCTATCGACGAACAAGGTTTACGGAGACGGGCCCAACACGATTCGCCTCAAAGAGCACGAGACGCGCTGGGATTACGACGACCCTCGATACTCCCACGGGATTCCGGAGACGTTTCCCGTGGATCAGGTATTGCACTCGCTCTTCGGGGCCTCGAAGCTTGCGGCGGATACGCTGGTCCAGGAATACGGACGCTATTTCAAGATGCCAACTTGCTGCTTGCGAGGCGGCTGCCTGACCGGACCCAGTCATTCCGGGGTGGAACTGCATGGCTTTCTCAGCTATCTCATCAAGTGCAACTACGAGAACAAGCCATACAAGGTGTACGGCTACAAGGGCAAGCAGGTCCGCGATAACATCCACTCCGAGGATGTGGCCGCGTTCATCTACGAGTTCTATCGCCGACCGCGGGTGGCGGAGGTTTACAACATCGGCGGGGGAGTCGAGAATTCTTGCTCGGTTCTTGAGGCGTTTTCATTTGTGGAGAAACTGAGCGGACGAAAGCAGGTGTACGAATACGTCGATCAAAACCGGATTGGAGACCACATTTGCTATTACAGTGACCTGCGCAAGATGAAGGAACACTATCCATCTTGGTCGATTACCAAGACCTTGCCACAGATTTTCAAGGAGATTGCGGCATCCTGGAGCCAGCGATTGGATCGTGGAACCACGGATCACCATTAGCCGCCGTGACGATGGCGCATCAGGATCATGAAGATACTTATCACCGGGGTTTGCGGTTTTGTGGGCAGCACGATTGCGGAGGAGTTGACCCGGTCGTCGTCGGGCTGCCAGTTGTTTGGGCTGGATAACCCGAGCCGGGCCGGCAGCGAGGTGAACCTGCCCCGCGTCAAGAAATGCGGGGTCTTGGCCGGCGCGGGTCAATTCGGAAAGCCGGACCAGGGTATTTTTTCGTTCTGGATTCATTCCGGCGAGCACGCCCTGACGCATCCCGAATGGTTGGACTTGTCGAGCAGCCCATGACCGAGACGCCTCCATCGCCGCGACCATTGTCATTGCTTTCCGTGGTGCTTCCCGCGCAAAACGAGGAGGGTTGCATTTGCTCCACCGTGGAGCATTTGCACGTGGAGTTGCGTCTGCGCAATGTGCCGCACGAGATCATCGTGGTGGATGACGGCAGCACGGACAACACTTGGCCGCTATTGCTTGGATTTCGGCAGCAAGTTCCCACCCTCAGGCCGGTGCAAAACACCGGGCCGCAGGGGTTTGGCCGGGCCATCATTCGCGGATTGGAAGCCGTCCAGGGCGACGCGGTGGTGATCATGATGGCCGACGAGTCAGACGACTGTCGTGATGTGGTGCGCTATTGGAGCGAATTGAATAAGGGGTTCGACTGCGTCTTCGGCAGCCGGTTTATCAAGGGCGGCGGGGTGATCAACTATCCACGACACAAACTGGTGTTGAACCGTCTGGCCAATCTCTTTCTGCGGATCCTGTTTCGCATCCGGCTCAATGACACCACGAATGCCTTCAAGGCGTATCGCAAAGAGGTGATTGCCGGCTGTCGTCCACTGATTTCCCCGCACTTCAACCTGACCGTGGAGCTTCCACTCAAGGCGATCGTCCGTGGCTACACGTGGACCGTCATTCCCATCACCTGGCGCAATCGCCGTACGGGCGAAGCCAAGCTCAAGATCAAGGAGATGGGCAGTCGCTACCTTTTCATATGCCTATATGTGTGGCTCGAAAAATACTTCAGCCGCGGAGATTACCGGAGGGAGACGGTGGGGAAGGGGTGACGGGTGCATTTACCGATGCGATAAAGCCGTAGTGCGAGGCAGCGGCGGTTTGCGAATGCATTGATAGGAAATCCTGATCGGTTCACAGTGGAATCTGTGGGACGGCGAAGAAATCTGATCCTTTGGCCCCTGTTGTGGGGCTCGGCGTTTTTTAAGGAAGCTCGATTCCCATGTCTGGATGGGGCGGGGATGAATTTCTGCTCCGTCCTCTGATGCGGGGTGCAACTCTTGGTGAATTCGGAAACGCTCAGGCGTCGTTAGAAACAGGAGATTGACTGGTGGCAAGTCGGGCCTTGCCGTGCCCGCGGATCACGGGACCGGCTGGTACAGGTAGTAGGTGTCCAATTGCTGGAAATGATAGACTCTTTGTGAAATATGAGCACGGTACCAGCCGACGAGCTTCAAAACCATATCCTCTTTCTTGGCGGTTGACTGTGCAACGACCGGCCCCAAACCCGACAACGGGGCGGTGTTGATCACATAGGTTCCTGCAGCATGCGTTCCTGAATCGGCCGAGTTGCCGGTGTCTGGCGTCGGCGTGGATTCCATCGGAACCGATTTGCGGTCGATGAGCAATCCCATCGCCTCGGCTCTCATGCCCCGGCCCAGGTCCGGGCCGACGACAATGATCGCGCGGCGCGGTGTGTTTGCGCTGACCAGTTGAATCAAGGATTGGAGCTGGGCGGCGTTGGTCCGGAAGACCGAGAGGATCACCATGCAATACAGCGTGCCGCCGAGTGTGAACCACGGAAGGATGCGTGAGGATCGGTGCGAAGGGATTGGAAGAGTGGTCGAGGCGATGGCGCCAAGCGCGGCGGCGCGCTGGAGAAGGTAGAGCGACAGCAGGATGCCCAGCACAACGACCGGGTTTTGCATCCACTGGTGGTGCGCCATGTGGTTGCGCAGGACGCACACTTCCATCCAGGCCGTGAACAGCGGGATGCAAGCGGTCAATGTCTCTCGCGGGCTTCGCTTCAGCGAGGGCAACACTGCGGTGAAAAAGACGATCCACAACGGGAGCAGACCGATCACGCTGGCCGTTAACCACCGTTTCAGCGCGATCGACCATGACATGCCGAGTCCATCATACCCACCGGAACCGATGGTGTAAGCGGGCAGCGCATTGAATGCGCCCGAGCCGCCACCGCACTTTTCCCACATCAAGGTCAGCGAGGAGGCGGTCACCAAGAACGCTACAAAGACGCTGAACATCATGAATTGACGACGCTTAGTCGGCCACAATAAGACCGCGCAGGTTGCCCAACCCACCCCGAGCGCAAAGACTGTGGTCCATTCGATTTGCGAGTACACGGCCACCAACGCCAGTGCCGAGAGGCTGATGACCCGGCCGGGTGGCGGATTCGCCACGCGGCAGACCAAGAACAACATGACCGCGATGCCGACGAGCATCGCGACGGGAACAGGGTCCCAATCTACACAACTCACGCGCACGTACCCCGGGCACAGGCAGACCGCGCTCGCCACCAGCAACGCCCACGAGTTCTTGCCAAGAAACCGCCAGATGCTTAGGGCGAGAACGAGCGTCAGCGCGAGATAGGCCAACACGAGCGCCGTGTTAAGATTGCCTGTCAGCAAGTACGTCCAGTACACTGGCAGCAGGCTGAACGCTCGGTAAGCATGGTAAGGAAGCGGGCTTTCTCCGGGGCGGATACCGCCGGGGTTGACCGTGGGCATACCATGGAGGTTCCAATAGCCAACTTCCTGCCAGTTCCGCAGGGCGCTGACCACCCAGGTCGGCCAATACTGATTGTGGCGTGCCTCATACGAAAAGAGGGCGCAGGCGACCACCAGCAACAGACAAACGATCACCGTGTTGATCCGACAGTTGGGAGGGGCTCCGCTCTGCATGAAGGTATATCTAACAGAGACCGGAAAGCGTGTCGAGTCCAGACATTCGCCCCGAAGAGTTGGCGAATCAATCGGGTCGAGGCACCATGGGCGGGCGCAACCCGCGGCGTCTTCCGAGAGCAACTCGAACGGGCGAATCCATTCGCAAATGACCGCCAGTCATCCACGTTCCCGTGTTTTCTCGGGATCTGTCCCACTCGGTTCATTTCTCGAACGACGGCTGCCCATGGGTCAATCACTTGTCAGGAAACCGAGCCGGCGCAAGTGTCCGAGGAACACGCCCTCGAGACGTTCAAAGGACAGCTTCCGTTGCGGGTCAACCATCGGCACACGGTGGCCGGCACGGATCCTGTCCCACCAGGCAAGCGCGGCTTGGGCAGTTGCTTCGGGGTTGCGGATGGGAACGACGGATCCATTCACGCCCTCGATGACGAAGTCGTTCGTCCCCGTGTTGGGCGTGAGGATGACGACTCGGGGGAGTTTTTCTCGTCTGCTTCGTCGCGACCGCCTTATATGCGGGCTGATCGCGTTTCCCAGCTTGTATTTGCCAGATTAGTCTTACCAGCTTCAGTGAAAAAAACAGATTTCCTGCATAACCTGTTGTGGCTTGACTTCAAACAGACAGTCTGAAAGAAAACACCGATGACGCTGACGCGGAGACTGATTCGATTCCTCGACCATCCCGGCGGGCGGGTGGTTCTATCGCGCCTAGGTACAGCCTATGCTCGTAGTCGAAACCATCTGGACGTGCAAGTGTTCTACGACGACGCCTGGATTCGCCGCGTCGGGCAACGGTTTCTAGCCGAGTCCTTCCATTTTGATTGGCAGGCTGGCGCAATGGCGCAATGGAAGGAAGATCTACGGGACGTGCTCGACATGCACCGCGGTTGGTGGTTTTACCGCTATCAACCCGCCGCAGGCGATGTCATCATCGACGTGGGGGCGGGCATCGGCGATGATGCACTTATTTTCTCCAAAGCGGTGGGGAAGCAGGGCAGAATCCTCGCCATAGAAGCCCACCCGGTCACATTTAAGCTGCTGGAAAAGACCTGTTACTACAATCGGCTGGAGAATACGGTGCCTGATTCACTGCGCACTCGTGGACAAACGCGGCCCGGTTTTCATTGAAAATCGAGAGAATTATCAAGGGAACACGATTCGTCAAGAAGGCGAGGAATGCGGTTTGCAGCACAAAGTCGAGGGTGTTACGCTGGACGAGTTGTGCGATCAGCATCAGGTAAAGCAAATTGACTTTCTCAAATTGAACATCGAAGGCGCGGAGCGGCTCGCGATTGGCGGCATGCAGAGGATGATTCACAACACGCGAAATGTTAGCATTGCCTGTCACGATTTTCTCGCGGGCGACGGGGAGTTTTATCGGACAAAGGCTTTGATTGCAGAATTTCTTCGCTCACATGGTTTTGACGTTTGTGCCAGAGATGATCATCCGGAACCCTGGGTGAGGGATCAAGTCCATGGGGTAAGGCATGGTTCAACATGAATCAGCCCGCGACCAAGACGGTGACGGCCGACACAAAGGCTGCGGTTCGGCTAGCCTTTGTGACGAGTTTTTTGGACATCGGTGGATCCACCACCTGGTTATGCGATCTCACGGGGGAATTCAGGAAGCGAGGGGCGGACGTGCGGGTCTTCAGCTTGCGGCAGGACCATCCGTTTCATGCCGAATTCGAGGCCCGAGGCGTGGATGTTGTGGTGCAAGATAATCGACGCTTGATTCTGGAGGAGAGGCTGCAAGCCACGTTGAAGGGTGTGCGCGATTTCCAACCCACGGTGGTTGTGGGCTGGGTCGACGAACCCGCGTACGAAACGCTGCGATATGTGCCTCGGGGAATTCCCAAGATTCTGGTTCTTCACGCGGACGAGGAACGCGTCTATCAGGGGGCGAAACCATATGGGGATTACGCGGACCACGTCATCGTGCTGTCGCACAAGATGGCCGCCACGGCCGCCCCCTACTTCCAATCCTCCAGGACGAGTATTCGGTACATCCGGTTGGGTGTTGAGGTGCCCGAGTCTCCGTTGCGTCGGGATCATCTACAGGATCAGCCCTTGCGGATTTTGTACATCGGGCGATTGCATGACGCGCAGAAGCGGGTACGGCTGTTTCCGACGATCCTGCGTGATTTGGGCGCGACCGGAATGCCCTTCACCTGGACCATCGCCGGTGATGGGCCCGAAAGGGCTTACCTTGAGAGCGCCATGGTTACCAACAATCCTGCGCAAGTGGCTCGGCTGATTGGAAACGTTGCCTATTCCGAGGTGCCAGCCCTGTTGTGTGGGCACGACGTGTTCTTGCTCCCATCCGCCTACGAAGGGATGCCTCACACGCTCCTGGAGGCGATGGGACACGGGTTGGTTCCAGTCGTCACCGATCTCGCCAGCGGGATTCGTGAGGTAATCGACGAGACGAATGGCAAATTGGTAGAGATGAATGACATTGCGGGGTATGCGCGAGCCATTCACGGCCTGCACGAACATCGTGACCAGATGATCACGATGGCGCTGGCCGCCCAAGAACGGGTGCGGGAGAAGTTTTCCATCCGCGCGATGACGGATGAGTGGATGGCGCTGGTCGCGCGACCGCATGCCACGGCCGGCACTTGGCCCGAGGGTTTCGAAATCAAGCGGCCCCTCATACGCAATTATTCACAGTGGACATTCCCTGAACCCTTCCGAACACTGCGACGTCTGCAAAAGTCTGCGGTCGGTTGGTTTTGGAGGTGATTCAGCCGCGCCGTGTTCGATTCCTCAGACAGTAAGATCAACCTGACTAACGACGGCTCTTGTTTCTGATTGCAGCCCGAGTTTCGCCGTGTTAGTGGTGGCAGGCACTTGTTTCTGAACACAGATGACTGAAGCTGCAAAAATAGAGGGCAGTACACCCGCAATGCGGGCACCCCTCAAGTTTATCATCAAGCCGCGCCCGGGTTGGCACCCGATTGATCTGGCCGAATTGTGGCGTTTCCGTGAATTACTCTGGTTTCTGGCGTTGCGTGATATCAAGGTTCGCTACAAGCAGACGGTGTTGGGGGCGGCGTGGGCCGTGATTCAACCCGTCTTGGCGATGGTGGTCTTCAGCGTCTTTTTCGGCAAGCTGGGCGGTTTCTCCTCCCGCGTGGAGAACGGGATTCCGTATCCATTGTACACGTTCGCCGCGTTGTTGCCGTGGCAACTCTTTTCGCGGGCGCTCACGGAGTCGGCCAACAGTTTGGTGATTGAGCAGCGGCTGATCACCAAGGTCTACTTCCCGCGGGTGATTGTACCGCTGGCCCCGGTGCTGGCTGCGCTCTTGGACTTCTTGATCGCCTTCGTCATCCTGTTGGGGATGATGGCATGGTACGGGGTCTGGCCCGATTGGCGGATCGTCACTTTGCCGTTGTTCGTGCTCCTGACGATCCTGACCTGCCTCGCGGTAGGCTTGTGGTTGTCGGCCTTGAATGCCATTTACCGCGATGTGCGCTACACCTTGCCGTTCCTGACGCAGATGTGGTTGTTTGCTTCGCCGGTGGCCTATCCCAGCAGCATCGTGCCAGCCCAGTGGCGCTGGCTGTATGGGTTGAATCCGATGGCGGGCGTGATCGACGGGTTTCGCTGGGCCTTGCTGGGCAAGGCGTCGCCACCGTCTGAGACGCTCTGGGTGGCCATGCTCGCCACGGTGTTGCTGTTGGTGGGCGGACTGTACTATTTTCGGAGCATGGAGCGGTTCTTTGCCGATGTCGTCTAGGGGGTGATGATGAGCGACATTGCGATACGAGTCGAGAACTTGGGCAAGCTGTATCGCCTCGGTGAACGCCAGCGGTATTATTCACTGCGCGATAGCCTCGCCCGGCTGGCGACGGCACCGTCGCGGGCGTTGCGACAGATGGTGACCCGGGAACCGCGCGCGCCAAGGGCGACCAACACACTCTGGGCATTGCAGGACATCAGTTTCGAAGTGCAACATGCTGAAACGATCGGGATCATCGGTCGCAACGGTGCCGGCAAATCGACCTTGCTGAAAGTCTTGTCGCGCATCACAGAGCCGACGACAGGGCAGGCTGAAATCCATGGCCGGGTCGGCAGTTTGCTGGAAGTGGGGACCGGGTTTCATCCGGAACTGACGGGACGGGAGAATGTCTTCCTGAATGGTGCCATCCTGGGCATGTCCCGGTCCGAGATCACCCGCAAGTTTGATGAGATCGTGGCCTTTGCGGAGGTCGAACAGTTCCTCGACACAAGCGTGAAACACTATTCCAGCGGCATGTACATGCGGCTGGCCTTTGCCGTGGCCGCCCACATGGATCCGGAAATTCTCGTTGTAGACGAAGTACTCGCCGTTGGTGATGCACAGTTTCAAAAGAAGTGTCTCGGTAAGATGGGAGAAGTAGCGCGGGCAGGCCGAACCGTGCTGTTCGTCAGCCACAACATGGGGGTCATCAGCTCATTGTGTAACCGGGTTCTGCGGTTAGAACAGGGGCGCATTGCCGGTGACGGCGCGCCGACGCAGGAGGTGTCGGCATACTTGAAACAGATGGCGGAGATTTCCAAAACGCCACTGGAAGCGCGCACAGATCGGGAGGGGACCGGCGAGGCCCGAATCACCTACATCCGGTTTCTGGACGAAACCGGTCATCCTGTGGACCAAGCGATTGGTGGCCAACCGCTGGGCATCGAAATCGGCTATCGCAGCCGCAGTCCGGGTGTCGTCCCCGTGTTGGCGTTAAGTTGTTTTGCCGTAGTGGGCGTAAAGGTTTTTCACATCGATAATAAAGCGGGCGGAGTGACGCTGCCACCGCTGCAAACGACAGGGTATTATCGGTGCCAACTCCACAAGTTGCCGTTGGCACCGGGGCGCTATTTGGTGAATGTGTCGATCCAGGTACATGGATGGTTTGCAGACCATGTGCAGTCTGCCGCCATGATCGACGTCATTGCCGGGGATTACTACGGCAGTGGACTGACTCCGGATGCCTGTGGTGGGTTGGTGTTTCTCCAGCACGAGTGGCAACCTCGGGGAGACATGACCAGTCCATAGCGATTGAGAAAGGATTGAAACCATGCCGGAAAACTTGTCTATGGAACGCATTCTCAAAGCTATCAGTAAACGCCGATGGTGGTTGGCGCAGTGGTTTGTACGCGGTCTTTCGTCAGAGTACCATGCATATTCAGATCTTTTTCATCCGTTTTTCGCGCCGCGGGCAGGCTGGGGATCGGGTTTGGGACCGGCGGTCTTCACCTTATACGGGTTGGCGCGCACGCTTCGTCCTGAAACGATTGTCGAGATTGGCAGTGCGCGAGGTAAAAGCACTTGTGCGCTGGCACTGGCCTGCAGACAGAATGGCTGTGGTAAGATCTATGCCATTGATCCTCACACGACAAATCTGTGGAGTGAAGGGGAATCGGGCGAAAACACAGATGTATTTCTCAGGCGCCGGCTGCGGACGTATCGGTTGACTTCGTACTGTGAGATCATCAAAGCCTCCTCGGCGGAGGCAAGTAAGACTTGGTCCAGGAAAATCGATCTGCTCTTCATTGATGGAGACCACACCTATGAAGGCGTCAAGCTCGACTTCGACCTCTTTGCCCCGTGGTGTTCAGAACAAGCACTGATCTTGTTTCACGACACAATGTGGGATTATTTAAAAGCCGATCCGAGTCGCCGCAGTGATCAAGGTGTGCCGCGGTTTCTGGACGAACTGCGCCAGCGCAACTATCATTCGGTCAATCTTTGGGCACCGCCGGGGCTGGCTCTGCTATCACCGAGACCGGGTGGCTTCCGCTATCTGGAATCCAATCAGGCCTGACCATCAGACCATGATCAAAGCAGTCATCAAATCGTTGTTTGCGATACTGGGGTATTCCATCCACCGGGCGGGGTGCAACCATCGATGGCAAACGTCTGGGAGGACGACAGACGGTTCCAAGCGATTCGGGCTGCCATGGCCGGTCGCACACTGGTGGGTCCCGCAGATTCCTTTCTGCTCTACCAGTTTGCCCGGCTTGCCGGCCATTTGCCCGGCGACGTTGCGGAGGTGGGCGTCTACAAGGGCGGTACTGCGCGGTTGCTCGCGGAAGTCCTGCACCGCGGCGGCAAACTGCTGCACCTGTTTGACACTTTTCAAGGGATGCCCGAGACCGACCCCCAGAAAGACTGGCACAAGCAAGGGGATTTTGCCGATACGAGTCTGCCGCCTGTCCAGGAATACCTGCACGAGTTTCCCCTGGTCCGGTTTTACCCCGGTCTCTTTCCGGCGACTGCGGTACCTGTCCGCGAGACGCGATTTTGCATGGCCCACGTCGATGTGGACATTTATCGGTCGGTGCTTGACTGCTGTGAGTTCTTCTATCCCCGAATGACCGCTGGTGGCATAATCTTGTTTGACGATTACGGCAAACTGACCTGTCCGGGGGCGCGCCGTGCCGTGGATGAGTTCTTCCTCGATAAACCGGAAGCAGTCTGCTATGCGTCTTCCGGTCAATGCTTTATCATCAAGTTGTGAAAGGACTCTCACAGACAACTCCGACGGTAAAAGGAGTCGGAGACGCGCCGACGGTGGGCCACAAACCGGGGGAACAGTTCAGACAAACCGTTCTTCGTCTCATCCCAGCGCCGGTCGTGCCCGCAGTCGGTGAGACGTTTTCCCGTCTCATGGGATTCCGCTCGGGTACGGCGGCACGGCAGGCGTGTGGGCGGACAATTAGTCTTGCTGCTACCGGACCAGCAGCGGTACTTGGCGTATTGCCGGGCGACCGGTCAGATCTGTCCGGTTACCGGGGTGGTTGGCAACCCCCGTCATTCCATTGAGCGTTTTCCCCTCCAATATGTTCTCGAGGTCGCCCAGCAATTGGGCAATCGCGACACCACGATCTGGAACGTGGGCGGAAATAGGCCGCCGGCTGACTGCGACAAAGGAAGTGGCCTGTTTTGTGGCGGCCGTCGGGCCACGGCTGTGGCGCGGCCATGGGCCGAAAATCTTGTTTCAGCGTCACGGAGGAATCGGCGACATCATTTGTTCATTCCCGGCCGTGCTCGCCTTGCGGGAAAAATACCCCGGCGCAACAATCATCTATCGCTGCTGGCATGAGTTTGCGGCGATCGTGCGGATGGGGCAAGTCGCCGACCAAGTGGTTCCCTCGTTTGGGTACCCGTTTGTTCCGAGCCGCTGTGAAGGGCTATTCGATCTTGCGCTCCGCCCACAGCCGACCGGCCAACCGCGCGTGCACGTCGTCGATGACTTTTGTCGGATACTAGGCTTGACCCCACGCGAGCGGCAACCACGGCTCATTGTGCCAACGGCGTTGGCGACGAGCGTCGGTTGTCGGTTGCAAGGACTCGGTGCGCGCGGACCACTGGTTGGTTTTCACACCGGCCCCTCTTGGAAGGTGCGGGAGTGGACCACCACCGGTTGGGAAGAACTGGTGGCGTGGTTGGTTCATGAACGACACACTACGGTCCTCCAGTTGGGAACGACCATCCCGACGGGTGGAGAGCCAGCGAGTATCGCCCGGATCGCCGGCGCAGTGGACTGGGTGGGCAAACTCTCGCTGGACGAAACGGTCGCTTCCATTCAGGCCTGCGATCTGTTTGTCGGTATCGATTCGGGTCTGCTCCATATCGCCGGTGCCGTGGGGACGCCCTGTGTTGGCCTTTTCGGGCCGATCGATCCCGCTCTGCGTCTGCCGCCGGAAACTCCAAGCATCGGCGTGGTCGCCGATGTGCCGTGCCTCGGCTGCCATCACCGTAGTCCGCAACTGCATTGGCAGGACGGATGTCCGTATGACATCCAGTGCATGCGGACACTCAGCGTTGAACGAGTCACAGCAGCATGCGATCGGCTGTTGGGGCTGAAGAACGCCAACGCGCGGCTGAGAAATTAGGCGCCGCCACTTGAATACCGATATCGTGACTCTGAGCTGGATCGTCGCAGCCAAGCGGACGATGTGATACCGCAATCAACCCACCCGAAGCGGCCGGTAACACGCACGTGCGTCAGTCTGGAAGTGACCTTGGCGGCGAGACTGTCTTCACGATCTCCGCCGGGTTGCCGGCCACCACTGAATCGGGCGGGATGTTCTTCAGCGCAACCACGCCCCCGGCCCCGATGATGCTGCGGTCGCCGATGACAACGCCCTTGAGGACGATGACATTGGCGCCGACAAGCCGATTCTGCAGCCTTTGCGTTCGCTCCAAGATCGGAGTCCCAACTACGGAAAGGATCGTCGCTGCCCTCGGGATCTCAGCCCGTTTTTTCGGCAAAGATGCAGTGAAAAAAGCCGAGCGGGTTTCCGGTGAACAGGGGTTGGCCGGGGACACGGGCCAGGGTGCGCCGCCTGAGCGGGCGCACGGGGTCGTTCACGCGCGGCGTGTAATGGCTGGGGTGCCACCCATAATGATAGCCGGCGGCTTGGAGCGCCCGGCGGTAAGCCCAATTCAGCGGCGCAAAGGCGGAGGACGACAAGTAATCGGTCGACGTCACCTCCGTCTGGATGTGGAGGTTCCGCAAAGGTAGCTTTTCCAGTATGCGGACCAACTCGCCGCGGCTGTAGCCCTTGGTGCCGATGCTTTCCACGTTGTTCCAGAGCGCCCATTTCAGACTCCGCCAGGGCCGGCCTTTCAGGAGGGCTGATCGCACTCACTGGTTCATCACGGCAATGGAGCGTCGGTTGTAGAGCATCACCTTCACATGTCCCCCGGGGCGCGTTACCCGCACCAGCTCGGCCAGCGCTTTCCCGGTGTCGGGGGTATGATGCAAAACCCCGAAGCTATACCCGAGATCAAAGCTGTCCGAGGCAAATGGCAGATTCTCGGCATCGGCCACTTGCAGCACCTCAGGTGTCGGCAACCCATAAACCTCTATCCGCTCCCGGGCATGCGCGAGTGCTTCCGGCGTCAAATCCACCCCCGTCAAGCGCGCCCCGGCCCGCAGCCACTGGATAAAATCCGTCCCTGAGCCAAACCCAACTTCCAGCACCTTTTTTCCGTGATATCTGGTGAATTGGGCAAACGCGTGAATGAATGGCTGATCAAAGTAGCGAAACTCTTCAATTTCCTCGAAATAGCCGAGCGTGAACTTGGAAGCTTTGGCCACCTCCGTACCGCAGCTCTGCTGGTTCCAGAAATCGCGCACTTGGTCCTTGAGGGATTCGGAAGCGGGATCGATCATAATGAATCCTCCATGAAAAGTGCCTCAGGTGCTGCGATAGGGAGCCTCGTCGTTATGTACCTCCCTCTGAACTGCCATGCTGCAGTCCTCACGGCGCATGGGTAAATTGCTCATTTGCACAGCCTGCGAAAACCACCTGCGCATTGAAGCAGTTGCACGCGTTTCTTGAGATTTGTGCGGCTCGTTCCCCCAGGCCGGTCAGACCCAGCGCCTCATCGAATTCCCGGTAGCCCAATAACCCGGCATCGGACGTGGAACCCTGAAACTTCGGCTTCAAGCGGCTGTCGAAAGTCACCCGCAGAGCCGGCTGGTTGCCTTGACCCATTGGATTCTCCGCTTTTCGTCGTGTCAACGTGGACAACAGCCATCGCTTATGCGGCTCCATTGTACGTCAATGACATTGATTTGTAGAGCGAACCCGGGAAAACCAAGCTTGTTCCGCAGTGGCAAGGCTCACGCGGCGGCCGGCTTCGACCGTTCGCAGGAGACATCTCTCCGTCTCGGCTGACAAAAGCGGCCTTCATCGACTTGATCAGGGACAGCTACGATGGGGGTTGCGTGTCCGCTTCGAGATTTCGGAGGATGCGGGCCGGATTACCAGCCAGTACAGAACCGGGGGGGACGTTCTTGATCGAAACCACCGCCCCGGCTCCGACAATGCTGCGCTCCCCAATGGTTACCCCCTTCAAGATGATCGCATTGGTGCCGATCAGAATGTCGTCGCCGATCACGATGGGGGCTGTCTTGCAGGCCGCGATATCGTCCACCGGGCTGCGTCGGGACAGATAATCCAACGCGTGGTAGTCGTGGTCGTAGATGCGAGCATTTCCGCCGATTTTTGTATTGTTGCCGATGCGGATGCTGCTCTTGGAGGAAAGGACCGCGAACGAACAACCGCTGTTGTCACCGAAGGTGATGTGACCGTCGCCCGTGCAATGGAGGATCGTGGGATTCGTCCGCCCCACCAGATTGGAGCCGGTGCGCGAGTTGATGCCCACATTCTCGCCGATCCGAATGGCGCCCCGCCGAGCCACGCGAATGATGACGTGACCATCCACCAGCAACCCGCGGCCATACGCACAACCCAGCCAACGCAAGATAAGCTTCAAGCGCCAGGTGGACACCAGACAAGAAATCCAGCGTGTGAGCCAGTCGATCAGGAGCATCGCCGCGACGGTAAGTTGCACCGGACGCGAGTCGGGATTACCAGTCTTATCCACGATCGGGTTTATTGGTGGTCCTTGGACAACACAAAATTGCCCATCACGAGCAAGTCGAGCCCGTTGTCGTAGAAGCAGCGAATGGCCTCGCGGGGGTGGTTGATGACCGGTTCGCTCATCACATTGAACGAGGTATTGAGCACCAACGGCTCACCCGTCAACCGGCCGAACTCGTTGATCAGGGTCCAAAAACGCGGGTTGAAGCTCTTTTGCACGGTCTGCGGGCGCAAGGTCGCGTCGGCATGGACAACGGCCGGCACTTTGTCGCGCTTAGGTTCTTTGCAGGTGAAGGAGGTGATCATAAAAAACTCGTCCCGCGCCTTCTCCAGATAGTCGTGCCGATTCTCCCACAGCAGCGACGGGCAGAACGGACGGAAAGCTTCCCGGAACTTCACGCGAGCGTTGATGATGTCCTTGTTCTCCTTCCGGTTGCAACTCATCAGTATGGATCGATTTCCAAGGGCACGCGGGCCGCTTTCCATGCGACCTTGGAACCACGCCACAATCTTGTTGTCCGCCAGTTGCCGGGCAACAAACTCCTCGATGTTGTCCACGCGCCGGTAGGTAAGCTGCCGCAGTTTGAGCACCGTCTCGATTTCCTTTTCCGAATACTCCGGTCCCCAGTAGAGGTTGTCCACCGAACCAATCGGCGCGCCCGCATTCGCCTGATGGTGGGCGTACAACGCGGCGCCGACCGCCAGACCGGAATCGCCCGCGTTGGGGTAGATCCATTGATGGTCCACGCGGCCTGATTCCCAAAGGCGCTGGTTGAGTTTCACATTCAGGAACACACCGCCGGCACAAGTCAGGTTGCGGGTTTTCTCCTTTTCCAGCCAAGGGTAGACCAACTCCTTGGTTTGGTCTTCCAACACACGTTGGGCTTCCGCGGCGATGTGTTCGCGCTTGTACTTTTGGACGAGCGCCTGAATATCGTAGGCGGCGTCGAAGTGCCATTGCAGCGCGCCCCCTTGATCCCAGACGAACGGGTTCTGAAAGTTCATCGGCTCGATCAACTGGCCACCGCTGAACTTGGGGTAGAAACGATCCAGCACGCCGTGCGCCTTTTGCGGATCACCATACGGAGCCAGACCCATCGTCTTGCCCTCCCCATCACCATGCCACCAGCCGAGTGCCTCCGTGACGTTGCTGTAAAACCAACCGAGCGACGCCTCATTCGCGAACTTCTGGAGCGGCTCAATCCGTCCGTTTTCTCCGCGCCACAGAGCGGTGCAGACGTTATCGCCGGTACCGTCCATTGTGACGATGAGTTGTTTTTCCGTGCTGCCGCTAGTGTAGTAGGCTGAGGCAGCGTGGGCCAAGTGATGCTCGACGCGCACAATCGGCACGGAATCTGGCAGCGGGTAGTTCTTGATGTACAATGGCGGTTTGGGCATCGATTTCTTAAAGAACCGGCGCACCGCGTTCTCGGCGCGCCCCAGCCACGAGCGTTTCTCCTGTCGCGGGCCTTTAAGATCGAGTAAAAAATTCAGTGGCGGGCAGGTGCCGCATGTGGGAATGGCTACCATGTCGATATCCTTCATCGTCAGGTTCTGTGACTGGAGGCAGTAACCCACCGAAGACAGTGGAAGCCCGGCGTAGTGTTTCAGGCGGGTGAATCTCTCTTCGGCCACATCCGCCACAATCTTTCCGTCGCGAACCAAACAGGCGCTACTGTCGTGCCCAATGTGAATTCCTAGTATGTTCATGTGATCCCTTCGGTTTCCTTGAGAATCTCTTTATATGCGGCGACTGTGTCCGCCGCAATCTTTTCCGGCGCATGCCGGATTCGCGCAATTCGGCACGCGTTTTGGCCGAGACGCTTCCGTTCTTCGGGATGGGCGAAGAGCCATTCAATTTTCTCCGCCAGCGCTTGCGGATCGCCCCATGGAACCAGCAGTCCGGTTTGCCCGTCTTTGACCATGGACGGGATTCCGCCGACGGCGGTGGCGATTACCGGCATGCCCGAAACCATCGCTTCGGCGAGAGTATTGGGACTATTGTCATTCCGAGACGGCAGAACGAACATCTGGCTTTCGCGGTGGTGGCGGGCGATCTGATCGGCGGATTGGAAGTCCAGGAACTGGACATGGCCGGCGATCTGGAGCCGCGTGCACAATTCACGGAATGAGTTTTGATCTCCGCCGCCGACGACCCTGAGCATGACCTTCGGTCGCTGTTGCAGCACCAGTGCCAGCGCCTCCAGCAGGACGTCGAGGCCCTTGTGCCTGACGAACGAGCCGACATAGAGCAATGTGTCGGCGTCGGATACCTGCCATTCATTTTGAAAGTAAACCGGATTCATCGCCTCGTGGATGGTGAAGATGCGCGCATCCGGGTTCATCGATTGTACGAATCCCGTGTCGAAACTGGTACGGCACGTGAAGTATTTGGCGCGGCGCACGCAATCCTGCTCGTACTGGCGGACGATACGGGACCGTAGACACGGGTCTGTCTTGAAGAGTTCCGTAATGATTCCTTGCATCGAGATCAGGAAGGGAAAGCCCGAGTGGAGCGCCGCCAGCGCATAAGCGGCCTCGGTGCCATGCGCATGGACGATGTCAGGTTCTATCGCCTGAACTTCTTTGAGTAACCGAACGACGTTCGCTCGGAAGCCGCTCAGGATATCCAGCGGTAACCAGGGTGGGAAACCCCGGTTCAGGAAGGGAATGCCCGTCTTCACGACATGGAATGCAATGCGACCTTTCTGGACACGCTGAGTCGATGAGACGCGGCTGCTTTCCGTGACCAGATGCAATTCCACGTCCGATCTCGCAGCGAGTGCATTCGAGAGGTTCACGATCCAACTGCAAGGGTGCTCCGTGGAGGGTCTTCGCCGGACGTGAACCTCGGGCTCCAATGACAAGATCGGGAAAGGCGCAAGCCAAACCGCCTTCGTTCTCATGCGGAAACCCGTGTTCCTCCGTTGTTCCGAGAAAAAGGCCGCTCGGTCGCGGCTGGGGCCATGGAAGGAGGGGTGCGTTCACTCATGCGCCAGACCAGTGACAGCAGGCCAACCAGGAACATATATTCAGTCGGTTCGATCTCGTACGAGCCGAAAAGAAGCGTGTAATGAATGGGTTTCCACATGAGTTGGGTGGCCAGGAAGACCGCCACGGGAAACAGGGGTGTGCCACGGCATCGACGAGCGCATCTTACAGAGTGGATCGCCGCGGCAATCATGAGCGCATACAACAGAACCAGTCCCACCACCCCTGCATAGTGAATCGCGGTCAATGGGCCGTTGTGGAGGTTACCGGAGATCGTGGCACTGTCCTCAAAGCTCACTGTACCTGACGCAATCAATGTGTAATCTGCTTCACTCATACCGAAGCCGTCACCGAACCACCAGTTCTTGATTGAGCCCTCGGCAATGATCTTGCGCCACCAATCCCAGCGCGAATTACTTATCGTGATCCCCTCCTTGACGCTTTCGTCCCACTGACCGGGCAAGGACCCCAGCGTGCGTTGCGCGGGCAAGGGCAATCGGAAAAGGCGACCCTGGCCAAAGACCAGAAGCCCGAGGAAAGCTGCGCCGATTATGCCTGCCACGGCGACTTCACGCCAGCCACGGTGGAACCACGCAGCCAACGCCATGCATGCCAACGCGAACGCCAGGGAGTTTCGGAACCCCGACGCGAATATCGCGACAAATCCCAGTACAGACAGATAGAACTGCCATCGCGTCGGGTCAAGAAGCTTGCGCGGCGGGTAGTAGGCCGAGAGTACCTGTATAAGCATCGACCCGAAGGGTGACAATGCGGTGAGTCGGTGCATCTCCGGCTCGGCCAGCGTGGGATTGAGACGCCCGAGATACGCCGAGATGTCGACGCCGCTATAAAAATACCAGACGTACGGTGCAATGGGAGGGAAGACGAGCCCAACCATGGAGATCAAGGCGGCAAAGGTCGCGCCGGCCATCAGCCACAACGGAATCCTGCTGACGCTTTTGTAGGAATCGGGCAAATGCACGATGACCCAATAGGCACACAAGCCAAGGAAGATGCTAAAGTAGGGTCGTCCTCCCATCGTTTGCGCCCCGAACGCGCGCAGGCCGACAGGGTGACACAGAAACGTGAAGGCAATGTAGGCACAGTTGATGAACACGAGGACGCCCAACGCACCCCTCGGCCGTTGCGCCGTCTGGCCGAAGACGCGTTGCGCGAAATACGAAAAAGTCACCAGTAAGACCACCATGTCACGGATCGACAGCGGCACGGGAAGCGCGTTGGTGTTGCCCATGAAGTACCAACCCATGACGATCAAAATCCAGGCACTTCGTTGCATTCCTACAGTCACGAAGGTCGTCACCCCCACACCGATCAGAAGGGCAAACATGAACAACTGCTGGTGGGCAATCCCGTTCGCAGTGACCATGGCAATCACGATGAAAATGGCCACGGTGATCCAACGTCGGATTGCCTCGGTGGCCAACTGCTGGTCGTTGATGATCTCGGAAAACTTCATCGCGCAGGGAGCTTTTTCAGGTTCTGAATGTCCTGACTGTATATGAACCTGCATTGAGCTGCAAGTGTTGTGCCACCACTCGAAAGATTGGAGAGCCTGTGTTTTTCGCCGCTGGTTGGCCCGCGAAACGGTAGGTACAGGCGATCGGCCGGTTCGGTTATTTGGTCGGTTGAAGCATCACGTTGATCCCGTTCCACATATCGCTCGGCGATGCGGACGCGGCGGTCGATGCCGAAGGCGTTGGTGGTGACGCGCAAGCAGGGCGCGGTTCGTTTGCGTTTGTACTCGTTGTGGTCGATCTTACGGACGATGTCGCGGACGAGTTTCTCGCTGTAGCCCGTTTCCTTCACGATCTCAACCGTGGTTTGCGACGGTGGGAGGGACCTCGCGGTTTCTGACGATGATGTGCGCCGATTCTCGAATGGACGCATTCCTACCTTGGCTGTGGTTTGGATGTCGGCAGCAATGGTTAGGAAGAGTCGTCAGGCGTGCCACCCAGTCGGGGTAGCCGACGGGAGCCAACAAGGTAATTGTAGGCAGCGAGCAAAGTGAAGGCAGATAGCTGAGCACGACGATGTACAGCAGGGAGCAAGCGCGCCAGCGGCGGAGGGCAGCGATCATGCCGCCCAGGGCAAATGGTGCGATCAATCCGTACGAGAGCAAATGGACGACTCGCGCCAGCGGATAGCTGCCATCGAACACCTGTGCACGAAGAAACAGCCCGAAAGCGTTGTTGAGCTTCTGGGGTATCAGAGCCAGAAGCCGCCATGGGTTCTCGCGAATCCAGGACAACGCCAGCGAGCGGTAGATTCGTTCCTTCTCAAAGGGTCTCGCCGTTTCCAATCACCCGCCGAATCCATGACTTTCGACGAAGGCTTTGACGGTGGGCGCGTCGTCGTGCCAATCGGAAAACCCAACGGCCATGGGGTTGTTGCCCATCCACAAGGTAATGCCCGCGTTGCCTGGCAATGCCGATGCCCGGCCTGCGGACAGGAAATTGGCAATTGGCTGGATGAGCACCATCAGGGCCAAACCGGCGATCAGTGCCGCAAGACACAGCACACGCCTCTTTCCGCTGGCGTGGGCGGAGAAAGCGAACCAAACCATCAACATCGCCGGGAAGAGGAACAGATTTGCCTTCACCAACTGCTCGACACCAATGAGTACCCCCAGAAGAATCGATCGAAGCGGTTGAGGATCTTCGACGAGCGAGAGAGCCAACAGCAGGCTCCAGATCAGCAGCAGTATGTACAGAAGCTCGCCCATCAATCGCCAACTGAAGAACACGTGCCGCGGATAAACCGCCAGCAGGACTCTGGCGACCAGCCCCACTCGTTCCGAGAACACTTTGCTGCCGAGCCGGTAGATCAGCAGGCACGTCGCCGCGCCGAGTCCAGCCTGGACGAGTCGGGCGATGAACCACGACCTGCCGAACAGCGCGTAGTTCAGTGCCAGGAACAGGGGATATCCAGGAGGGTACCAAGTGTTGGCATACTGGTGTTCGGTCACCAGACGATAGGCGATTTGGTCGTAAGCTTGGTCGTCCGCGTGCGGCGACGGCGGCGACATCGGGCCGAAGGCAAGGACGAGCGCGACTCGGACAGCGAACGCGCCAAGGAACAGAACCAGCAACCGGTGGGTACGGCAGAAGGCGAGAACGCGCGCAGCGAATAGAGTCTCCCGAAGCTGAGGGATCCCCCTGGATTCCGTACCCAATTGGTCACCACGCGGGCTCTTCACATAAAGGTCCCTTTGGCAAGAAGTGTACCGTACACGTTTGTGTTACTGACTGGCCGGACGTCGGGTTTCGACGCGGGCGGGAAGGGGTGACGCACTTGGGAGTTCAAATGCCCCCCCAATCGCCGTCGAGGCAAATTCCAAGCTGGCCCCCCCTTCACACCTCCAAAAATCAGGGTTTGCAGTGAACCCCCGCCGTTACCATATGCCTGTGCCACACTCCGCCTGAACCTCATTCAGCTTTCCTTGCTTTTTGACGAAAGTATACTGGCCCAATGGGGATGGCAAGTGGAGTACGCCCACCGCTGTAGCGGTCGCTTCAAGTGATTCCGGGATGAGATGGAATGGGTGACCCGCGGTCGTTCTGTCGCTGTTGATGCCGAAAAAATCCGTCGAACGGCGCGTGCCGCCAAGGCGATCGGATGATTGCCCAAGAGTGCTGGCCGGCGGGCGCATGACATGTGGCGAGCGGCAGGAGATGCGTGGCAATGATATTGTGTTGGCACGGTAGCTGTCCTCGATTAGACTTGCCTGCTGGAAAGGATCGAGAACCATCACGTGTCAAGCGACCAAGAAATTGAAGTGTCCGTGGTGATGCCTTGTCTCAACGAAGCAAACTCACTGGGGGCGTGCATTGCCAAGGCGCAGAGCGCTTTTCGGCAGCACAACATTGCGGGTGAAGTCGTCGTGGCAGATAATGGCAGCACCGACGGTTCTGTGGAGATCGCCGAAGGATTGGGGGCTCGGGTTGTTCGCGTCCAAGCCAAGGGTTACGGCAACGCGCTGACGGGTGGGATCGCATCGGCTCGTGGTCAGTTTGTGATCATGGGGGATGCCGACGACAGTTACGATTTTTCGGAAGTGCCTCGCTTTGTGGCCAAATGGCGGGAAGGATTTGAGGTCGTGATGGGGAACCGTTTCCGGGGCGAAATCAAATCCGGCGCAATGCCCTGGCATCACAGATACATCGGCAACCCGGTTTTGTCGGGTTTGTTGCGGGCGTTGTTCCACGCTCACATTGGTGATTCACATTGTGGCATGCGGGGGTTCACCAAGTCGGTGTTTCAGCGGATGGATTTGCGCACCACCGGCATGGAATTTGCCAGCGAGTTTGTCATCAAAGCCGCCAAGCTTCAGGTGCGCATGACGGAAATCCCCATCACCCTTTGGCCCGACAAACGCGGGCGGCCTCCGCACCTGCGCAGTTTTCGCGATGGCTGGCGTCACCTGCGTTTCATGCTGCTGTACGCTCCCAATTGGCTGTTTCTCGGTCCCGGTGGAGCGTTGATGGCGATCGGATTGGCGCTGGTGATCTGGTTGCTGCCGGGAGCGCGGTGGATCGGCCAGGTGCGATTTGACATTCACACGATGTTCTTTGGGGTTCTCTTTACGTTGCTGGGCATGCAGATTGTGACAATCGGATTGTTTGCCAAGATTTTCTCCTACACCGAGCAGTTCGATCACTCGAACCTCAGTCTAAGTCGCTGGCTGCGGCGGCTGCCGCTGGAAAGCGGGCTGGTGGCCGGAACGGCGTTGGCAATCGTGGGCTTCGTCGGGAATGTGGCCATCTTTTGGAAGTGGAAACAGGGGGGATTTGGGACATTGTCGGAAATGCGATGGCTCTTGTTTTGGTCGATGTTGTTTTTCATCGGGGCACAAATCGTGTTTTCATCGTTTTTCATGAGCATGCTCGGCGTCAGCCGCGGTACCTATGTTGGCGACAGAGAGTTTCAGTCGTGACAGGAGCGGTGTGCCAACCGCATTGGTGACCGGGGCCGCGGGTTTCATTGGCCGAAACGTTGTCACCCGTCTGTTGCAGCGCGGCTGGCGCGTGAAGGCGATGGTGCGGCGTCTGGAAGCGTCACCGGAACACGCGGAGTTTTTCCTAAAACCGCCGGAGAAGCCGCTGAAGTTGATGGCCCGTGTGGTTTGGCAGGGAATCCGCAGCGCGGTGACGGCAGCGGTTGGGGTTCCGCTCTTGCTCTGGGTGAGACGAGGCGCATGAGCATACCCAGTGATGTCATCATCGTCGGGTCAGGTGCCAGCGCGGTGCACGCCGCCCGGGCGGTGGTGGAAGCCGGCCGCACCGTGACCATGCTGGACGTGGGCTATGAAGACACGGTCTATGCTCCGCTGGTTCCAGAGGCTCCCTTTGCCGAATTGCGCCGTTCGGATCGTGGTCAGCACCGCTATTTTCTCGGAGACGAATTTGAAGACGTTCCTCTGGGCGTGTTGGGCGCCGGACCGCAGGTCACACCGCCGCGGCACGTGGTGCGGCAGGTCGACGCGCTTACGCCCACGCGAGCCCCTGATTTCGCAGCGCTCGAAAATCTGGCGCTCGACGGACTGGGTGGCGCTTGGGGCGCGGCGTATTTTCCGTTTCTGGAACACGAGTTGGCACAGTGCGGCTTGCCGGCGGCTGAGATGCGTGGGCACTACGAGGTCATTGCCCGCCGCATCGGGATTAGTGGCGATCACGATGATCTTGAACCGTTGCGTGGTCGGCTCGAGCCGCTACAGGTGCCGTTGGAAATCGACGCCAACGCCGCTCTGATTCTCGCCCGCTACGAACGCCGAAAGAAGGCGCTTCACCGTGAGGGGGTTTACGTCGGGAAACCGTTATTGGCGGTACTCAGCCAGGCATTGAACGACCGCCAGGCAAACCCATACTACGATATGGACTTCTGGTCGAATGCCGGCAACAGCGTCTATCGACCGCATTTGACGGTGCGCCAGTTGGAAGCGTCCCGCAATTTTTCGTATCGCCGACCCTATCTGGTGGACAGCTTTACGGAGACGGTTGATGGTCAGGTCCGTGTCCAGGCTCGTGCGTTGGACGCCGGAGGCGCCGAAGAGTTTGAAGCGCGCCGCCTGATCCTGGCGGCCGGCGCGTTGGGACCGCGCGGATTGCCCTGCGATCGCTCGGCCAATACGATGTGCCCGTGCCGCTCACGTGCAACGCACACACCTACGTCCCCTGCCTGCATTACCGCAATCTCGGCCAGGCGCCCCCCGACCGCTGTCACACCCTGGCGCAATTGACCATGATCTACGATCCCACGGGGGATCGTCAGCATCTCGTGCAGTGCCAACTGTACTCGTATCGTTCGCTGCTGTTGTTTCGGTTGCTGAAAGAATTGCCGCTGCCCCAATCGGAGTCTCTGCGCATTCTGCGTGAACTGGCGCCCAGCATGGTGATCTGGGTGATCCAGCACGAAGATCACCTGAACCCGGACAACCACTGCATCCTGCGACGGAGTCCGGGCGGAGGCGGTGACTATCTGGATATTGCGTGGCAGGAGTCTGCCACAGTAGGAAAGTCCCAGCAATCGAGCGAACGGGCAATGATGCGTGCGATGCGGCGATTGGGTTGCTGGCCGTTGCGTCCCGTGCATCCCCAGCACGGATCGAGTGTCCACTACGCCAGCACGTTGCCTTTCAGCACTGCCGACAAACCACTGACCACGGAACCGTCAGGCTGTTTGCGGGGGACGAGCACTGTGTACATCGCCGATGGCGCAGCCTTCGCGTACCTGCCCGCGAAAGGGTTGACGGGTACCCTGATGGCCAACGCCAACCGCATTGGCCAGTTCGTGGCGCGAAGCATGGACTAGCGCCGAATCTGGCGGGGAATGGTCGATTCGTTGCGCCACCAGTCGAGCGATTTAAGGGAACGAGTTTTGCGTCGTTTGTGGGCCTGCGAAGCGCCGGGCGCTAGCCGGGCCGACTCATTTGGCTGTGCGCTGACACTTGAGCTTGAAAAAGCAATTGATGTTTATATACTGCCCGCGTTTGGAATTACATGCTTCAGCCCCCTTGGAATGTCTGGAGATCAAGGATCGAAATCCGGAGCGTCGGAATCGAGATCATTGCGGGTGTTTACGCCGTGGCTCAAGAGGTGTCATGTCCTTGCCTCTCACGGGGCGGTACGAACACTTGGCGACACACCACGACTACGGGTCCATTTGATTGGACGAAGTGATGAGTGCCTTCTCTCCGTCATTAGTCCTCACGCTTTTGGGCAGCCTTTTTTACCTGGACCGGAAATTGAATCGGACGGCGTTATGACCGATACAACGGGCGAACCAACAGTTTTCGTTGTGATCCCCGCCTACAATGAAGCCACTACTGTGAGGGATGTTGTGCAACAAGTGAAGGCGCACTACGAGAATGTGGTGGTAGTGGACGATGGTTCAACTGACGCCACGGGCGCAGAGGCAATCGCTGGGGGTGGAGTGGTGGTTTCGCACGTGCTAAACCGTGGACAAGGTGCTGCGTTGCAGACCGGCATCGACTACGCTTTGCTACAAGGTGCCGACATCATCGTGACCTTCGACAGTGACGGCCAGCATCAGGTGGATGACATCGAGAGGCTACTCATCCCAGTTGTTGGGGGCAAAGCCGATGTCGCTTTAGGTTCGAGATTTTTGGAATCGCAGAGTCAAATCCCTTTCATTCGCAAGCTGACCCTGAAAATGGGAGTGCTGTTTACACGCGTGGTTTCAGGGATCCACGTGACAGATGCTCATAACGGTCTGCGGGCCCTGTCCCGGTCTGCTGCACTCCGCATTCAAATTCGGCAAGATCGAATGGCCCACGCATCGGAAATCCTCGATGAAATCAGCCGGTTGCGTTTGCGGTATTGTGAAGTCGCTACGAAAATAGTATACAGCGAGTATGCACGGCAAAAGGGACAACGGTCTTCGGCTGCATTTCGAATCGTGTACGAGTTTCTTCTAGGCAAATGGGAGTAAGCGGATGCTATTGATTCAAGTCCTGACGGTCTTGTTTGCATTGTTTGCTCTTACACGCGTGGTATCACGGTTTCGCAAACGCGTTATCGGGCCGAGCGAGTTCCTGTTCTGGGCTGCGCTTTGGGTTGCCGTCAGTGTTCTGGTGACGATACCGTCCGCGACCCAATGGTTCGCACGCATCCTGGGAGTGGGCCGTGGCGCGGATGCGGTGTTCTATGTTGTTCTTGTGGGGCTGTGTTACGGGATGTTTCGTCTGCAACTCCAACTCCGAGGTCAGCAACACCAAACCACCCAACTGGTGCGGAAGCTGGCCATCGAACGAGCCCGGAAAGATCATAACACGTAGTCGCCGGGTACTTAGATGCAATCTGACCTTCAAGAGCAAGTCTACTGCAATCTCTGTCAGAGAGATGTTCTCCGGCGAGTATTGTAGGATGTGAAGGGCTCCGCCATCCTGCGCTGTCCAGCGTGCGGCCTTGTCTTCGTCGATCAATCGGTCGTCTTCGATGACATTGTCTCTGCGATTTACTCCCAGAAGTATTTCGAAGGAGGGGTTGACGGGCACCTTGATGGCCAACGCCAATCGCGTGGGCCAGCAAGAGCGCGGACCATGGGTTAGCGCCGGAAGGTCCGTTTTCGAGCTTGACGCGATTGCGACCCCTGACACAGTGAACTCCTTGAACGGATCCGACAGCCGATTCTGCCTTGCGTGCGAAGCAGCCAGA
>JBEKYJ010000005.1:0-40854 GCA_049511095.1 Verrucomicrobiia bacterium
GTTTGCAGAGTGAGTCTTGGCCGATAAAGTGGCGGGAGCCACAAGGAGCCAAGATGAAACGGAAGCGATTCAGCGAAGAACAGATTATCACGATTCTCAAACAGGCCGAGGGCGGCCTGCCACTGCCAGAGTTGATCCGGCAGCACGGGATCTCCGAGGGGACCTACTACCGCTGGAAGAGCAAGTACGGCGGGTTGGAACTCAACGAGGCCAAGCGCCTCAAGCAGCTTGAAGATGAGAACCGCCGACTCAAGCGGTTGGTGGCCGATCAGGCCCTGGACATCCAGATTCTCAAGGAGGTGGCGTCGGGAAAGTACTGACGCCCGCCGCCAAGCGCGAAACGGTGACCGCCGTCTGTGAGCAACACGCGGTCAGCCGCCAGCGGGCGTGCGGGCTGATGCAACTACCCCGGAGCAGCTACTACTACCAGGCCCAACCGCGCGACGATGCGCCGCTGCGCCAAGCGCTACGGGAGAAAGCCGCGCAACGCCGGCGTTTCGGCTATCGGCGGCTGTGGATTGTCCTGCGTCGGGAGGGTTGGACTGACAACCAGAAACGGGTGTATCGGCTCTACCGCGAGGAGGGCTTACAAGTGAAACGACGAATCAAGAAACACACCGCCAAGTGGCGCGGCCAAAAGCCGGTGGTCGCCCAGCGGCCTAACCAGCGCTGGTCACTGGACTTCATGAGCGATCAACTGGCCGACGGACGGCGATTTCGCCTGCTCAATGTGGTCGATGACTTCACCCGCGAATGCTTGGCGGTGGAAGTGGACACCTCGCTGACCGGCCAGCGCGTGACGCGGGTGTTGGAGCGGCTGCGCGCGGTGCGCGGACTGCCCGAGCGGCTGGTCAGTGACAACGGCCCGGAGTTTACTGGTCAGGCGGTGGACAGTTGGGCGTATCAACGGGGCGTGCAGTGGCAGTTCATCGAGCCCGGGAAACCAGTGCAGAATGCGTATGTGGAAAGCTTCAACGGAAAGTTCCGCGATGAATGTCTGAACGAACACTGGTTTGAACGACTGGACCATGCGCGCGCCGTGGTGGAAGAGTGGCGACAGGACTACAACGAATGTCGGCCGCACAGCTCGCTGGGCCATCGGACGCCACGGGAATTCGCGCTGGCGGCCGCTGCCCCCTCGGGGGCAGGAAGGGAACAAGGATTGAACAACCACAACCAACAGGAGTAAAACCAGTGCCCAGACTCACTCAAGGTTCTGTGCAGTCATATGGGGCAGGTCAGCTGCAACGACCAACTTCATCGTTCGACGCTGCAGTTGATCACGTCTGATTTCCTGACCTTCCGTTAGCTTCCTTAATCGGTGCGACTCAATCCGTTCCAAACCGACAAGCAAAGGTCCGGCGATGCTGGACACCAGAATGAATATGGTTAACCAATCCACACACTCAGAATATCAAAATTGAATTACTTGCTCAAGGATGATGCAGTTCGCCTCGCAAGGACACGCGGGAAAAGGGGTCACATCTCTTGTTTCTAAGGACACGCGGGAAAAGGGGTCACATCTCTTGTTTCTGGAATTGAGTCAAAATGGGTCGGCTTGATTTTCGCTATCATTCTGAGCCGACGATCCGCCACGTTCCCGGCCACCTCCTGTCACACTGCCCGTCGCCCGCTATGATATGCTCCAGTGGAGCATATCGTTCAAAAGGGCTCAGCCATTGACTCTTGCCATCTTCCGCCCTGCAACCCCCTCCCTCCCGCGCCACCCCGTCCACGCCGTCCATGGCGTCCACTCCGTCCACACATCTCTCAGTCAATGCCCTGATACCTTAATGACTAAGGTATCAGTCTCCCGCCCGGCCCCTCGCCAGCTTCGTGTCTTAGTGTCTTGGTGGTGAATTCGAATCCCCGCCCCGGCCTCGCTTAATATGGAAAGGGGAAAAGGGGTCACATCTCTTGTTTCTGGAATTGAGTCAAAATGGGTCGGCTCGATTTTCGCTATCATTCTGAGCCGACGATCCGCCACGTTCCCGGCCGCCTCCTGTCACACTGCCCGTCGCCCGCTATGATATGCTCCAGTGGAGCATATCGTTCAAAAGGGCTCAGCCATTGACCATTGCCACATTCCGTCCTGCAACCCGCTCACCCCCGCGCTACCCCGTCCACGCCGTCCATGGCGTCCACTCCGTCCACACATCTCTCAGTCAATGCCCTGATACCTTAATGACTAAGGTATTAGTCTTCCACCCGCCCCGCCTTCGTGTCTTTTGCGTCCCTTGTGTCCTTTGCGTCCCTTCCGCCTCTTGTGGTGAATTCGAATCCCCGCTCTCCTCACAAGGCAACCTCGTGCTGCATCGTCCCCTCAGCGATGCAGCACAGACGGATTCCAACCTCTGCGTCCCTTGCGCCTTTTTGTGGCGAACTCATGCCCGCTTCGTGCCCTTCGTGTCTTAGTGCCTTGGTGGTGAACTCCTGCCCCCTTCGTGTCCTTCATGTCTACTTCGTCCCCTTCGTGGTGAATTCGAATTCCCGCCCCGCCCTCCTTGAACGTTGAGCGTTGACTGTTGAGCGTTGAACGTTGATTTCCCTTCTTCCTTCTTAATTCATCCTTCTTCCTTTCCCTCACGCCCCTCCTGTCTCCCTGCCCCGAATCTTTACCACGTTTCACGTGGCTTTTCGGGGCTGTCTCCTCTCCTTCGTCTCCCTCCGATTCTGTTTGCCAGCCGCGTCCATCGCGATATTATGAGCGCTCAAGGGAACCAACAGGGCTTCAGATACGACCGATCCAGCGGCACACATGAGCCACAACCATTCCAAAGCGATCATCACCATGGCCGTCGGTGGCTCGTATCTGGCAAACTGGCGGAGCGTTTGCGAGCCGAACTGGCGGGCCTATGCCCAGCGGCATGGCTACGACATTATCTGCATCGATCATTTGCTGGACGATTCGCCGCGGGGGCGGGCCCGGCGGTTGACCTGGCAGAAATGCCTGATTCTCGAGCAGGAGTTTGTCCAACGTTACGAGCGCGTCGTGTGGCTCGACGCCGATGTTCTCATCAATGTCAACCTCGCACCCTGCATGACCGCGGGCGTGCCGCCGGAGAAAGTCGGCGTGCTGGACAGTTGGTGGGCGCCGTCTCCCGAATGGCGCGAGGAATGTCTGAAGCGCACCTTCGAGTACTGGGGCGACAACTCGGTGGTCAATTACGACCCGCACGACTATTACCGGCAGTATGGTTTCCCGAAGACCTTTGACGCCGCGCCGCGCAACGGCATGATGGTGTTATCGCCGGCCCATCATCGGGATTTGTTGAAGCGCAACTACTATGATTATGAGGACCGCGGCATGCACTGGAATGACGAGATGCGTCCCTTTGCGTATGAATTGATGAACGCCGGATGTGCCCACTGGCTGGATGCCCGGTTCGATCTGAACTGGTGGGAATGGCGCATCATGCACTACCCGTTCTTGGTGAATCCACGCCGTCCGCGCCGTTGGGGCGAACGGGTGCGCCAGAAACTCGCCCGAGCATTGGGCACCGACACCTTATTGGAGGCCCGCCGCGCTTGCGTGAATGCCACGTTCTGCCAATTCTTCTCGATGCACTTCGCCAGCAATACGAAGGACGACATGCTCTTGGTGGACTTGACCTTGAAATCCCCGCGCGATTGCCGGATCTGAACTCATGAACGTCCAGGCAACCGCACCTTCGTCTCCCTTGCGTCCCCTCTGTCCTCCGTAGCTTCAGCGAAGGCTTGCCACGTTTTACGTGGAGGATTGCGTCTCTTGCGCCTTTTTGTGGCAAGCCAAGCCGCTGGGAGCGGCGCGACGCAGTTCCGCGAAGCGGAAAGCCAGAGGCCGAGCCGAGCGGGCGCGAGCGAGTGCAACCCTCCGCCGCCTTTTCCCCCTTCGTGTGCTTCGTGTCTACTTCGTGCCTTGGTGGGAAGGAATGTCATTGCTTCTGCAAGCCGCATTGCGTTATAGTTCACCAGTCGCCCCGTTTGCGGCTCCCTCTTCTTGGGCCTGACAGTGCCGCGTTTGGTGAGGAGTATGGATGAGATTGCGACTCACGACTGGTAGTTCGCTTTGTGCCTGTGCGATTGTGGGTCTCAGCGCTATTGTCGTTCCCAGATGTTCTCAGGCTCAGACCAACAGTTGGACATACTTATCGGGTGGTTATTGGGATGAATTCCGCAACTGGTCGTTGGGCGTGCGCCCCGCCAGCTCGCAGGTCGTGCTCATTACGAATGCCCCCACGAAGTTGGTTACTGCCGATTCCTATACTTCCTCCAATTACCCGGCCAGCCTGACGATCACCAGCCTGACGCTCTCCGCGGATCAAGGCATCACCAACACGCTCTCTCTGTCAAATGCTGGAACCACCACGCCCCTGTACATTCAGGATTCCTTGGCGATCCTCAGCGGCGGGGTGTTGCTTATGACCAATTCTTCGTTGCAGGTGGGCGGCCCGGCCGGTGGGAGTTTCGTCCTTGAGGGTGCCGCCGCAATTTCCGGGACGAACTCCTTTTCGGGCGGCGTCTACATCGGTCTTTCCACAAACTCCTCCGGCTCCCTTTTCGTGGTCGATGGCCAGTCTGTGTTCACCAACGGATATACGGTCATCGGGTTCTACGGTTCGGGTCAGGCCGTGCTGGCGAACGGGACGCTGCAGACCGGCGACGACAGGTCGCTTCCGAACGGCGTGTTTCTGGGGCTGTCGTCTGGCTCGCAGGGCGTGTTGTCCATCGCCGGGGGAACCTGTGTGGCCCCGGAACACCTGTCTCTGGGAGACTCCGCTGGATCAACGGGTGCCGTATGGATCACCGGCGGACAGTTGATCCTGACCAACAATTATCTCACCACCGTCGGCGACGCTGGAGCCGGGCAACTGGCGATTTCCAATGGCCAACTCGCAGCCTCTTCAATGATCGTGGCGAATGGGCCGGGCTCTCTGGGCGCGTTCACCGTCGCGGGCGGGACGGTAACTCTTTCCGGCGGCCTTGTGGTCGGCGACGGCCTGGGCGCGACGGGAGCGGTTTTCATTACGGGCGGTCAGTTGGTGGTGACCAACCAGAATATGGTCGTCGGAAGTTATGGCGTCGCGCAGATGGCCGTGTCCAACGGCGTGCTGCTCGCGCAAGCGGTGAACGTCGGCAACAGCACCGGGTCGGTGGGCATGCTGACGATTGCCGGCGGTGCCACTGCGGTCGCTTCGAACATCGTCGCGGGCGTGTTCTCCAATGCGAATGCCGTGATCCAAATCACCGGAGGCAGTCTCACTGTCACCAATCAATCCGCCACGGGGCAGTTGGTGGTCGGTCAGACGGGGCAAGCGACATTTTCGCAAAGTGGCGGTGTATCGACCGTTGATCAATTGCTCGTAACCAATGGCACCAACAGCGTATTCAACTTCAGCTCGGGTGTATTCAACACACAATCCACCACGGTCAGCAACACGCAGACGTTCGCCGTGGGCGACGGCACCGGCGCGGCAATTTATCACCTGCTCGGCGGGGTTCACTCGTTCGCGGATGGCCTCCGCATCCGTAACAACTCTGTGCTCAGCGGCTGTGGCACGATCACCGGCAGCGTGCTCGTGGACGCGGGCGGCACGGTGCTTGCCGATTGCGGCGGAACGCTGACCTTTACGGACATCGTCACCAATAATGGCTCCTGGAAAGCCGTCAACGGTAGCGTGTTGGAATCATACGGCCCGGTGGTCAACAACGGCCTGATGAACGTCCTCGACGGCCACACCAATTTTCTCGCCGGCTTCGTCAACAACGGGGTGGTGCTGGACAGCAACAGCCTTCCGCGAATCGTCTCGGTATCCTTGGTTGGCCCGGACGTGGGGATCAGTTTCACGACCGTCAGCAATTTCACGCATGTGGTCGAGTTCACGGGCGATCTGGTGAGCCAGGGCTGGGCTCCTCTGTTCAGCTTTACCGGCTCAGGCGGACTGACAAACGTGACCGACCCCGGAGTCGCTGTCCTGACCCAGCGGTTTTACCGGGTTCGACTGGTGGTGCCCCAATGAAACGACGAGACGCATTTACGCTGACAGAACTGCTGGTGTTGGTCCCTGTCATCGCCATGTTGGGAGCGTTGCTGCTGGCCTCGTTGGGCGACGCCAAGCAGACGGTTCAGGCCGCCGCGTGCCTGAGCAACATGCGCCAATGGGGATTGGCCATTGGGATGTACTGCGACGACTATCACGACTACATGCCGTTCGAGGGAGTGAACACCAGCCCCATCGACACCGGTTTCAACTTGCTGCGCGCTTGGTTCAATGTCCTGCCCCACTACATCAACCAACCGCCGTTGTGGACCCTGTACGATTCGTCCCCGCCGAACATTCCCCTGCCGGGGCAAAGGTCGATCTACGTCTGCCCCAGTCTGACGGCTCCGGGCGCGTCGTATGTCGGCCAGCCGAGCGCCTCGAACCCGTGGTTTGGCTACGCAATGAATCGCTTGCTCACGGGGAACGCCGGCCAGCCGTACACGCGCAGCAAGGCGGTGCTTCCGGGTCAGGTAATCCTCCTCTCGGAGAGCGAAAACAATTCCTTCCCGTGGACTGACGGCTATTACCTCGGCCCCAACTCGCCCGAACAAGTTCCGCCACGACACTCGGGGGGCATGAATTTCGTCTTCGTGGACGGTCACGCCCAGTGGTACAAACTGGATGATTACAGCCGCACCCAAACCCAGGCCCTGTACCCGCAAATCGAGTGGTCCGTTCCGCGTGCGGTTTATTGGTACCCGTGCAGCACCTGCAACAAGCCCTAAGGGTTGCTCTGATGTCTAAGGTTTATCTAACGGGTCGTCTATGAAACGACGCGACGCATTTACGCTGACAGAACTGCTGGTGTTGGCCCCCGTCATCGCCATGTTGGGAGCGGTGCTGCTGGCCTCATTGGGCGACGCCAAGCAGACGGTTCAAGCGGCCGCGTGCCTGAGCAACATGCGCCAATGGGGATTGGCCATGGGGATGTACTGCGACGATTATCACGACTACATGCCGTACGAGGGAACGAGCGGCGGCCCCATCGACACCGGTTTCAACCTGCGCGCTTGGTACAACGTCCTTAGCACTTACATTGGCACCCCGCCGCTGAAAAATCTGTATCCGCCAACCGCCCCCGACACGTCGAGAATTCCCCTGCCGGGGCAAAAGTCTATCTACGTCTGCCCCAGTGTAACGGCTCCGGCATCGACTTGGACCCCTCCGGCGACCACATCAAACCCATGGTTTGGCTACGCAATGAATCGCGTTAACACCGGGTCAGGTGGTCACCTGTACACACGCAGCCTTGCGGCGCTTCCCGGTCAGGTAATCCTCCTCTCAGAGAGCGAAAACGACGTCTACTCGTTCACTGACGGCTACTACCTCGGGAAAAACGCGCCCATACCAGTTCCGCCACGGCACTCGGGGGGCATGAATTTCCTGTTCGTGGACGGTCACGCCCAGTGGTACAAACTGGATGATTACAGCCGAACCCTCTCCGAGGCCACCAACCCGGGCAGAGAGTGGTCCGTTCCGCGTGCGGTTTATTGGTTCCCGTGCCGCACCTGCAACAAGACCTAACGGTTGCTCTGTCTGGGGATCATCGCCTTCAAAACAGGGTAATGGGGTCAACCATTAAAGGTTCCGATCAAGACAAAAGTTCCGTCCACTGGCTTTCCCAGACACCGTTGCTTCTTCTTCGGTGAATGATTGCCATTACACCTCCGCCTTCTGCTTTCGATTCATAAACCGCTCACTCCCGCACCACCGCCTCCCTGTCCACCAGCTTGTCCTCCGTTGCTTTAGCGAAGGAGGAAGCTCGCAGAACGAAGGTGGATCGCCTCCCTCGAGGGATGTGGGAAGAGTGAAGGACTTATTCTGTTGAAGTTGTGAAGGAGGCGGCTGTACACTGCCTCCCGAGGTCAGGGTTTTCGGACGGTTCAGCACTTTGTTTCCACCCCGTGCCGAGTGCGACCGTTGCGAGGTAATCCAGTTATGATTCGGCTGGATGGGATGGTGAGGATGAATGCGAGCAAGACGGGCCCTACGTACGTCCAGCCTGCCACGTATGCTCCTGTGAAGCCCTCGGAAAAGCGCGAAACGGCAGCCAACATGAAGCAACGAACGAAAGCACTCTGTCTCGGATTCGTCGCGCTCGTGTGTCTCGTCTTTGGGAACGGTGTTGCGCATGCCGATAACCTGTATGTGGCGGTCGGTAGCACGATCTATAAGTACGATGCGAACGGAAATGGGACGCCCTACGCCGCGGGCTTATATGGCGCCAATGGCCTGGCCTTTGACAGTAGCGGCTATCTTTTTGTGTCGGATTGGCGAAGCGATACCATTCAGAAAATCGGCCCGAATGGAGTCGGGACGACTTTCGCCTCGGGTCTCGCCGACCCCCAGGGCCTGGCCTTTGACAAGAGCGGCAATCTCTACGTGGCGAACGATTACCTCAACACGATAATCAAATTCGGGACGAACGGAGTCGGGACGACCTTTGCCAACTCGGGCTTGAGCGATCCGCGGGCGATTGCCTTTGACAAGAACGGCAATCTGTACGTCGCGAACCACGCTGGCAACACCATTGAAAAATTTGGCACGAACGGAGTCGGGACGGTCTTCGCCAACTCGGGTTTGGACGGGTGCCGTGGCATTACCTTTGACGCCAGCGGCAATCTCTACGCGGCGAACGAGGGCAACAGCACGATTGAGAAATACGGCACGAACGGAGTGGGGTCGATTTTCCTTTCCGGCTTGGCCGGACCTAGCGGTCTGGGCTTTGACAGCAGCAGTAATCTTTACGTGATAACCACCAGCCTTCTCAAGTACGACCAGGGCTTGAACCAGTCCACTTTCGCCACGGGTGTCACCGGGACGTTTCTCACGATACAGCCGGTCCCCGAGCCCGCGACTTGGAGCTTGCTGGCACTGGGTGCTGTCGCGCTTCTCGGCAGTCTGCGATTACGTCGCCGCTCGTCGTAATCCGAGCTACGTAGGTCCGGTGACCGATGGCAACCAGGTGACGATCACCGACACGAATGCAGCGGGGCCGCAGAAATTCTACCGCATCGACATCTCGCTGCCATGATGGAACCGAGGAGCGCAGTCGCAACCGCAAAGCAGGACAACAAATCTCTGCCTCGTTCACGACCCGGTTAATTGGCCGGCGACGCTTGCGTTTCCTGCCTCGGGACAAGTTCAGGCCGCCGGCGCGAGCCGAGCGGACGGCGCCCTAGCCCTCTGACGTCACCGAGTTGACTTCCGCCAGCAAGAGACTACCTTTACTCAGAGGCGCGGGATGAAGCTGAGTAACGTCCGACACGCGGTTGTGACGGTAGATCGCCCGCTTACACGGCTCCAGTGGTTGTTGTTCTGTGGTTCCCTCTGGGCATTGGGAATTGCCCTCTCGGTACTGATCATCGAGAACCTGTACTTCCGTTGATCCTCTGTGACCTGCAACAACCAACCACGGTAAGGAGAAGGCGGACCTGTCCCGCCGACGTGTCCGTCGAAGCCCTCCGGGCGAAGGCGGATCGCCCTCCGCCTCTTCCCCTTTCATCCCTCATCATTCATCCTTCATCCTTTTCCCAAATCCCCTTGACAGCGTCCCGCCCAAGCGTATACTGCGCCCCAAGGTAGGCGTTGATGTGAATATCAGGGGATTATTGTTCACCGGGGTTATGGCGGCCATCACCGTTGGTTCTGTCCTCGCCGATGAAGCCGTCATCGTCCGCCAAGTGGCTCTCTTGTCCCCCACGACCAATGCCCCTGCGGGAGCCACGGGTTTGGCCACGTTCGTCCCGACAATCTGGGCCACCCCGAACGACGTCGTGCTTCCCGCCACGAACCCTCCGCTTCTTCGTGTCACCACCGAAGGACTATCCACCGGCACCTACACCGTCGTCGTCACCGACACCCAAACCAATAGCTACACCTTGGGCACGTTCGACGTCTCGACGGTGACCAACTCGCCCCCGATTCACGAGCCGGGCGGCGCGGTCCCGTTATGGCTAAGGATCGTCAACGTCGGCGGCGGCAACTTCTCCTTGCCCGATGGATTGGACCCCACCAACGTGGTTGGCGTTTCTGTTTCCGACACCAACGATTTGGTGGATCTCACCGGGACATTCCAGGAACCAATCTTCCCGCCACCTTGCGGCCTGCGCGAGGATGCGACTCTGACTGCTACCACCAACGCTCCCCCGGTAGCCGCAGGCTTTGCCCAGTTATTCTCGGGACCATGCTTCCAGCCCCTCGGCTGCGAAGATAACACCCTCGCCATCTTCGCCCCCACCATCCGCGTCACCACCGACGGATTGCTCGACGGCACTTACACTGTCAGCATCACCGACGTGGCAACCAATACCTACGTTCTCGGAACTTTCGACGTAATCACCCTCACGAACCCGATTGCCGTTTGCACCGCCATGACCGTCACGGATCTGCCGCCACCGACGATCATCGTGATCGGCAGCGGAATCTTCGCCTTGCCCTCTGGATTGGACCCGACCAATGTCGTCGGCATCTCGGTTTCCGACACCAATGACCTGGTCGATCTTACGGGAACTTTCCACGTTCCGCCTCCTCCACCCCGTAAGTTCCACAAGTTCATCGTGCTCGCCGACACCACGAATGCTCCGCCCAATGCAATGGGGCGCGCCGCCCTCGAGGGCGAGATTGACGGCGACACCAACACCGTCGCCGTCAAGGTCGAAACCCTCGGACTGCTGGTTGGCACATACACGACCAGCCTCACCGACACTACGGGCACCAATACCTACACGCTCGGCACTTTCGCCGTCCACGGGTGGTCGAATTTGATCCATGAAACCAAGGCTGCCTTTCTCCCATTCCGGTCCAACACGGTTGGCGGAGCCAGCTTCCCATTACCTGTGGGCTTGGACCCGACGAATGTGACGACCATCGCCATCACCGACACCAATGGATTGGTCGACCTGACCGGCGACTTCGCCCATGCGCACCGACTGCCTCCCTGCGCATTCGACACGCATATTTCGCTCGTCCCAGGGCCACTCTGCGCCAATCTTCTGGGAACCGCCTGGTTGCACGTCGAAAGCGTGAGGGGCAAAACACACGCCCGCTTTACCCTCACTGCCTCCGGCGCACCGGCCAAGACCACGTTGAATCTCTTCGTCAATGGCGTCCAAATTGGCACCGTCAAGAGCGACCGGCGTGGTCGGCTGAATGTTAACAAACTTCCCAAAAATACCGACCTCTCGGGCTTGACCACGATTGCCGCTGAAGACGCAGCCGGCAACGTCGCTTTTAGCGCGAGCTTCTAGGCGTGCCCCTGTAACCCGCTCACTCCCGCACCCCCCCCTGGTCGCGCCGCTTGGTGTCTTCTTGCCTTGGTGGTGAACTCCTGTCTCCTGTCGGCTTGCGTTCCGTGCCGGGGTTTGCGATGGTCGAGCCGTCAGAGCGTAATGAATCTGCACGAATACATTCTGCTCGCATTCAGTTCGCTGTTTATAATCGTTGACCCGATTGCCGCTTTGCCGGCGTTCCTGGCGATGACGCACAAAGATTCGCCCGCCAGTCGCATCCGGATGGCCCGACTGGCCTGCTGCGTCGCGGGAGGCGTCTTGATCGTTTGCGCCGCCACGGGAAAGTGGCTCTTCCGGTTGCTCGGCATCACCCTTCCGGCATTCCAACTCGGTGGCAGCATCGTGTTGCTCCTCGTCGCGCTGGACATGCTCAGAGCGCGACGCTCAGAAGTCCGCGAAACCACCGAGGAAACCGCCGCCGGCACCGACAAGGAGGACATCGCCATTACACCGCTGGCAGTTCCCATGTTGGCCGGACCCGGTGCGATCACGACCGCCATTCTGATGCAGAGCCAGGCGGAGGGAGTGGCCCAGCACGTTGCTTTATATATCTGCATCGTCGCGGTGTGTGCGATCAGTTACCTCATCTTCCACATGTCAGCCCGCGGGTTGCGTTGGATCAGTCCCCTTGCCATGAAAATCGTCACGCGTCTGATGGGATTGCTTCTGGCCGCCGTGGCCATGCAGTTTATGTTGAATGCCTTGAAAACCGCCAACCTGTTTTCAAAGTAAAACCTCCATCTGGCTTGCGGGAATCATCGGCGTCACATCTCTGCTTTGTGGCGCCCCGCCCCCCTTGAACGTTGAACGTCCGATGTTGACTCGCCACCCCTCCGCGATGAATGACAGCCGGTTAACAGAGCGCATCGACACATTTCCTGTCACCTCTTCGCCCTTTTCCGGTACTTATACGGTGCTATGATGACCCCCCAGACAATGCCTGCGACAGCGAACAGCGACCTGCAACTCGTCGAATGGAGCCTGATGGGCGACCGCGACGCCTTCCGTCAGATCGTCGAACGCTATCAAGCCCTCGTCTGCTCGATCACCTACAATGCCACGGGCAGCCTCACCCTGAGCCAGGACCTTGCCCAGGAAACCTTTGTCGCCGCCTGGAAACAGCTTTCCGAACTCCGCGAGCCCGCGCAACTCCGCACCTGGTTGTGCGGCATCACCCGCTTCCTCGTCGGCAAGGAACTCCGCCGACAAGGCCACGAACCCATTCACGCTGCGGAGCCATTCGGCGCGATTCATGATTCACCATCACCGGACCCGTCGCCCTCGGCGCAAGCTGTCAGCCGCGAAGAGGAAGCGATTCTCTGGCGCGCGCTGGAACAGATTCCCGACGTCTACCGTCAGCCGCTCATTTTGTTCTACCGCGAACAACAGTCCATCGAGCGCGTGGCCGTCGAATTGGACTTGAGCGAGGACGCCGTCAAACAACGGCTCTCCCGCGGACGAAAACTGCTGCACGAAGAAGTCATCGCGTTTGTCGAGGGAACGTTGACCCGGACCGCCCCGGGGCAGGAGTTTACGGGCGCCGTGCTTGCCGCGCTGCCGGTGGCCGCCGGTTCGGCGGCCACCGCCGGCGCCGGTCTGGGCGCCAAAGGCACCGCAGCGGCAAAATCGGGCGGCTTGCTGGCCGTTCTCGGGGCGTGGCTGGTGCCCGTCATCAGCGTGGTGGGCAGCCTCGCGGCCCAATGGTTGATTGTTCGGGCTGCTCCGACCCCGCGCGAACGCCGGGTCAAAAAGCTCGCGTTCATCGCTCTTTGGACTTTCGCGCTGGCTTGGGCTTGGGCCGGGCGACTTGCGCTACGCGCTTGGGCCGAACACGCGGAGTGGACCGACCAAACGTTCTTCCCTGTAATGGCGGTCTTTTGGTGGTTCTACATCACCGTCATCGCCACCGTGATCGTCGTGCTGTTTCGCCAGATGCTGGCCATCCGCCGACAAACCGATAAAGAAACCGGCAGTTCGCCGACCTTTGGAACGCCGCTAACCGTGGGAACACGCATTGCCTTTGTCGTCGGCATGTATCTGCCGGCCTTTTTGTGGCTGATCAATCTGGCGTGGCGGTCCCGTGACTTGGTGTCGGTCGGCGTCTTCACCGGAACAATGGTCGCGCTGGCCGTATTGCATTTCTTTCAGTTCCAGGGCCGAACCGGAGTGGCCAGAGCCCGGGGCGGGATGATCCTTATCACCTTGGCTTGGGCCGTGATACTGGTCATGTTGAACTGTCGCTTGGATGTGTGGATGGCCGCCGACTGCGGAACTGATCTCGCCGAAATACACCGCCTGCTGCCCACGTGGATCATTCCCTCACTCACCGCCGCCTTGGTGCTCTGGATCGGATTCATCTTGGCCCTGACCAAACCCAAGCCCCACTCCTAGCACGGTCCTGAAAAGCCGCCTTCGCGTTGTGGCGGTGAATTAAAATCCCCGCGCCTTCGCTATCTGCTTGTCCATCTCCGGTGTCTTTGCCTGTTCCTTTACCCAAAACTCAGGGTCGGCCAGCGCGCGCAGTTCGTTGATCCCCTTCCCTTGCTGCTCGACCCACGTGTAATACTTCTGGTTGTGCCAGCGGGTGCGATGGAACGCCGTCCCTTCCTGCACCCATTCCTTCACGTCGGCCTTGCGGAAAATATCCAACCGCCGCCTCCCTTCCTCGTGCGTCATCTTGCCGGCAGTCTTGTTGAGCCGCTGCATCACCGATGGATAACGGTCGAACCCGTCCGTCGCGATGGTCACCACGTTCTGCCCCTTCCCTGCCTTGATCACTTTCGCCGTCTTGATCGCGCCGATGATGTTGCACACGGAGCTAATGCCGAAGTTGTCGACAAATGCCTTCGCCACATCCGCCTTCACGCCCTCCGCCATGAGCACGTCCGTTCCTTCCTGCAACAACTGCAACCCCTTCAAGCATTGCTGGTCGTCGATGCAAATCAGCCAATCCATGTTCAGCACATTATGAATCCACGTCACGTGCTTGTCGCCGATGCCCTCAATCGCATGCGCGCCGAACCCCGCGTCGTACAACGTCGGGCACTGGACCGGTTCCAGCCCGACGATCCGGCAATCGGGGAACTGTTGCTTGAGGAAATCTCCCGCCGCAATCGTTCCCGCCGACCCCATCGCCGATACAAACGCCGCCACCTTCCCATTCCCAATGCCGTTGACAACCTCCTGCGCCGCGTGTCCCGTCACGTCGAAATGAAACCGGTAATTCCCGAACTCCGCGAACTGGTTCAGGATCTTGTTTTTCGCGTCGCGCTTCAGTTCGTGGACCTTGTCGTAAATCTCTTTGACGTTGCTCTCGCTGCCCGGCGTCTTGATGACCCGCGCGCCGTATGACTCGATCTTCTCGAACCGCTCCGCGCTCATCTCGGCAGGCAACACCACCAGCGACTCGTAATTCATCCGCGGCCCCACCCACGCCCCGCCGATCCCGTAATTGCCCGTCGACGGAAACACCAGCCGGTCGCGCCCGGGCTGGAGTTCGCCCGCCAGTTGCTTCTCGATGAGGCAACTGTACGCCGGGCCAACCTTGTGCGCGCCTGTCGGAAAATGACGCGCGATCATCACCACGATGTTGGCGTCGAGACCCGTCAACTCCCGCGGCAATACGACGTGCGGAATCTTCAGGTCATCCAGCTTCCAGGTAATGTTAAACAGGTTCAACGGATGCAGCGGATCCTTGTGCTTCAGCGCCAGCGCCTGCTTGCGCACCTCATATCTGATCAGCGACGGATCCCGCATCTCCGCGAACGTCGGGCCATACACAAAATGATTGCCCATAATATTCCTTTATCCTTCGAACAAATCCACGATTTTGAACTGATTTACATCCACCAAACCGCGATCGGTCAACTTCAATTCCGGAATCACGCTCAACGCCATGAACGACAGCGCCATGAACGGCTCCGGCACCGCGCAGCCGAGTTCCCGCGTCGCGCGATTCGCGGCGTCGAGTTCATCCCTCACGTCGGGCAACGGCTTGTTGCTCAGCAGCCCCGCAATGGGCAACGCGACCGAGGCCAGTATCTTGCCGTGGTTCGCCACCGCGAATCCGCCGTGCATGTTCACAATCTGTTCGACCGCCGCGCGCATGTCCGCGTCGTTCGTGCCGACCACGTTGATATTGTGCGCGTCATGGCCGACGCTGCTCGCGATCGCGCCGGACTTCAGCCCGAACCCTTTCGTCAGGCCGAGCCCGATGTTGCCCGTGCCGTGATGCCGTTCGATCACCGCGATCTTCAGCACGTCGTTCTTCGTGTCGGAAACGACATGCCCGTTCTCGCGCTTCGGCTCGGCGAAACTCTGCCGCGTGATGATCTGGTTCGGGATCAATTCCATGACGCGCGCCCGCCCGCTCTTCGCGGCGATCTGGAAACTCGAATCGCCCAGCGGCCGGATGCGGACCGTGTTGCGCACGTCGATCATCCCCCTCATCGGTTTGTTGCCAAGCAGATAACCCTTCTCCGCGACGACGTGCCCGCGCTTGAACACCATCTCGACCGCGCATGCCTTGAGGTCCGTGAGCACGTTCAGGTCCGCGAACCAGCCCGGCGCAATCGCCCCGACCTTCAGCAGGCCGAAATATCGCGCCGGGTTGATCGTCGAAAGCCGTATCGCCAGCACCGGGTCGAGTCCCGCGCCGATGGCCATCCGGATCATCGAATCAATGTGGCCGCGGGTCATCAAATCCGCCGGCGTGCGGTCGTCCGTGCAAAAGAAGAACCGGTCCGCGTTCTCCGGCTTGATGAGCGGCAACAGCGCCAGCAAATCCCGCGTCACCGAGCCTTCACGCACGGCGATATTCATGCCCAGCCGCATCTTCTCCCGCGCTTCCGCCACGGTCGTGCACTCGTGATCGTTGCTGATCCCCGCGGCGATGTACGCGTTCAGATCCTTGCCGCTAAGCTGCGGCGCGTGACCGTCAATAATTTTGCCGCCGGCGATGCGCAGTTTTTCCAGCACTTCTTCAGACCGATGGACCACGCCGGGGTAATTCATCATCTCGGCCAAGCCCAGCACCCACGGATTGTTCATAAACGGTAGAAGATCGACCGCCTTGAGCCGCGCCCCGCTCGTTTCGAGGTCGGTCGCCGGCACGCACGACGGCAACATCACATACACGCTTAGCGGCTGGTACTTCGCCGTCTTCAGCACGTACTCGATGCCTTCGATGCCGAGCACGTTGGCCAACTCATGCGGGTCGGCCATGATCGTGGTCGTCCCGTGCGGCATCACCGTCTTCGCGAATTCCCACACCGTGACCATCGAGCTTTCAATGTGCATGTGGCCGTCGATGAAACCCGGCGTGATGAATTTGCCGCGCGCGTCGAGTTCGTTCGGGCCGCTGTAATCGCCCACCCCCGCAATGACCTCCCCGCATAAGGCGATGTCGGCGGGATAAATCTCGCCGCTGAGGACGTTGACAATCTGCCCGCCCTTGATGACGAGGTCGGCAGGCTCTTCTCCTCGGGCGATTTTGATCAATCGGGTCAGCTTCACGGTAAGTTTCACTCAGACTACGGCAAAGGAAACCAAAAAGTCAATTGACAGAATTGACCCTCTGGTGAACTCGCATCTGTCGGCGCTTCTGGATCTTGTGAAGGGGGCAGAAGTTCCCTAGTCCCGTAGGGCGGCCAACTCGCGCCCGGTTCGCTCGCGCATGAAGATCGCACCCGAGAAACATTTCTGCGCGCACAGTGAACAGCCGATGCAGTGGACCGGATCGAACACGGGAACTGCTTGTCCGTCCAGGGTGATGGCCAGATACGGACAGCGCGCGCAATTGCCGCAGTGCTCGCAAAGTTCGCGGATCACCTCCGGTAGTTTCTTGGTCGCGGAAAGTGCCATGAAATCGGTAATCGGGTGCGGCAGGGCTGAGCCGATCAATTCCTTGACCGACCCGAAGCCGCGCTCTGCCATCAGGTAGCTCAGGCCGGAGTGGAGATCGTCAACGATGCCCAGGCCATACTTCATCACAATCGTGCAGAACTGAACCGTCTGCGCACCCAGCGCCAGAAAATTGGCCGCCGCTTTGTAGTCCATCGGCCCGCCATTGCCCGAAACGGTGATGCCCAGACCGCTCACTTTCGCCAGCGTCAGATTGCTGATCGGCAGCACTCCTTCACCCGACATGCCGATGACCACGCCTTCCTCCCACCGTCGCCCGGCCGACTTGCGGAACGCCAGCGACGGGAAACTGTTGGCCAACGTCACGCCCGCTTTCTTGTTCGGGTATTTCGCGAACACTTCCTGAATCCGTTTGATGATCGGCTGAATGGCCGTGACGGCTGCCGTGAGTTTGAACAACTTTGGATTGTTCTCGCTGCTGGCCTCCATGACCCAGTCAATGATCTTGGCCGTCAGTTCGGCATTTTGGGAAACAACGTCGCCGCAGGTGCCGTCACCGCCCTGCGGGCAGGAGAGGCTGTACTCCACGCCCATCACCCCGGCGCTCTCCAGCTTCCGCGTGTTCGATTGCCACGCCGCCCGGTCTTCTTCGTCACGGCCCGTGACCGGCCCGCCGGTCGACGCGAGCGTCAGCCGATCCGGAAATTCCTTCACCAATCGCTCGATTTCCTTGCGGACGCGGTCGAGCGGATGCCCGGAGACATTGTCGCTATTGCCGTACGTCGAACCCCCGATCACAAACATGTATTCGCTCGGAATGTGAATCGGTACGTTGTCGAACGACGTCTTCATCACGCCGCCGGACCAGCCGCGCTCGTAGGCCTGGCGCATCGGGGCGTACCCGTCGGTGTGCGGCGCCGCCGAAAGCAGGAACGGCGAGCGAATCTTGCGCCCGAAGAACTCCGTGTCGAGCGGAACCGGACACAGCGGCGTGCCGGCCAGGACCGTGCGGCATTTCGCGCGTTTTGCAATGCGCGGCTTGCCCTTGCCCCGGATGAATGCATCGGCTTCCAACGCCGCGTTCTTTCCGCTCGCCACCGATTCCACCACGGTGGATGAGCCGAGCACCATGTCGCCAGCGTAAAAAACTCCCCGGGTTTTCGTGACGGGCATCTTGGGCCGGCTGCCAATCGCGGAAATCACGAGATCGAACTCGCGGAAAACTGGCGATTCCTTCTTGTTGACGATGAAATTCTCCGGCCGCGGCGTCTTGCCTTTCGGGAGCATCAAGCGGACGATACGAATGCCGTTGACCCGCTTGCCCTGGTGAACGATTTCGATGGGCTTGGAACAAGTCGAAATGTCGATGCCGTGCTCGAGCAGCAGGTCGCGCTCATACTGCGTCAGCGGCATGTTCTCCTGCTTGCGCCGGTAGATGAGTTCCACCGAGAGCGCCCCGAGCCGTTTGGCCGTGGTCGCACAATCCGCCGCCACCGCGCCGCCGCCGAAGACGGCCACCTTCTTGCCTGCGACGCGCATCTTCTTCTGGTTCTCCAAAAACCTCTGCCACGACACCGTGTATTCTTCGCCCGGAATACCCAGTCGCATCGGCTCGCCCAAACCGGCGCACACAATGACGGCATCGTGCCTCTTGAGCAGACGATCCGGGTTGGCGATGCTCCTGCCCAGTCTGAACTCGATGGCCCCGAGGCGCTTCAAGAATTCGAGGTCGGCGCGCACCATCTTCTTGTCCAACCTGAAATCAGGGATGAGATTCGTCATCCCGCCCAGCCGCTCTTGCTGGTCATAAATCGTGACCTGGTACCCTTGCTGGGCCAGAACGGCCGCCGCACCGAAACCCGCCGGTCCCGCTCCAATGACGCCGACCGTCTTCCCATTCCTCTTGGCCGGCTTGAATTCCGGCATCCCGACTTCGTTGGCTATCTTGATAACCGTGGCTTGAACGGCGGGAATGTTGATCGGTGTATCGAACGTCCGTCGCGAACAGGCCTTCACGCAGAAATAGTCAGGACAGACGACCCCGCACACCCCGCCAAACGGGTTTGCACCCATGATCAAGGCCGCCGCCCGCCGATAGTCCGACTTCTCGCCCACACGCGCCGCCATGATGAAATCCGCCGGCGAACAATCTGCCGGGCAAGCCTTTTGACAGGGCTTTTCTTCGCAATACTCGCACCGGCTCAATTCCGTGCGGAGTTGGGCGTCGGTAAGGCATCCGTCACTTCGTTTCATCGCGTTGTGATCAATCGTTATGACCCTTGACAAAGCAACGCCAATGCCACGGCTGTTGCCGGAGTCGTAACACATTGAAGATACGCCTGTTGCAAAAACTTGGGACACATCTCTGTTCGGCCACACGACAGCCACAATGTCAGCCAACGCAGGGGAACCCGACAATTTGGCATTCGCTCCCGGCCTCAGCAACCCAGCGCAATCAGGTCAGCCAGTGCGAGAACAGCTTTTCGCTAGACTACGGCACGGGAACTCGTAAAGTTGCTGGATATAATCAACCCTATGGCGGACCTCCATCCATCGCCGTTTTGCGATCTCGTCAAACGGATGTTTCTGGAGCCTGAGCGGCAACAGACCATCTTCGATCTGCCGTTGAACAAGATGTATGTGCCTGACCCGGCCCTCGATACCAGCGTGAAATTTCACGGGAAGATCGCCGGCACGCCCGTTGGCCCCGCCGCCGGCCCACAGACGCAGATGGCCCAAAACATTCTCCTGAGCTGGCTGGGCGGGTCGCGCATCCTGGAACTCAAGACGGTGCAGATCAACGACCAATTGGTCATCAATCGCCCGTGCATCGACATGACCAATGTCGGCTACAACATCGAATTCTCGCAGGAGTTGCGGCTCCATGAGTCCATCCACGAGTACGTCGCCGGCATGATGCTCGTCGAGATTTTCAAGGCGAGCCATCTCCTCGAATTCCCGCCGAGTCAATTCGACAAGACGTCCACGATCTACGATTTCAGCCTCGGCTACGACCTGGACGGCATCTCGAGCCAACGGATCCGCGAGTTCATCGCCGCCCTCCGCAACGCCCGGAATCACATCGACAAGTTGCGAATGGAAATCCCCGACCACTGGAAACAGTATCGCGACCTCCCCTACCCCGAGGAGATTTCCAACACCGTCACGGTCTCAACGTTCCACAATTGCCCGCCCAACGAGATTGAGAGGATTTGCAGCTTTCTCCTCGCCGAAATTGGCATGGACGTCGTGATCAAGATGAACCCGACCCTGCTCGGTCTGGCGGAGTTGAACTATTTGCTGCACGACCGGCTCGGCTTCCACGATATCCATGTCAACAAAAAGGCCATCGACGCCGGACTGAAGTTCGACGAAGGTATCGACATGCTGCGCCGCTTGCAGGCGACGGGGCGCAAGCACGGACACAGCGTCGGCGTCAAGTTCAGCAACACCCTCGAAGTCATCAACCACAGGAAGTTCTTCCCGAAGGACGAGATCATGTATCTCAGCGGACCGCCGCTGCACGTGATCACCCTGCGCCTGGTCGAGCGCTGGCGACAAACCTACGGTCCCGACTGCCCAATCAGTTTCGCGGCCGCCGTGGACAAGCACAATTTCCCCAACTGCGTAGCCTGCGGTTTCGTTCCGATCACCACCTGCAGCGATCTCTTGAAGGTCGGCGGTTACGGACGACTTTTCGAGTATCTCAAGGGCCTCGAACAGGAAATGAAAAAACTAGGCGTCACCAACATCGGTGATTTCATTCTCAAACGGGAAGGCCACGAGCCGGCGGCGTGGGAACATGCCAGGGGTGATCGCGAAGCCGCCGTCAATTACGCCGGCTTCCTCAACCTTGGCCCGATCTGGAGCCGGACGGTGGCCGATGAGCGTTATTCGGCGGAGAAAAACACCGCCGTTCCCAAGCGGATTGACTCGAAGTTATGGCTTTACGACTGCATCACCTGCAACAAGTGCGTTCCCGTATGCCCGAACGACGCGAACTTTTATTATGAAGTCGATCCCGTCGAGGTCGAGTTCACGAATTACTTGTGGGACGGCACCCGTCTGCAGCCGGCCGACCGCAGTGTCCTGAAGGTCGAGCGCAAGTACCAGATCGCCAACTTCGTGGATTGGTGCAACGAATGCGGCAATTGCGATACGTTCTGTCCCGAATACGGCGGCCCGTTCATCCAGAAACCGGGCTTCTTCACCAATCGCGACGCGTGGCTCGACAATGCCAAACGCGATGGCTTCTACATCAGCCAACGCGATGGTCTTGCGGAAATTGTGGGCCGCATGGCCGGTAAGGTCTATTCGCTGACGTTGGACAATCAGCACCACTCGGCGCTATACAACGACGGCGTGCTGGAGGTGAGCTTGGACATAAACACGCACAGTATTGTGAACGTCAATCCGCTGGTGGCCGGTGTTGTAAACCATCGCCTCGATATACGGAACTACCACACCCTGCGCATTTTGCTGAAGGGCATGCTTAACCCAAGCCGCGTTCATCAGGTGAACGTCGCGCATCTGTAAACACAGTCTGGATTCTCAGCACAAGACCTGCTATTCCTCAATGGGTTGACGAAGACCATGAACAAAGTGAAGGGTAACGTCGCGGTCGTCGGCCTCGGCTATGTCGGCCTGCCCTTGGCCGTCTCCTTCGCCAAGCGCCTCCCCGTCGTCGGCTTTGACATCAACACCCGCCGCGTCGCGGAACTTCAGAAGGGCACGGACCGCACCAGCGAAGCGCTCGCCAGCGACCTGAAGAACCCCAACCTCAGTTTCACCACCGACGCGAAGCGTCTGCGCGAGTGCCGCTACATCGTCGTCGCCGTCCCGACTCCCGTCGACAAGGCCAACGTCCCGGATTTGGAACCGATTATCAGCGCCTCACGCATCGTTGGCGAAAATCTGGCCAAGGGTTCGATCGTGATCTATGAAAGCACCGTGTACCCCGGGGTGACGGAGGAAATCTGCCTGCCCATCCTCGAGGAGAAATCGGGACTGAAGCTCGGCGATTTCAAGATCGGGTATTCGCCGGAGCGTATCAATCCCGGCGACCACGAGCACACCATCGGTAAAATCGAAAAAATCGTCAGCGCCTGCGACGCCGAGACGCTCGACGAGGTCGACGCCCTCTACTCGCTCGTCGCCCGAAGCATCTACCGCGCCCCCAGCATCGCGACCGCCGAGGCCGCCAAGGTCATCGAGAACATCCAGCGCGACCTCAACATCGCGCTCATGAACGAACTCTCCCTTATCTTTTCCCGGCTCGGCCTCAACACCGATGAAGTCCTCGCCGCCGCCGGTACGAAATGGAATTTTCACAACTATCATCCCGGCCTCGTCGGCGGACACTGCATCGGCGTCGACCCATATTACCTCACCTACCGCGCCCAGCAATTTGGCTATCATCCCCAGGTGATTCTGGCGGGCCGGCAGATCAACGACTCCATGCCGATTCACGTCGGCGAGATGGTCGTCAAGGGCATCGCCCACGTCGGCAAACCGATCAAGGGCGCCACGGTGCTCATCCTCGGCCTCACGTTCAAGGAGAACGTCCCCGACCTCCGCAACAGCAAGGTGCACAATACCATCACCTACCTCCAGGGTTTTGGCGTGAAAGTGCTCGGCTACGAACCGTTGCTCTCCGCCGACACCGTCCGCAAATATTTCGGCATCGAGAACGTCGAGTTCGACAAGGTGCCCAAATGCGACTGTATCGTCGTCGCCAACAAACACGACGCCTTCCGCTCCCTCACCCTCGATCAGCTCAAGACGAAGATGTCCCCGCCCGTTCTCATCGACATCAAAAACCTCTTCGACCGCCACGCCGCCCAGGCCGCCGGTTTCTATTACACGAGCCTGTAAGCGACCGCCCACAGGTTGCCGTTGAATCGGCTGCCGGAATCGAGTACATAAGGGGGACGTATGTGCGGTCTGTCGCCGCACACACCCAATAGTGGATTCACGAAAGGACAATCGGTGATTCCCATGCGTTACCTGCTCGTCTCCATTCTCGCTGCCGTTCTCGTTGCGCGATCTGGCATCGCCGCCGAGAAACAATTGTGGGCCAAATCGCTGCTTAACCAGAAAGCGCCGGAACTTGTCGTGGAGCATTGGCTTTCCAAGGCCCCGGACACGCATGGCAAATTCGTCCTGATTGATTTCTGGGCGACGTGGTGTGGCCCGTGCCGTAAGGCGATACCGGAGTTGAACGCCATCCACAAGACGTTCGGTGACAGAATGGTCGTGATTGGGTTGTCCGACGAACCGGAAGATAAAATCCGCGCGATGAAAGAGCCGAAGATCGATTATTACATCGCGACGGATACGCAGCGCCGCACGAACAAGCAGGTTGAGGTGAAGGGAATACCGCACGTCATCATCATCGATCCACAGGGAATCGTCCGCTGGGAAGGCTATCCCCTGCTCCAAGGCTACGAACTTACTCCCACAGTGGTCAAAGACGTCCTGCAGAAATACTCTCATTGAATCGGCTGTCGTGAGTGTCCCGATGAAAGACCCCACCCACAGGTTCTCCAGCCGGGTCGAGAACTACATCAAGTATCGGCCGCGTTACCCAAACCGCGTGATCCAGACGCTCACGAGCGAATGCGAGCTTGCCAGCAAGTCCGTGATCGCAGACATCGGTTCCGGCACGGGAATCCTGGGCGAATTGTTTCTGAAGAATGGACATCGAGTATTCGGCGTGGAACCAAATCGTGAAATGCGCGAGGCGGGCGAACGCTTTCTCAGGAAATATCCCGACTTCACGAGCGTCGATGGCGCCGCCGAGGCGACGACGCTGCCGGATCGCTCGGTCGATCTGATCACGGCGGGCCAGGCATTTCATTGGTTTGATCGCAAGCGGGCGCGAAAGGAATTCGCGCGCATCCTCAACCCGGGCGGCTGGGTCGCGCTGATCTGGAACGAGCGGCTGACGGATACCTCCCCGTTCCTGCGCGCGTACGAGGACTTGCTGCAGAAGTATGGCACCGACTACGCGGCGGTCGATCACCGAAATGTGGATGCCGAAGCCATCGCCGCGTTCTTCGCCCCGCAACCCTTCACACGGAGAAAGTTTGAGAACCGCCAGGTCTTCGACTTCGACGGAGTGAAAGGTCGATTGCTGTCGTCTTCCTACACGCCTGAACCGGGTCACCCCAACCATCAGTCCATGCTGGATGCGCTGCAGGCAAACTTCGACAGGTATCAGGCGGATGGCAAAGTGAGCTTCGACTATCTGACGCTACTGTACGTTGGTCATCTCGCCTGATGTCGTAACGCCGCCTATTCCGACATTTTGTAGCGCGAGGGTCTGGCGGCGATCTTGTCGGGAGTTTTCGGCGGCGGAGCCCCACCAGTTTGCACGATGCGCTCCAACACCGCGATCCGTTCGTCCGCGAGATCGGCCCGCTTGGTGCCGGGGATCTTCTCGCGCACCTGCTTCATGACCTCCAACGCCCGCGCCGGGTCATTCAACGTGAGTTGGTAAAAATCCGCCAGGCGACCAGCCGCCATCACTATGGAAACTTCACCCTCGGCTTTTCCGAGAGCCGACAACAGCTCTATTTCAACCAGATGGTGGTCGCCCAAATGATTCAGCGCCAATTCGGCGATGCGCAGATGCGGATAAATGTCGTCGGGATGCTCCGCGATCACCTTGCGATATTCATCAACTGCCTCCCGATATTTCCCTTCGTTCGCGCGCGCTTCCGCAACGCTGTACTCGGGTACGATGCGGATGTCCGCATCCGATGGCATATAGAGGCTCGCAAACTTTCCCCCAACTTTCTTAAGCACCGGGTAGCCGAAGAGCAAGAATAGTACAAAACCATATACCATCGCCAGCAAGACTCCGACAAACTTGGCCGCTGGCGAGAGATCCTCGCCCTTGGCTGCGCCGGAGAAGATCATCTTCAGCATGAAGAAGCCCACGACAACGGCAATCAGTATCCGAATTGGTAGGTCGAATTTCTTGAACTCCATACGCCTCCTCCTCGCTCAATGCAGCCGAAACAGCCGCTGCGCATTTGCCGTCGTCGCCCGCGCTACTTCTTCCGCGGTCACGCCCTTCACTTGCGCCAGCGCTTCCGCGATCAGCGGCACATACGCCGGTTCGTTCCGTTTCCCGCGATGCGGCTCGGGCGCGAGATACGGCGCGTCCGTTTCCAGCATCACGGAATCGAGCGACACCTTTTTTGCCACCTCGCGCAGCGCCGTCGACTTCTTGAATGTCAGGATGCCTGTGTAGCTGATCAATAATCCAATCTCGATGCAGTCGAACGCGAATCTCTCGTCCCCCGAAAAACAATGCATCACGCCCCATGGACGTGACTCCTTCGGCAAACTCTCCGCATGCGCTCGCACAATCTCCAAAATATCGTGTTCGGCGGCCCGATTGTGAATCACCACCGGCAGATGTCGCTCCTTGGCCAATTCGAGTTGCGCCCAAAACAGGTCTTTCTGTTGCTGCCGCAGTGCCGCGTTGTCCTTCGCCTCGCGGTAATAATCCAAACCCGTCTCGCCAATCGCCACCACCTTCGGCTCCGCGGCAAGCTGCGCCAGTTCCTTCATGTCGCACAGCATGACGCGTGGAACTTCGCCGGGATGCAGGCCAACCGTCGCGTGCACCGCCTCGAATCGATGCGCGATGTCCAGCGTCTTCCGCGCCCCTTCCAGATCCGTGGCGATACTGACGATCTGCATCACCTTCGCCGCCTGCGCCCGCTCGACAATCTGCGGCAGCTCCTCGCCGAAGTCGGGATAACAAAGGTGCGCGTGGGTGTCGATAAACATAGTGCTTGAATGCGCCGTGCCGGTTGTTTACCACTCGTGTTCAGTCATGGCAAGACCCGTCACGCTTTTCACCGGCCAATGGGCCGACCTTCCTTTCGAAACCATCTGCGCGAAGGCGAACAGTTTCGGCTTCGACGGCCTCGAATTGGCCTGCTGGGGCGACCATTTCGACGTCACTCAGGGCTGCAAATCGAAAACCTACTGCGATTCGCGCCACGAAACACTCGCGCGCCACGGACTCAAGACTTGGGCCATCAGCAATCACCTCGTCGGCCAGGCCGTGTGCGACAACATCGACGAGCGCCACAAAGCCATCCTCCCGCCGCACGTCCGGGGCAACGGCCAACCCGACGACGTGCGCCAGCGCGCCGCCGAGGAAATGATGCGCACCGCCCACGCCGCCAAAAACCTCGGCGTCAACGTCGTCAACGGCTTCACCGGCAGTTCCATCTGGCACCTGCTCTACTCGTTCCCGCCGGTCTCAACCACAATGATCGATGACGGCTTCGAGTTCTTTGCCAAAATGTGGAACCCGATCCTTGACGAGTTCAAGAGTTGCGGTGTGAAATTCGCGCTGGAAGTGCATCCCACCGAGATCGCCTTCGACATCGCCACAGCCGAACGCGCGCTCGACGCGCTCAAACACCGGCACGAGTTCGGTTTCAACTTCGATCCGTCACACCTCGGCTATCAGCACGTCGATTACGTGAAGTTCATCCGCCGCTTCGCCGACCGCATTTATCACACCCACATGAAGGACGTGTGGTGGGGACACGGCGACGGCACCGTCGGCGTCTTCGGCGGCCACACGAACTTCGGCGACCCGCGCCGCTACTGGGACTTCCGCTCCCTCGGCCGCGGCGACATCCACTTCGAGGACATCATCGTCGCGCTGAACGACATCGGTTACACCGGCCCGCTCTCCGTCGAATGGGAAGACAGCCGCATGGACCGCGAACACGGCGCGACCGAATCCTGCGCCTTCGTCCGCAAACTCGACTTCAAATCCAGCTCCCGCGCCTTCGACGCCGCGTTTGAGAAGCCAAGCCGCTAGGAAGCGGCTCAGCCGAGGCGAAGATGCCCGAGAAGAAACAGCCGTAACAGTGCGCCTTTTGGATCGATCACCACACGCCACTACGCAAATACTCGTCAATCGCCTTGGCGGCTTTGCGACCGGCACCCATCGCCAGAATCACCGTGGCGGCGCCGGTGACAATGTCGCCCGCGCCAAACACCCCCACCTTCGAGGTCTTGAGTGTCTCGGGGTTGGCTTCGATGTAGCCACCCTTCCGCGTTTTCAGATCGCTTGTGGTGGATTGCACGAGCGGGTTGGCGCTGGTGCCAACCGCAATAATCACCACGTCCAGCGGCAATTCGTACTCCGAACCCCTCATCGGTATGGGACGACGCCTGCCGGACTCGTCGGCGGGTCCCAGCTCCATCCTGACGCAACGCGCTGCCCGCAACCAGCCCTTCTCATCGCCGAGGAATTCAACGGGATTGTTCAACAGCAAAAACTGAACGCCCTCTTCCTTCGCGTGTTTGACTTCCTCGGCCCGGGCCGGCATCTCGGTTTCGGAACGCCGGTAGATGACGTACGCGTTCTTCGCCCCGAGCCGTAACGCACTGCGAATGGCGTCCATCGCCGTGTTGCCGCCGCCGACCACCGCCACGTTCTTGCCCCGGCAATCGTAAATCGGTTCGTCGTACTCGGGAAACTTGTACGCCTTCATCAAATTGACGCGCGTGAGAAATTCATTCGCCGAATACACGCCACACAGGTCTTCACCGGGGACGCCGAGGAACTGCGGCAACCCCGCGCCGGTGGCGACCAGCACCGCGTGGTAGCCTTCCTCGTTGAACAATTCGTCCACGGTTACGGTCTTGCCGACAATGACGTTGGTTTGAAATTCCACGCCCATCTTTCGCATGTTATCGACCTCCTGCCGCACGATGTCTTTGGGAAGTCGGAACTCCGGAATGCCGTAAATCAACACGCCGCCGATCTCGTGCAAAGCCTCGAACACCGTCACCGCGTGCCCTTTCTGGACGAGGTCGCCCGCCGCGCTCAAGCCCGCGGGCCCGCTGCCGATGATGGCCACCTTCTTGCCCGTGGACGGGGCGATGGGCGGCAGGCCGATCAGGCCACACCCGCGTTCGTAGTCGGCCACAAACCGTTCGAGGTATCCAATGCCGACCGCCCCGAACTTCTTGTTCATGATGCAGGTGCCTTCGCATTGATCTTCCTGCGGACAAACGCGACCGGTCACGGCCGGCAGAATGTCGGCCTCGCGAATCTTGGCGGCGGCCGCCAGATACTTGCCTTCGACAACCATAGCCACGAACTCTTTCACCTGCACGCCAACCGGACAACCATCAATGCACTTGGGGTGGGCGCATTCGAGACAACGCATTGCCTCCTGTGTGGCGAGGTGGAAATTGAGGCCGAGATTGACCTCCTCAAAATTGTGGCCGCGCTGCCCTGCTTCCTGTTCGGGCATCTTCTGGCGCGGAATCTTGGTGCGCTCTTTGGGTGGCAGCGGATTCTTCATGGGCCATTCAACGGGGCGCGACGTCCTCCAGTTTGCATCGGTGCGCTGCGTCGCTGACGAAACGCTCCAGCGACTGACGCTCGGAATCACGATACATGGCGTTGCGTCTGGCCAAACCATCGAAATCCACCTCGTGCGCGTCGAACTCGGGACCGTCCACGCACGCAAACTGGCTGCGGCCCGCCACCTGGACACGGCAACCGCCGCACATGCCGGTCCCGTCCACCATGATGGGGTTGAGACTGACAAGCGTCTTGATCCCCTGCGGCCGCGTCGTCTCCGCGACGGCACGCATCATGGGAATCGGGCCGATGGCCAGCACCAGGTCAATCTTGCCTGCGGCGATCAACGTTTTCAGCTTATCGGTGACCAGTCCTTTCTCTCCGTAGCTGCCGTCGTCGGTGGTGACAAACGTCGTGTCGCTGATGGCGCGGACTTCGTTTTCGAGGATGATGAGGTCTTTGGTACGAGCCCCGAGGATGGCGATGACGTGGTTCCCCGCATGCTGGAGCGCCTTGGCCGTCGGGTACGCAATCGCAGTCCCGACACCCCCGCCGATGACCACCACGGTGCCAAACAAGTGGACGTCCGACGGACGACCCAGCGGCCCAACCACGTCGGTGATCGTGTCGCCGACCTTGAATGTGTTGAGCTGTTTGGTCGTTTTGCCAATGCCTTGCACGATGATCGTAATCGTGCCATCCGCCGGATTGGATTCCGCAACGGTCAGTGGAATGCGCTCGCCGTGCTCATGAATGCGAAGAATGACAAACTGCCCCGGCTTCTGTTTGCGCGCGACCCGTGGCGCCGCGATGCGGAACAATTTGACATCGGGCGCCAAAAAACGTGCTTCCGTGACTCTAAAACCTGTGGTTTCCATAATGCCAGCTAGACAACATGTACAGCTTCAGCGTGTTGCTGGCAAGCGGTCGTTAGAACTGCACCTTGGCCGGTTCGCGCTCGGCTTCGATGTAGCCACCCTTCCGTGTTTTCAGATCGCTTGTGGCGGATTGCACCAGCGGGTTGGCGCTGGTGCCAACCGCAATAATCACCACGTCCAGCGGCAACTCCTACTCCGAACCCTGAATCGGCACGGGACGACGGCGTCCAGACTCATCCGCGGGTCCCAGTTCCATCCTGACGCACCGCGCCCGCGCGTTCGATCACCTCCGGCAATTCTTCGGCGAAATCGGGATAACAGAGATGGGCATGCGTGTCGATCAACATAGGACTTGAATTGGTTGCCGCGGTTGTTTATCACTCCTGCCGCCGCAAGACAACCGCGAACCGCAAATGCGGTATTTAAACTAGGAGAGACAATGGATCCTGACATCCTGCAGTACTTATATGTGTTTGTGCTCGCGACGTTTCTCGGGCTGGAGATCATCCGTCGCGTGTCGCCGCTGTTGCATACACCGCTGATGTCGCTGACCAACGCGATCTCAGCGATCACGGTAGTCGGCTCCATCGTCATCGCCGGCGAACAGAAGACAACGTTGAGCACGGTGCTGGGCACCATCGCGGTCACCGCTTCCATGATCAACATCGTCGGCGGCTACCTCATTACCTACCGGATGCTGCGGATGTTCAAGAAGACAGAGCGGAAGCAGCCATGAACGAAAACGCCATCCACTTCATCTACATGGCGGCAGCCGCGTGTTTCATTCTCGCGCTCAAATGGCTCAGTGCCGTCCCGACCGCCCGGCGCGGCGTGATCACCGGCATCATTGGAATGCTGCTTGCCGTCGGCGGCACCCTGCTCAAACCGGAAATCGTCCACGGCGGTTTCCACAGTTACCAATGGATTCTCGTCGCCTTCGTTGTCGGAACAGTCATTGGCGTCCCGATGGCGATGATGCCGATGACCGCCGTCCCGCAACGGACGGCGCTCTCGCACGCATTCGGCGCGCTGGCGGCGGCCTTGGTCGGTGCCGCGGAGTTTTATTTGCAAACGCCGAACCTGACCCGGTTTACGATGACGGCGCTCACGCTCGAAGTGCTGCTTGGTTTCCTGACGTTCACGGCCAGTTTGATGGCGTTCGGTAAACTGCAGGAGATCCTGCCGACCCGCCCAATCACTTATCGGGGGCAGAATATTGTGAACCTCTCGTTGTTCGTCGTGGCTGCCGTCGTTGCCATCACGCTGATATTCCGTCCGGGAAACACGAATCTATTTTTAGTGATGAGCGCGCTGGCACTCTTGTTCGGCGTGTTATTGATCATCCCGATTGGCGGCGCGGACATGCCGACGGTCATCTCCTTGCTGAACTCCTACGCCGGTCTGTCGGCCTGTGCGATGGGGTTCGTTCTGCACAATCACCTGCTGATCATTGCCGGCGCGCTGGATGGTTCGTCCGGCTTGATTCTCTCGATCATCATGTGCAAAGCCATGAACCGTTCGTTCACCAATGTACTCTTTGGCGGCTTCGGCCAGGTGCAGGTCACAGCGGCCGGTCACGAACAAAAAACCGCGCGGAGCGCCACACCTGAGGAGGCGGCGGCGCTATTGGAGTCGGCGAACACAGTCATGATCGTGCCGGGGTACGGCATGGCGGTCGCCCAGGCGCAACATGCGGTGCGAGAACTTTATGATGTGCTCACGAAAAAGGGTGTGGACGTGAAATTCGCCATTCATCCCGTCGCGGGCCGCATGCCGGGTCACATGAATGTCCTTCTCGCCGAGGCGGACATTCCCTACGACCGCCTGCTGGAAATGGAGGATGCGAACCGGGAGCTTCCGCAGACCGACGTCGCGCTGGTCATTGGCGCCAACGATGTCACCAATCCCGCTGCACGCACCAACAAGGCCAGCCCCATCTATGGCATGCCGATCCTCGATGTGGACAAAGCGCGCACGGTCATGGTCATCAAACGCAGCCTGAACCCCGGTTTCGCCGGCATCGACAACGAATTGTATTACATGGACAAGACGCTGATGCTCTTCGGCGACGCCAAAAGTTTCACAAATCAGTTGGTCAAACAACTCTCCGGCAACTCAGGCTTTCACTGAGAGCGCGAAAACCGATTTGCAGACTTTCCTTTTGGCTCTGGACGATTAGACTGCGCTGTATGGAGGGGAGAAACCTGTGCCTCACCTGCTCTGCTTGCTGCCGTTGTGCGTGACGCAGGCGCCTTTGATGATGTCGTCGTTGAAGTCGAGGTTGAGCTTGCCGTCCTTGACGATCAGCTTGAGCAACTCGACGACATTGCGCGCATAAAGCTGGCTGGCGTGCGTCGGCATCGTGCTCGGTAGATTCGTCGGGCCGATGATCGTAACACCGTGCTTGACGACTTCCTTGTTCGCTTCGGTCAACTCGCAATTGCCACCCGTCTCCGCTGCAAGATCGACGATTACCGATCCCGGTTTCATACCGGCCACGGTTTCTTTGGTGATAAGTCGTGGCGCGGGTTTTCCCGGGATTAACGCGGTGGTGATGACCACGTCGAACTCCTTCGTCTTCTCGCCGAGCATCTGCTGCTGTTTGCGTTTCGCGTCTTCGGAAAGTTCTTTCGCGTAGCCGCCTTTGTCCTGCGCATCCTTCACGCCGAGATCGAATTCCAAGAACTTCGCGCCGAGACTCTCGATCTGTTCCTTGACCACGGCCCGCACATCGTAAGCCCAAACGACCGCGCCGAGCCGACGCGCCGTGGCGATCGCTTGCAACCCGGCCACACCGGCACCGAGGATGAGAACTTTCGCAGGCCGGATGGTGCCCGCCGCGGTCGTCATCATCGGCAGGAACTTTGTCAGCGAGTTTGCCGCGACCAACACCGCCTTGTAACCGGCGACGTTCGCCTGCGACGAAAGCGCGTCCATGCTTTGCGCGCGGCTGATGCGCGGGATCGCTTCCATCGCCAGCCCTGTGATTTTTCGTTCGTCGAGGCGCTTGATCAAATCGGCGCTCGATGATGGTTGGAGAAAACCAATGAGCACCGCTCCTTCGCGCATGTGACCGGCTTCTTCCAACGTTGGCTTTTGGACTTTCAGGATTACGTCTGATTCGCGGTAGGCAGTGGGGGCGTCGGGAACGATGCGGGCGCCCGCCTTCTGATAATCGCTGTCTGCGAAAAGCGCCGCGTCGCCGGCCCCGGTTTGCACCGACACTTCGATCCCGAGTTTGACCAACGGGCCTACCGCATCGGGCACCAAGGCAACACGGCGTTCTCCTGCTCCAGTCTCTTTCAATATGCCGATTCTCATTCTTTCTCCGAATTAGAACTGTACCTTTACTGGTTCGCGTTGTCCTCCTTCGGGCACGCCGAAATACTCGCGGTGTTGGAACTTGAACAGCCCCGCGACGGTATTGGCCGGAAACACCTGCAAGGTGTTGTTGTAGGTGAGAACGCTGTCGTTGTACTCCGACCGGCACTGGGCGATGAACCCCTCGGTGGTGGTCAATTCCCCCTGGAGTGACAGGAAATTCTGGTTGGCCTTGAGTTCGGGGTACGCCTCCGCGACCGCGAACACCGACTTGATTGCGCCGGTGAGCGCGTTCTCGGCTTCCGCCTTGGCCTGCGGGTTCGTGGCATCCCGGGCGGCATTGCGCGCCTGGATGACTTTCTCGAATGTCTCCCGCTCGTGCGTGGCATAGCCTTTCACGGTCTCGACGACGTTGGGAATCAAATCGTGGCGGCGCCTCAATTGCACGTCGACCTGCGCCCACGCAGTCTCAACGAGGTTGCGCAGCGTGACCAACTGGTTGTAAACGACCATCATCCACAGCGGCACGCCGAAAAGGATGACAACCACCACGAGTAATCCCAGGATGACAAACATTTGACCTCTCCCGTCGTTGAGCGTGTCCTGATAGCAAAGGCGCGCGGGCTTGTCACTTCTTTTCCTGTTCGCCTGCCTCGTTCGGAACGGGGCCTGCCGGCTTTTGCCGGGCGGCCACCAACTCGTCGATCTTCGCCTGCAAAGACCTTACCTTCGCTTCGTCACCCACCGTGACCGCGAGATCGTGTGCCCGGTTATAGAATCCGAGCACGTTGTGGTTCGACGGGTACGCCGTTGCCAACCCTTCATACACAGCCAACGCTTGCGCGGTCTGCCGCCCCGCCTCATAAGCCGTTGCCATCTTGGTGGCCACTCGAATATGTCGATACGAATCCGCCTGCCTCTCATCCGCTTTCGCGTAGGCCTTGATCGCTTCCGCATCGCGATGTCCGGCATGCAGCAAGTCCCCCAGTTTTTCATACAGGACTTCGCTCCGCAACGCCTTCGCTTTACGACGACAAAGATCCTCGGCCTTCGTGGAATCATCCTGCGCCATCAGCAAGTTGATCTTTCGCAGGTAAGCCCATTCGACGTCCGGTTTGTGGTCGGCTTCCAACCGCTCGATCTGTTCGTCCAACGACGCGGCGAATGGACGGTACAACGGGTCGCCGACAAATGTGGTTTGCCAGCTTAGCACGGGCTCGCTGTAATAGCCTGCTTCCAAAAACGGCGCGCCCTCCAACAGCCGCTGGAAAAATATGTCGATACGCGGCGTGTACGTCAGATACGGCTCAAACACGTTGCCCATGGTCGCCGCCGCGCCCTTCGCCAGCAGCGGGCCCACCCAATGCGTTGTGCGTGTCCGTACGCTGGTGCCGCTGAATGAATGCAGATGATACGCAACCGCGCCCGTCTTGAAGTGAAAATCGGGACGGAGGAACGGCCCCACCACATTTTCGGCGTACCAGCCCGCGTAGATCGCCGCGTCCGTCATCGGGTAGTCTTCGTCGAATGTCTCGGGCCGGTCATCGAAATCGCATTCGTACCCCGCCTCATGAAAGGTGCGATACGCCCCGCGAATCCAATCGTCCCCCTTCACATATGCCTCGTCGTGGAGGCCGCGCCAATCGAAGTAGGCGCGACCGTGAAGCCCGTAGCGTTCCGCCGTCATCGCGTCGTCGATCATCCGTTGCACCGTTTGTGGATCGGGACCGTCCAACCGGCCAACCAACAACATCTCCCGGTTCAACGCCGCCCCGAAGTCTGCCGAGCCGCTTCGGAAGAATGGATTCCGCAGAAATCCGGAAATTTTCGCACCGGTGCTGGGCAATGTCGCCAGCTCACTTTCCACGGAGGCATCGTTCCGCCGCCATTCCGGCGGCGCCTTGTCCGGCGGTTTCTCCACCGCATCCGGATCCGGGTCGTTCTCGATCCGCAATGGCACGCCGTACATCAGCACAAGGTACGATACCTTCGCGCCGACGGTGCTCAACCCCGGCACCTTGCCGAGCACCGGATCCACGATTGTCTGCGGTTCCTGCTCCAACAAACCCTGCCTCGTCAGGAAACGCCAGATCGGGTCGCGAATCTTCTCCTCGTATTCCTTGCGGGTAATCGTTTCGGCGACGCGGATGCTGATTCCGCAAATCTGGTTGGTCGGCACGCCACGCTTCTGCGCGTAGGTGTCGGCCAGCGGCCGGCTGTCGGGGTCTTCCGTGTTATAGACAATCACCACGCGCTCCGCCAAATCGCCCGCGCTCACGGCGCGTGGCAGCCATACCAGTGCGACCGACACCACGAGCTGGAGCCAGACGTTACGCAATCTGCCGCACCTCGCCATTGACCCCCTCAATTCGCATTTCGTCGTAGGCCACGCGGACGCCTGGCGGCAGCCCCTTCTCCACGGCTTCATGATCCACTTCGTGGCACAGGTGCGTGAATAGCGTCAATTTCGCCCCCACCTGTTGCGCCACGCCGCACGCCTCCTCAATGGTCAAGTGCGCCGGATGCTCGCGGTATCGCAACGCGTCCAGCACGAGTAGTGGCACACCACGGATTGTCTCGATGACTTCGGCGGGCACAACCTTGCAGTCCGTGACATACGCGAAGTCTTGTCCGAAGAGGAACCCGAACACCACCATCCGTCCGTGGTGCAGGGACAGCGGACGAACCGTGACCCCCGAAACCTCAAAGGGCTGATTGGCTTGCACCGTGTGCAACTCAAACCTCGGCAGTCCCGGCCACTCAGGCGTTTCGGTGCATGCGTAAGGAAACAATCGTTGGATTGTCTCCACGGAGTGCGCGGAGCCGTATACCGGCATTTTCTTGCCCGTACGATTGCAGTACACGCGCAACTCGTCAAGCCCGAGGACGTGATCGGCGTGCGTATGTGTCATCAGCACGGCGTCCACGCGACGGAGGTTCGCGCGCAACGCCTGGGTGCGGAAGTCGGGTGTGGCGTCGACGAGCAGATGGTAGCTGTCGTCCTCAAGGTAAACCGAGGGTCGTAACCGCTTGTTCCGGGGATTGTCCGAGCGACAGACGGCACAATCACACCCGATCTGCGGGATGCCCTGGCTCGTGCCTGTGCCCAAAAACGTAACGCGCATGGCCTAGCGCACGACGAAATTGCGTACGTGCCAGCGGTTCGTTGGCTGCCAGCCTGACATATAAATGTAAAACCTGTCGTATGGCACCGTCGCACCACCGGTGTCGTAAGCGTGGTCATCAATCCAAATGTGGAGACCGTCCTTCAGCACTTCGTACTTCATGTGGCACCAATTGCCGGTTTTGAGGGGCAATGGCGCGTGTGCCCACGTCTTGGTTTTGTGTGTCGGCCACCGCTGGAAACGTTCCACCACGAACAGAGTCTGTCCGTTCTGGTTGTACTGCAATGAAATGTGGATTGCTCGCTCCACATCGCGGTCGGCCGGCTGACCAATGGGGACAAATCCACAGCTAAGGGCTCCGTCATTGGCGCGCATCTCCTCCAGCATCGCGTCGAATTCAACTGTCAGCGGAGTGGAATACGCCTGCTGCGTTCGCATCTCCTTGCCACGAAGAACCAAATCTTCTCCGCTAAGAACGGGAGCTTCTCTTGGCGACCCATGCCAATCGTCATCCTTCCACTGGAGTACATCCCATGCCAGCGGACGCGAGCCGGTTGTGGCGCAGCCGGTGCCCAACAAAACGAGCGCGAGAACCAACCATGGCGTTTCGTGTGCACGGCGCATGGATGCAGATTACTTTACACGATGCGGTTCTGCAACCCCCGGGAAGACAACCGGGGCGCGGTCACCCGCGCCCCGGTGCGAACGACTGAACTCGGTTACGCCTTCTCGAATTCCTTCTCCATCTGCGCCATCTCCGGCGAGTCTTCCTTGGACTTGTGCACCGCCCAGACGATGGCCGACAACGCCAACACCGCGATGACGACGGCGATCCCGTACGGTTTCAGTCCCGTGCCTTCCACCCCCGCGACGACGTGAAACTTGAGCACGATGGGCAACAACAGCAGGCTCACCATGTTCATCACCTTGATGAGTGGATTGATGGCCGGGCCGGCGGTGTCCTTCAGCGGATCGCCCACGGTGTCGCCGGTGACTGCTGCTTTGTGTCGCTCGGAGCCTTTGCCCGTGTTCTTGGCAAGATCACGCGGCTCGTCTTCGATCAACTTCTTCGCGTTGTCCCACGCGCCACCGGCATTGGCCATGAACACGGCCAGCAGTTGCCCGACGAGAATCATACCGGCGAGAAAACCCGCCAGCGCCAGCGGCCCGAGCAGGAAGCCCACCGCCAGCGGCGCCATGATCGCCAACAGGCCGGGCCCGATCAATTCCTTCTGTGCCGCGCTCGTGCAAATCCCGACCACGCGCGCGTAATCGGGTGCCTTCGTCCCCGCCCAGATTTCCTTGTCACGGAATTGCAGACGACATTCTTTGACAATCAGAAACGCGGCTCGTCCTACGGCCCGGATCGTCATCGAGCTGAACAGGAACGGCACGGCGCCACCGAGGAGCAAGCCGATGAACAACGTCGGGTTGGCCACGGTCAACATGCCCGCCACGTTGTTATACTGCGTGGTGGTCATTTCGCTGATCCTTTCTTCGCTGCCCATCGCCATGACGGCGATGAAACTGGCGAACAGCGATACCGCCGCGATCACCGCCGAGCCGATGGCGATGCCTTTGGTTTCCGCCTTCGTGGTGTTGCCGACCGAGTCGAGGTCGGCCAGGATTTGCCGGGCCTGCTTGTACTTCTGCTCACCCATCTCAGCCTTGTCGTAACCCATTTCGCCGATGCCATTGGCGTTGTCGGCCACGGGGCCAAACACGTCCATCGAAATCGTGTTGCCGGTAAGTGTCAACATGCCAATGCCGCACATGGCCACGCCGTAGGCCACGAAGACCGGCGAGGTGTCGCCGTAGATCGTCACCGACGCGCCGATCGCGATGGCGATGATGATGACCGCCCACACGGTGGACTCATAACCAACCGCAATCCCCTGGATGATGTTGGTGGCATGACCGGTCTGGCACGCCTTGGCCATCGATTTGACCGGGGCATGTGTCGTGTGCGTGAAGTAGCTGGTGCACTTGTTCAACGCCACCGCCAGAAACACGCCAATCAGGCACGTCCACGCCGGGCGCATATCGAGCCCGGGGATGCCGAATCCGAGCCACGAGGGCAGCAGGACCGCGCCATCTTTCATGAAATGGGCAAACCCCGGCATCGCCTGGGCGTAATCGCCCAGATACTTGGCGTCGAACTTCAGGTAGAACAGGCCGATCAGGAAGAAACCAATCACGCTGATGACCGAGCCGATCAGGAAGCCGCGGTGTACCGAAGCCAACGCCGCGTCACCCGAATCGCCTTCCTTGGAGCGGACGCTGTACGTGCTGATGATCGAGCCGATGACGCCGACCGCGCGCACCAGCAACGGGAAAATCACGCCCTTGTGACCGAACGACGCGTAGCCGAGAATCATCGCGGCCACGATGGTGACTTCATACGACTCGAAAATGTCCGCCGCCATACCGGCGCAGTCGCCGACATTGTCGCCCACGTTGTCTGCGATGGTCGCCGCGTTACGCGGGTCATCTTCCGGGATGTCCTTCTCCACCTTGCCGACAAGGTCCGCACCGACGTCCGCCGCCTTTGTGTAGATGCCACCACCCACGCGCATGAACAGCGCGATCAGCGTTCCGCCGAACCCGAAACCGAGCAACACTTCATACGCCCTCTCGCCGTACGCCATGAAAATCAACGTGCCCCCGAGCAACCCGAGACCGTCCGTCAACATCCCGGTAATCGTGCCGGTGCGATAACCAACCTGCAGCGCCCCGCCGAACGAGGTCCGCGCCGCCGCCGCCACGCGCAAATTGCCGAGCGTCGCAAACCGCATCCCGACGAACCCGACCGTAAAGCTGAAGAGCGATCCCATCAGGAACGCGCCCGCGCGACCGAACGCGACCGGGTATTTCGCTTCGCCGCCGCCGGCGAGCGCCGTGAAGAAGAGCGCCACCGTCAGGATGCCGATCAGCACGACGATTTTGCTGAATTGTTGGCCGAGGTACGCCTCGGCGCCGGCCCGAATCGCCGCCGCCACCTTCTGCATCTTCGGCGTGCCTTGGTCGGCGTTCTTGACCTGGCCCACCAGCATCAGCGCGTAGCCCAACCCGGCAAATGCCACGCCAAGCACGGCCCACAACGCCATCTTCTCGCCTTGCGAGTAATCGCTGCTGGTCATGAACGCGAAGAAGTGAAACTCCTTGGGGACGTGGCCCGCTGCTGCGCTGAGCACTGCGGCGGCTTTCTCCTGGGCCCGCGCCCAATTCGCTGCGAGCAGCGTCAGGCCACACAGTGCCAGGGAGATAAACACCTTGCGACGCGGGATTCCTTTCGCAATCCGCTGCATAGCACGACTCATTGATGCCGTCATAAGACTATAGTTCTCCTAATAATGCCACAAACCACGGGGGGTGATCCGAGTAGAGGCTACAAAACCCTCGCCGCCTTGAAAAGCAAAAAATACTTTGCCCGCTTCCCTCTATTGATACGTGGCCCGAAGCGCCATGCCCTTGCGCGCGCTGCGATCCGCCCATTCTAGAATGTGAATTGGGCGGCGCGCCCATTCGGCGGTGATCACCAGCTTCGTCCTCTTCGTCAAATGGTCGGCGATGTTCTGGTAGTACCGCCACCATTCGCTCGCCGGGTTCTTGAATCTTCGCATCTTTATCCGGTCGCCATCCCGCCGGTACCATTCGTTGAAGGGCCAATCGAGCACGTACGAGCCTTCCGTGCCCGTGACATCAAGAAAGCCGCGGCGCGGGTTGGAGTCGATCGCTGAAACGAGCAGCGTCAGCCACTGTCCGCTCGCGAACCGCACGCTGGCGAACGCTTCGTCCTCGATGCAGTCCTTCTTCCACTTCGATTGCGGCCCCCAGTAACCGGTCTTGCCGTAGCCCGTGACCTCGACAATGTCCGACCGAATGATTTGCAGGCTGTATTCGAGCAAGTGCACGCCCCAATCGTAGAGGATGCCGCCGGAGATCGACTTGCTCGTGCGCCACCAATCGCCCGCCTTGCTGCGCGAACCACAGTGCGCCTCGACCCGGACCACGTCGCCGATCATGCCCGACTGGATGTGCCGGACCGCGTTCCGGATGGGACCGTCCCAATGACGGTTATGGTACGCGGATAGGATGACTCGGCTCTTCCGGGCCGTCGCGATCATCGCGTCGCACTCCGCGGTCGTGATCGCCATCGGCTTCTCGCAAATGACGTGTCGCCCGGCCTTCAACGCCTGCAGCGCGAGTCGGGCGTGGGTGTTGTGCGGCGTGATGAGTGTGACCAGGTCGACCGCCGACTTCGCAAGCATTTCCGTCAGCGAGGGGTACGTCTCGATCTTCGGAAAATCCTGCGTCGCCGCCGCGAGACGTGTCGGATCGATCTCGGCCACGGCCGTTGGCGTCATGCCCGCTTTCTGCATTTCCCGCAGATGGGTCTTGCCCATGTCAAACGCGCCGCCGTAACCGACGACTCCCACCCTGATGTCAATTGCCCGCCGATATCTCTTCATCAAATCTCCCAAGCGTGTCGTTCGTCCACGTATTCAGCTTCCCGCACCGCAATCTCAAATCCCCGCCCCCGTGTCAATGCGGGACTGTAACGGACGGCACCATCTGCCAGAGCAGTCATCACTGTTCCGGCTTTGGCAGTTTCAGCTCTTGTAGTGCGACGCCTTCACGCCGCAGGATGGTGGCTTCCACCTTCGGGACATACGTCTGCGTTTCGGCGGGAAGATCAATCGCAATCTCGTCATAGCTGCGCGCCGCGCGTTTCTCCAGAAGGCGGGACACCAATCCTTCCCCAGCGTTGTACGCCGCGACGGCCAACCGCCAATCTCCGAATACTTCGTGGAGATATTTCAAGTACCGCGCCGACGCGCGGGCATTCTTTTCCGGCTGAAGCCGCTGGTCCCACGGCGTCAATGTCAGCCCCAATGACATCGCAGTTCCCGGCATCAGTTGAAACAACCCCACCGCTCCACTCGGACTTCGGGCCACCGTGTCGAATCCCGATTCCACCTCCGCCAGCCACAC
>JBEKYJ010000006.1:0-41452 GCA_049511095.1 Verrucomicrobiia bacterium
AGGCACGGGGGGCACGACCATTCCGTGCACGAAGGGGAACTGGGCGCTCCAGCGCGCCGGCCCCAGAAAATACACCCGGAAATTGAACCAGAGATAGCGCAGACTGAAATTTTGCTGCGTAATCTGCCGCTCCCCGGCCAACTCGTAGTGCAGCCCGAATTCGAACGGATTGTCGAATCGCCGGGCGTTGTAGAGCATCAGCCCCAACCCGATGAGCAGGATCGGGCCCGTCGCCGCCAGCAGCCCCGAAAGCCTTCGGGGCCGCGGTTCACGCCACGCGTGGATCACCGGCACCAGCAGGATGACCGCGCCGAACAGCAAGGGCGGTCGCGCCCCCACCGCCAGCCCGTACGCCACACTCGCCATCGTCAGCCAGAGGCATCTCCGTTCCGGCTTGTGCAACGCGCACCAGATCGCCGCCAGTGCCAGCATCGTCAGCAGATACCCGCAACTGACCGGCACTTCGTAGACGTCGGACTGTGACAACAGCCCCGGCACGCCTGTCGTCAAGCCCAGTGCCAGCGCGCCGGCCGCCACCACCGCAACGCTTACGTCGGCAAAGTAGCGCCGCCACAAGGCGCGCAGCAGTCCCACGCTGGCCAGAAAGCCCATCATGCAAAAGATCGCCACGGCTTGGCGGTGAAACAGGTAGTGGCCGGTCAGCGCGACGTACGGCCAGAACAATATCAGGGCGGGCGTGGCCCCGAAGTAGAGGTAGAACTTGCCCTTGTAGTAGCTCAGGTCGAGCAGACGGTACGGTGGACCCACGTAGGGAACATTGACGGCCGGATCGTACGGGTCGGCGAGGCGCGCGAACTGAGTTGGCCGGCGCGAAAACCCTGCACCAATAAATTGTAGTAGGTGTCAGCCGCAGTCGGACTCAGCAGTTCCAATGGGCCCGACTGGGCCATGTACGCATACACCCCGAGGACCAGCGCGCACACTGCGGCCAGTGAGATCCACCCGGTTTTCATTGTACTGGCGATCGTTTCGTCACAATCCTTGCTTCCCTTGGGAGGAATAACCGCTACCGGCTGGTCAAACGTCAACCCCAAAAGTGGCCATAGAGCTTGATTTGCGAACCTCACGGTTTGAGTTTCCGAGGGCTGCCGTTGCAGTGTTCTCGCGGAACACCGTGTTTGCCGCACGAGCACGACGTGGGAGTTGATGCGGCGGGAGGGCAGTGTACAGACTTCTACGAGCGGAAGCGCGATCAGTCGATGGCCCGGAGGGTGCGGACAGCTTCGGCGCGGACAGCTTCAGCGAGCGGCGACGGTTGCGAATTTCTCGGCGAGTTCCTCGTGGAGCATGCTGGCGACGAGCGGGAGGCGTTTTTCAACTTTTTCGACCGCCTCATGCGCCTCTTTCGGCTTGCCCATTTCCGCGTAGGCAAGGCAGAGCCAGACCCAGGGCGTAGCGTCGCCCGAGTTGATCGAAATGGCTTTCTGGTAGGCCCGCACGGCCTTGTCGTACTGCGCCTGGAGGTGGTAGACGTTGCCGAGGTTGTTCCACGCGACGACGAAGTTTGGCTTCAACGCAATCGCCTTTTCGTATGAGGAAACGGCATCGTCGTACTTGCAGCGCGCGGCATAAGCGTCGGCGAGATTGCACCAGGTTTGCGCGTCGCCTGGTCTCGCAGTCAGAAGTTGAAAACAAACGGAGATCAACTCGGTGTATTTGCCCTGTTTCTTGTAGGCTTGAACGAGGCGCGCCAAGGCGGATGGATTGCTAGGCTGCTGTTTGGTGATTTCCAGGCAGAAATCGATCTGGTCGAAGTCGTCTTCCTGCTTTTCATAGGCGGCATCGAGGCGCACCCATGCGCGCTCATCGTCGGGATGAAGGCGAACGATTCCCTTCGAAAACGCCAGAAGATCGATGGGGTGAGTTTCGTCCTTGATGCTGAGTTGGAGAAAGGTCCAGGCATGTCGATTGCCGGGGTGAGCTTTGACAACCTCCTCGCAGAATTGCATAAACTCTGCGGATTTACTCTCCTGGGTGCAAATCGTATAAAGTTTGGACCACGCTTTGGGGTGGTCTGGCTTCTGGCGAACGGCCTCTTGATGGCGTCGTATCAACCAGTTAGCGAAGTATTGCTGCATAACCCGTGAACCTCAACGGGTTCTTACTAGCAGCCTGCGGGCCATACCGCCCCGGCTAAGGGTTATTCGATCAACCGGTAGCGCTCGCCGACCGCCAGCTCGACCGGGATCCTACTATTCGACAATGCGCATCTGAACCGCATTGATGAGCTTATCGCGTGCAAGGATGTCGGAAATAATCACCACTTGATCGCCTTTGGCAAGCAGCTCGCGCTCCAGAAGAGATCGCTGGGCACGCAGAATTGTGACCTCGGGGTCTTCGCTGAACTGAATCACATGCGGCATCACACCCCAGTAGAGATTGAGCTGGTTGCGTATCCGCTCGGAGTTTGTGAACGCGAAGATCGCCGAGTGTTCCGGTCGCAGCCACGACGTGTACTAGGCCATGTGACCGTACCGGGTAAAAACCAGGATCCCTTTGGCCTTCAATTCATTGGCCATAACCACCGCGGAACGAACGATCTTCTGGCGTTCTTCGGCCAATTCGACTTTCTCCGCGAATCGCGCTCCGCCGCTGCGTTCGATCCGCTGGGCGATCCGATCGAGCACTTCGAGGCATTCGCGCGGATACTTCCCGACCGTCGTCTCCCCCGACAGCATGACCGAATCGGTCTGCTCGTACACCGCGTTCGCCACATCCGTCACCTCGGCCCGTGTCGGCATCGGATTCTCGATCATCGACTCCAACATATGCGTGGCCACGATGACCGGCTTGCCGTACCGGATACACGCCTTGACGGTGCGCCGCTGGATAATCGGCAGCTCCTCGTACGGGCATTCGATGCCGAGATCGCCCCGCGCCACCATGATGCCGTCCGCCGCATCAATCAGGTCGACCAGATTGACGACCGCCTGCTCGTCTTCAATCTTGGCGATAATCTTCGCATCAGAATTGCGGGCGCTCAGAATCTCGCGAAGCTCCACGATGTCCTTGCGTTCGCGGACAAAGGACAGCGCGATGAAATCAATCCCCAGCGAAATACCCAGTTCGATGTCGTGCCGGTCCTTTTCGGTGATGGACGGCATGTTGATCTTAACGCCCGGCAGGTTGACATGCCGACGGGAACCCAGTTCCCCCTCCGTCAGCACCTCGCATCGCATCCGCCGATGCAGCTTCTGCAGCACCCGCAGGCGGATGACCCCGTTATCCACCAGCACCGTATCGCCTTCGTGGATGTCCTTGACGAGGTTCGGATAATTGACGTCGACCGACTTCTCCTCTTCGCTCTGCGCGCCTTTGACCGTAAACTCGAAAATGTCGCCCGGCTTCAATTCCAGCGGTATTGGCAGGTCCCCGGTCCGAATCGCCGGGCCTTGCGTGTCCATCATGATGGCGCAGGGAATTCCCGCCGTTTCCGAGGCGGCGCGGACCCGTTGAAACACCTCGCGAGTCCACTCATGCGTCGCATGGCTCATGTTCAGGCGGGCGACGTTCATCCCCCCCCGAATCATCTTCTCCAACATTTCCGGCGACTCGATACTCGGGCCGATCGTGCACGTGATTTTTGTGTGTCTCATGGGTGCCGCTGCCGACCATAGAATACGCAGCGCCGCGCCAAAAGAAAAGATTGCAAAACGGCGGCGTGAAAATTATCGTTACCGGTAAGGGCAGGGAGGTTCATGTTGAAGATCGCGGTCTACCCGGGCAGCTTCGATCCCATCACCAACGGTCATCTCGACATCGTGCGTCGGGTTTCCCAAATGTTTGATCGCGTGATTGTTGCGGTGGCAGTCAATGGGGAGAAAAAACCTCTGTTCACCGTGGCCGAACGTCTGCGATTGGCGGCCGAAGCGGTCAAGGGCCTAAAGAACGCGTCCGTGGACAAGTTCGATGGCTTGCTCGTGGAATATGCCCGCCGCAGGCGCGCCAGCGTCATCGTTCGCGGATTGCGGGCCGTTTCGGACTTCGAGTTCGAATTTCAGCTCGCCCTGATGAACCGCAAACTGGATTCAGGCATTGAGACGATCTTCTTGATGACCAAGGACGAGTATACGTTTATCAGTTCGCGGCAGGTCAAAGAGATCTGCCGCCTCGGCGCTGACGTGAGCGATTTCGTGCCACGCGGTGTCGAACGTGCCATGCGACGCAGATTTGGCTCGAAGTCCTCGGATTGACTTCCGGGGCGCTTGGGGCGAAAGGGGACCATGAAAATCAACGTCAAGCGTATCCCGGAGGATGGGGAAACGTTGCGCGGGACCGATCCTTCCTCAATCATGGATTTGGACGAACCGGACGCCCGGTTCGAACACGACGTGGAGTATGACTTGCTGGCCCAACTGCAGGGCAATGCGCTGCTGGTCACAGGCCGGATCAGCACGCCGGCGACGTTGCGGTGCAGCCGCTGCCTGCGCGTGTTCGAGTTGCCCCTGAAAGTGGAGCAATTCGCCTTTCATCAGGAACTGCGCGGCGAGGACTTCGTGGACTTGACTGCCAATATGCGCGAAGATATTATCCTCGAACTTCCACAGCGGGCCCTTTGCACCGAGGGTTGCCGGGGATTGTGCCCGCATTGTGGCAAGGATTTAAATAAAGGGCCGTGCCGATGTAAGCCGTCAGCGGGCGATCTGCGCTGGCATGCGTTGGATAACTTGAACCTGAAATTGAAGTAACGGAGATCATTTCCCATGGGTGTCCCGAAACGTAGAATGTCGAAAATGCGCCTGCGCACTCGCAAGGCGGCGAACCGTCCCAAGGCGCCGCAGTTGTCCAAATGTTCACAATGCGGCGCGCGGGTGCGGCCCCACCGCGTGTGCCCGTCCTGCGGCTATTACAAGGGCCGTCAGGTCGTCTCCGTAACCGCTGCCTGATCCCCGCGCCATGAAACTGGCCATCGATGCGATGGGAGGGGATTTTGCCCCCCGGAACATCGTTGCCGGGGCCGTGGAAGCACTCCGCGACAACAGCCATATCAGCCACCTCTATCTGGTGGGTGACCAGACCCGCGTCGAGAAAGAGCTGAGCAAGCTCAGCTCGCCCGACAAACGCCTTGAGATCGTCCACGCCAGTGAAGTGATTGAGATGAACGACCCGCCGGTACAGTCCGTCCGCCGCAAGAAAGACAGTTCGATGGGCCGCGCCATCGATTTGGTGAAGAGCGGCGCGGCGGACGCGGTGGTTTCCGCAGGCAACACCGGTGCGCTCCTCACGGCGTCGCATCTCAAATTGCGCACACTGGAAGGCGTCGATCGACCCGGTTTGGTCGTGCTTCTGCCCGCGCCCGGGCACATTTCGGTATTGCTGGACGCCGGCGCCAACCTCGAACCGCATCCCTCCAACCTCGTCCAGTATGCCATCATGGGCAGTCTCTACTCCAAGCAGATTCTCGGATACGAGCGGCCGCGAGTCGCGCTCCTGTCGATTGGCACCGAGGACATGAAGGGCAACGAGCTGACGCTGGAAGCGCATCGGCTGCTCAAGCAGACGGACCTGAATTTCGTCGGCAACATCGATGGCCACGACTTGTTCTCCAACTCTGCGGACGTGATTGTGACGGACGCGTTCGTCGGTAACGCGGTGTTGAAAGCGTGCGAAAGCACCGCCCGCCTGATCGGCGGCTGGCTGAAAGACGAAATGAAGAAGAATCCACTGCGGATGCTGGGCGCGGTACTCGCCGGCGGCGCGTTCAAAGCGCTCAAACGAAAGGCCGATCCCGACGAATACGGCGGGGCCGTCTTGTTGGGGATCAACGGCATCTGCATCAAGGCGCACGGCGCCAGTTCGCCGAAGGCGGTCAAGAATGCCATCCGCGGGGCCACGGAGTTCATCGAGTGTCAGTTCAACGAACATATCGTCGAGGAAATCAGAAAGTTCCATGACAAAGTCCACGAAACCCAATTTACGCAATCCCAGGTCGAAGCAGCTTCTTAGGCCCGTGCACATCGCCGGCACGGGCTCGTACGTGCCCGACCACGTGCTCACAAACGCCGACCTGGAGAAAGTGGTCGACACCACCGATGAGTGGATCACCACCCGCTCGGGCATCAAGGAGCGCCGCATCGCCCCCGATTGGATGTGCACGTCCGACATGGCGGCCGAGGCCGCGCGCCGCGCGATGGAACAGGCCAATGTGCGCGAGGACCAGGTCGATTTGATCATCTGCGCCACGATCACGCCGGATATGCCGTTCCCCGCAACCGCGTGTCTCATCCAGCAGAAAATCGGCGCCAAACGCGCGGCCGGTTTCGACATCGAAGCGGCCTGCTCGGGCTTCTTGTACGGTCTGGAGATCGGACAGCAGTTCGTCACGTCGGGGACTTACAACACGGTATTGGTCATCGGCGCCGAAAAGCTGTCCACGATTATCGACTGGCAGGATCGCAGCACGTGCGTGCTCTTCGGCGACGGGGCCGGCGCGGCAATTCTCCAGAGCCGCGGCGAGGAATATGGACACGGGATTCTCACGACCTGCATGGGCGCGGATGGCGCCCAGGCGGACATCCTCTTGATGCCCGCGGGCGGCGCGCGGTATCCCGCGTCGAAAGAATCGGTCAGCGCCGGCATGCACCATTTGAAGATGGCCGGCAAAGAGGTGTTTAAGAGCGCCGTCGTCGCCATGCAGATCGCCGCGGAAGAGGCGTTGCGCCGGTGCAACCTGACCATCCACGACATCAAATGCGTCATCCCGCATCAGGCCAACATCCGCATTCTCGAGGCCATCGCCGATCGGATCGGCGCGCCCATGGAAAAGGTGTACGTGAACCTGCACCGCTACGGCAACATCTCCGCCGCGTCGGTCGCGATTGCGCTCGACGAAGCGGCCCGCGAAGGACGGTTTCAGCACGGCGACCTGATTCTGTTGGTCGTCTTCGGCAGCGGCCTGACCTGGGCCTCATGCGTCATCCAGTGGTAAATGCGACCGGGGGAGCGCTCGTTGACAGCAGGCATGGTCGGTGGTAAGTTGACGGACGATTCCGTGCGGGCTAGTGAGAGTATATGGGAGTAACCAAGAGAGATTTTTCAGGAGTTTTTGACGCGGAGCTGAAAGGAAAACGCTCCCGCAAGGCGGCTGTCCTCGATAAGGCGTTCAATCTGAGCCCCAAAGGCATGACGTTTGTCACCGACACGTTCATGCCCGAGTGGATGGAAGTTGGCGTGGAGATGCGCTTGCCGAATTCGGGAGCGCGAAGGGATCAACGTACGGATATCGATTGTCGCGGTGTCGTCGTGCAGTGCACGCGACGCGGGCAGGGCACGGGCTTCGAGGTGGTGCTGATGTTCCTCGACCTGCCGAAGCGGGCGCAAGCCCAGCTCAGTGCCGCTCCCTCCACCGTTGCCCCCCTCAGTATCTCGATCTCCCGCTGACTCTATGGAGTATCTTCACAGCCTCCTGAAATTCGCCGTCAACATGGGTGCCTCCGACATCCATGTGAAACCCGGGCATCATGCGACCATCCGCATCTCGGGTGAGTTGTTCCCCGTACAGGTGGATCCCCCGACCAAGGAGCAAGTCGAGGCAATCGTCCAGCACATGCTGCCGAAGCACCTCGAGGCGCGGTTGGAGCGCGAGAAGGAAGCGGATTTTTCCTACATCGACCCGGCGCTCGGCCGGTTTCGCGTCAATGTCTTTTACCAGCGCGGGGTGTCGTCGTTCGCCATGCGCTATGTCAAGACGCACGTGCCGTCGTTCAAGGATTTGAATCTTCCCGAGCAAATGGCGAAAGTCGCCAGCGCGGAGCGCGGGATCATCCTCGTCACGGGCCCGACAGGCTGCGGCAAATCCAGCACGCTGGCCGCACTGGTTCAGCACATCAATGAAACCGAGAAGTGCCACATCATCACGCTCGAAGACCCGATCGAGTACATCTTCGAGGACAAACAATCGATCATTGAGCAACGCGAAGTCGGGCTCGATACGTTAAGTTTCGAGCGGGCGCTCGTCCACGTCATGCGCCAAGACCCCGATGTCATCATGATCGGCGAAATGCGCGACAGCCAGTCGTTCATGGCCGCCCTCGCCGCCGCCGACACCGGCCACCTCGTGATCACGACCCTGCACACGACCACGGCGTATTCCGCCATTGGCCGGACACTGGATTTCTTTCCCGCGCACGAACGCGATCAGATGCGCCGCCAGATCGCCTCCAATCTGCACGCGGTCGTCTGTCAACGCCTTGTCCCGGCCATCGCCGGCAGCGTCGTTCCCGCTGTCGAAATCATGCTCAATTCGCCGACGGTGCGAAAGTTCATCGAACAAAACATGCTCGATAAACTCTCCGCCGCGGTCGAGACTGGCACCGACGACGGCATGCAGACCTTCAATCAGGCCCTTTACAAACTGGTGAAGGCGAAGCTGATCACGGAAGAGGAGGCCCTCGCCAAGGCCACCAATCCCGAAGCCCTCAAGATGAATTTCCGCGGAATCTTCCTCGACGAGTCCCGTCGCATCCTCGCCAACGACTAGAATCGCCAACGGCGCCCCACTGCCACGCTCGTTGAAATCCGGCCTATTGACGTGACGCGGTCCTCACTTCTTTCGCTCGGCACATACTGCAGAGCCTCACTGGGCAGGTGCGTTGATCTGGGCGTCGGCGGTAATGCGCAGAATAGCGTTGGATGCTTGATAGCTGACCTGCCAAACGGGGTCAGAGAGCAAGCTGGTAAGGAGCGGCAGTTCGTTGGTTGCCTGCGCGCCGAATGTGCCGAGAGCAATCACGTCCGAAATGCGTTCGCCGGAGCTGCCACTTCGAAGCGCGCTCGCCAGCGCAGGAATAACCAAGTTTGGTTCCAGTCCAAGTTTTCCGAGAGTTTTCGCTGCCTCGCTTGCAACCTCTGAGCTGCGGTCTTCGAGGCACTGGATAAGCGCAGGAACAGCGGCGAGTGAGTTGGTGCCAAAGTTGCCAAGGGCTTCAACGGAGGCGCGACAAAGTTCCTGGTCGGGGCTTTGGAGGCATCCGATGAGGGCAGGAACGGCGAGTTCCGGCGCTGCTCTAAGGGAGCCAAGCGTTTCGGCTGCCATGTGCGGAAGGTTCTTTTCGCTGAGGCAGTGGATAAGGACCGGAACGGCGGCGGCGGCGGCGGCGGGAGGCGGGTGCATGTCGCGAATAACCATGAGCACGTACCCTCGATTGGCACTGAAAGCGGGGTCCTCTATGGCAAAGATGAGAACTGGCAAAGCGTTCGTCCCGATTGCAGGCAGGAGCGAGCTGATTCTGAGCGCGGTGCTGGACATGGTTGGTTTGTTGGCGAGCAGTCGAAGCAACTCAGGGAGGATGGGAGTTGCCTGCTCCCTAAGAGCCGCTAGGGCGTCAGTGGAATTGTTCGCGAGGGTCTCCGACTTGTTATCTTCGATCCAGTTTGCAAGTTTCCAGGTTGGGAGTCTGCGGGCAAGGTCGATGGCCATGGAACGCCAAGCCGGCCGCTCGTTCTGAATCCATTTCAGCAGAAACGGCAACGCATTCGTGCCGATTTGATGTATGGCCTGTTCGGCTTGGCGTCTTTCGCCACTTGTCCCATGGTATACGTCGTCGCGGAGAACCCAGTAGCTAAGAGAGCGGCCGTCGTATGTGGGCTCGGGTTTGCGAAAGGTGACCCACAGCAGACCGGCCACCAGCAAACCAACAACAATGAGAAGAAGTGGCCCCTTGCGCTTCCACATACGCGGGATGTGGCACGAAGAGCGCGCCAACGGAATCAAAATATACTACGGAACGCGGACGCCATCACCCGCAACGATTGCCATCATACACGCTCGACAACCCACACCCGGCGCCCCGTCCCCAGAGACGGAACCTAATACCTGAAACTCTCGAATTAGAGCGCTATCGTACTGCCACGCTCGTTGAAATCCGGCTCGCGCCTGCTATACTCTCCGCTTGTTTGCAGGCGAGCCCCGAACGTTTTCGGGCTAAAGGCGAGTTCATGGACGACACGATCGCGGCCATTTCCACTCCAATTGGCGAAGGCGGTATCGCCATCATTCGCGTTTCCGGCCCCCAGGCCTTTGACGTTGCCGACCGTGTTTTTCATTCGCGTCGCGGACGACCGTCCGAATTCCCCTCCCATACACTGCACTTTGGAACCATTGCTTCGAATGGCAACGTCATTGACCAGGTCATGCTCGCTGTCATGCGCGCCCCCCGTACCTACACGAAGGAACACACTGTCGAAATCAATTGTCACGGCGGCGTGCTCACCGCCCGCAAGGTTCTCGCGCTCTGCCTGCAAAGCGGCGCCCGCCTGGCCGAGCCCGGCGAATTCACCAAACGAGCTTTCCTAAACGGCCGCCTCGACCTGACGCAGGCGGAGGCCGTGATGGATTTGATCCGCGCCAAGTCGGATCGCGCCCATGCGGCGGCGATTCACGAGTTGGAAGGCCATCTTTCCGCAAAGATCAACCAAGTGCGCGACCGATTGCTGACCATCCTGGCCCATATTGAAGCCCATATCGACTTCCCTGATGAAGACCTTGGCCCCGAAGTGCGCGAGAATTTGCTGGGGGGCGCGGAAGAAATCCTGAACTTCCTCCGGTCTCTTCTCGCGACCGCACGCGAAGGGAAGATTCTACGCGATGGTGTATCCGTCGCGATTGTTGGACGTCCCAATGTAGGTAAATCCAGCCTCCTTAACGCCCTCATTGGCAGGGATCGATCGATTGTCACATCGGTCCCCGGAACCACCCGCGACACAATCGAAGAGAGCGCCAGCATTAACGGTGTTCCGTTTCGATTCACTGATACCGCCGGCATTCGTCGCTCGCGAGGAACCGCTGAACAACTTGGTGTGCGCCGCAGTCGTAAGGCCTTGGCGGATAGCGAGATAGTGCTGCACGTGTGCGATGCCTCAAGACCGCTGACCTCAGCTGACTCGGATATAATGAGGATCTGCCGCAATACCAACACGATCTTGGTTCTGAATAAAGCCGATCTCCCTCGCCGCCTTCGTTTGTCGCCTGCGATTGAACGTCGTGAGCACCTCCTTGTATCAGCTCTCCGAGGTGACGGCTTGGACATCCTCCAGACCAAACTGGTCGATCTCGCTTATTCCGGCACCGTAGGCAATGCCGATGTCGATGTTGCCATCAACACGCGCCACACAGCTTCGCTCGAAGCGGCATACAAATACTTGACAGACGCACGCCATATGCTCAGAGATGCCGCAGCTCTTGAGATTGTCTCACAACAGCTACGCATGAGTTTAGACTGCATAGGTGTGATCGTTGGCAAAACAAGCACCGATGACATTCTAGAGAGGATTTTTAGCACGTTTTGCATAGGAAAATGAGTAACGCGTTCACATACCCAAAGCGATACGACGTGATCGTGATAGGCGCGGGTCATGCAGGGACAGAGGCGGCCCTCGCCAGCGCCCGCATGGGTTGTGAGACGCTCCTACTGACCACGAACCTCGATACCATCGGCCAAATGTCCTGCAACCCGGCAATTGGCGGGCTCGCCAAGGGTCATCTCGCCAGGGAGATCGATGCTCTTGGTGGCGAAATGGGTATTAACACAGATCAGACCGGCATTCAGTTTCGGATGCTCAACACCAAGAAAGGGCCCTCCGTCTGGGCTCCGCGCGCTCAGTGCGATAAGAAAGCTTACCAATTCCGCCTCAAATGGGTGGTCGAGAAGCAATCGAGCTTGGACGTAAAGCAGGCGATGATCGACGATATTCTGGTCGAGGGAGATAAGGTCACTGGTGTCGTCACGAAAATGGGTACGCGCTTCGATGGCGCAGCCGTCATCGTAACCACCGGAACATTCCTGAGGGGCCTAATTCATATAGGGGAATCGAAGATGGAAGCTGGGCGTGCGGGCGAGCCAGCGGCTTACTCGTTGTCCGACAGCCTAAAGCGTCTTGGCTTCGAACTGGGTCGATTGAAGACTGGGACACCACCTCGGCTGAACCGGCGATCTATCGACTTCTCCAGAATGGATGTTCAACCGGGAGATGAACCAATTCCGTTCTTTTCCTACCGCACCCCGCGAACGTTCCACGTGGAACAACTGCCGTGCTATCTCACGTACACGACCGAAAAGACGCGGCATATCATAGAGGCCAATCTCCATCGTTCCCCTATGTACTCGGGCCAGATCCAAGGAGTCGGACCACGCTATTGCCCCTCAATCGAAGACAAGTTCGTCAAGTTCCCTGAAAAAGGACGGCATCAGATCTTCTTGGAACCAGAAGGGAAAGCCACCGATGAGTTCTACGTGAATGGTGCATCCACCAGTCTCCCAGAGGACGTTCAGATCCAGATGATCCAGACCATCGTTGGTCTCGAAAATGCGCAGATTATGCGCCCAGCCTACGCTGTCGAATACGACTACAGCCTCCCTCACCAACTACATCCCACTATGGAGACGAAGCGGATTGAAAACCTCTTCTTCGCCGGACAAATCAACGGAACCTCAGGGTATGAAGAGGCTGGCGCACAGGGTCTAATAGCAGGCATCAACGCCGCTTTGAAAGCCAAAGCGTGTCCGCCGCTAATACTCACGCGTGCAGATAGTTACATCGGTGTCCTGATTGATGACCTGATAACGAAGAGCACTGACGAACCTTATCGTATGTTCACGTCCCGCGCGGAGTATCGACTCCTGCTCCGCCAAGATAACGCCGATCTCCGCCTGACACCCCTAGGGCGTAAGGTTTCCTTGGTCAACGACGAGCATTGGGCCTTATTTCAAGAGAAGAGCCAATCCATCGAACGCGAACTCAGCCGCCTCCACAAACTGCGCAATGGTTCATCTTCCTATGCCGATATCCTTTGTCGACCGGAAATCACTTACAGGTCGCTTCCGCTTGCGGACCCGAATCTCTCCGACGACGTTTCCCAAGAAGTCGAAATCCAGATCAAGTATGCCGGTTACATACAACGCGACATTGAACAGATCGGCCGGTTCCGAAAGCTCGAAGACAAACGACTTCCTGTCTGGATGGACTACAATAAGATCGAAGCTCTCAGGTTTGAATCGCGTCAGAAATTGTCGCGATACCGCCCCGATTCAATCGGCCAAGCATCCCGAATTCCTGGCGTCACTCCCGCTGATATCGCCATCCTTCTTGTTTGGATCAAACGAGCTGGCCAGATTGCCATCTGGCCAAACTAGGCTGCTGTGTCAATTATCTGGCGTCAAGAATTAATTGTCGAAAGTCGTCGAAGAGAAAATCCGCATCGTGCGGTCCTGGAGAAGCTTCCGGATGATACTGAACACTGAAGATCGGAAGTTTTTTGTGTCGCATCCCCTCGACTGTCTGATCGTTCAAGTTGATCTGGGTAATTTCGACGTCATCGTGATTCAAGCTTTGCGGGTCAACAGCAAAACCGTGGTTTTGAGCCGTGATCGAAATCCTCCCGCTCGAAAGATCCTTGACCGGTTGGTTCCCACCCCGATGCCCGAATTTCAACTTGAAAGTACGTCCTCCAAACGAAAACCCCAAAATTTGGTGCCCAAGGCAAATCCCGAAGATCGGGACTTCAGTCATCAGGTCTCGTACCGCGCCGTGCGCGTAGTCCAAAGCTTCCGGGTCGCCTGGTCCGTTCGACAAAAACACGCCCTGCGGCTTGTATCTCAGCACCTCGCTCGCCTTGGCGGTTGCAGGCACGACCTGCACACGAAACCCGCGCTGGCGTAGCCTGCGCAGGATGTTGTACTTGATGCCGAAATCGAGCGCGACAATTGGAATGTCAGCCGCCGGAAGATCGTTCGTGTACTGCATTTTCCCATCGACCTTCCGCCCAATTCTCCATGCTCGGCTGATCTCGTCTTCGGGGTCCCACACGAATGCTTTCCGATGCGTGACCTCCTTCACATAATCCACACCAAGGATGCCCCGCCAATCACGCGCTCTCTTGACCGCTTCCTGATCGCTTATCTCCTCCGTCGATATGCAGCTTTTCATGGCGCCTTTGACGCGCAATATTCTTGTCAGTGCGCGAGTATCGATGCCTGAAACGCCGGGAATGCTGTGTTTGGCAAGATATTCTGGAAGAAGAAGTTCCGACCGCCAATTTGATGCCACGGTGGAGAGCTGACGCACTACCAGCCCGGCCGCGTGCGGGCGCCAACTCTCGATATCCCTAGAATTGGTTCCGCAATTCCCGATTTCTGGATACGTCATCGCAACGATCTGACCTTTGTAAGACGGGTCGGTGAGAATCTCCTGATAGCCGGTCATCGACGTGTTGAATACAGCTTCGCCACAAGCGGTAGCCTTGGCTCCAAACCCAACCCCGCGGTACACCGTGCCATCTTCGAGGGCGAAGACTCCGTTCAATTCCGTTGCCATCTTATCCCTGTCCGTTCTCTCGCCAAATGATCTTACCATTCACAATCGTCACCATCGCTCGCCCGCGAAGCTTCCATCCATCGAACGGTGTGTTGCGGGACTTGCTCGCCGACCGCGCGACATCGTAGGCCCACTCACGTTCCGGATCAACGACGGTGATGTCCGCATCCGCGCCGATCGCGAGCGTGCCCTTCTTCAACCCCAACAAACGTGCCGGATTCACGGTGAATTTTTCGATGAGAGCCCGCAGGTTCAGCACCTTCTTCCTCACCAATTCCAACGACAACGCCAGTTCGGTTTCCAGTCCAATGATCCCGAAGGGCGCGAAATCAAATTCCACTTCCTTCTCATACGTGCAGTGCGGCGCATGATCGCTGGCAATGATTTCCAGTGTGTTGTCAGCCAATCCTTCCAGGATCGCCTCGCGGTCTCGTTCCGTGCGCAACGGCGGATTCATTTTGAAGTTCGTGTCGTAGGTCTTCACGCACTCCTCCGTCAAGGTAAAGTGATGCGGACACGCTTCGCCGGAAATCTTGATGCCGCGCTTCTTCGCCTGTCGAATGAGTTCCACCGAACGCGCCGACGAAACGTGCTGACAATGGATACGCCAGTCCGTTTGCTCGGCAATCAGAATGTTTCGCGCCACAATCACGTCCTCGCCAATGGCGGGCCAGCCGCGCAACCCGAGCGCCGCGCTCCAATGGCCTTCGTTCATCACGCCATCTGCCACCAGATTGTAGTCCTGGCAATGATCCAGCAGCGGCAGGTCGAACATCTTCGCGTACTCCACCGCTCGCCGCATCAACTCGTTGTTCTGCACGCAATGCCCGTCGTCGGTGATCGCCACCACCCCCGCCTTCTTCAGTGACCCGATCGGGGCCAACTCTTCGCCCTTCAGTTCCTTCGTGATCGCTCCCGTCGGGAACACATGCACGCTCGCCCCTTCCGCCGCGCGCTGCTTGATGAAGGCGATGGTCCCCGTGTTGTCCGCCGCCGGCGTCGTGTTCGGCATGCACACCACCGACGTGAATCCGCCACGCGCCGCGCAACGCGTCCCCGTCTCAATCGTTTCCTTGTCGCTCCGCCCCGGTTCGCGCAAGTGCACGTGCATGTCGATCAAGCCCGGCGAAACGATCTTTCCGGTCGCGTCGATCACCTCCGCGTCCTTCGCGGCGGTGGACGTGATCCTGCCATCCGCCACCCACACGTCGCGCACCTCGTCCACGTTGTTCGCGGGATCGATTACGCGGCCGTTCCTGATCACCAGCGAGTTCACTCCGTGCACACCGTTGACTTTCTCTTGCCCGCGCACAGGAACAACACTGCCATGCGCACCGCCAGGCCGTTCGTGACCTGCTCCAGAATCACCGAGCGGCTGCAATCGGCAACCTCGCTGTCGATTTCGACGCCGCGGTTGATCGGCCCGGGATGCATGATCATCGCGTCCGGTTTGGTGCGCGCGAACCGCTCCTTGTTCAGCCCGAACATCGCCGCGTATTCACCAATGCTGGGAAACATCGTCTTGCGCTGGCGCTCGTGTTGGATGCGCAACAGATTGATCACGTCGGCGTCGCGAATCGCCTCCTCGATGTCGTGCGTCACGCGGCACCCGAATTCCTCAAACACCCGCGGCACAAGCGTGGACGGCCCCGCCAGCGTGACTCGCGCCCCGAGTTTGGTGAGCAGCCAGATGTTCGAGCGCGCGACCCGCGAGTACAGAATGTCGCCGAGGATGGTCACGTTCAATCCTTTAATGCGCCCCTTTTTCTCGCGAATCGTAAACGCATCCAGCAACGCCTGCGTGGGATGCTCGTGCGCGCCATCGCCGGCGTTGATCACGCTCGCCGTGAGCAGGCGCGACAGAAAATGCGCCGCGCCCGCCGCCGAATGCCGGATGACGATGATGTCGGCGTTCAACGCCTGAAGATTCAGCGCCGTATCCTTGAGCGTCTCACCCTTGACGAGGCTCGATGCCGTCGCCGCAATGTTGATGACGTCGGCGGACAGTCGCTTCGCCGCCAGTTCGAAACTCGTGCGCGTGCGCGTCGAGGGCTCGATGAACAAATTCACCATCGTCTGGCCGCGCAGCGACGGCACCTTTTTGACCGCGCGTTCGCCGACCTCCTTGAAAGCCGCCGCCGTGTCCAGCAGATGCCTGATCTCGTCCGCGGTTAATTCCTGAATGCCGAGTAAGTCCTTGTGGTTCCACTTCGTCGCCTTCATCGCTCGATCACCACCTCGTCTTTGCCGCCGGTTTCCGTGAGTTGCACCCGCACGCGCTCGTGAGGCGCCGTGGGCACGTTCCTGCCCACGTAATCCGGACGGATCGGCAACTCGCGATGGCCGCGGTCCACCAGGATGGCGAGCTGAATTCGTCGCGGTCTCCCAAAATCACTGATTTCGTCCATCGCGGCGCGAATCGTGCGTCCCGTAAACAGCACGTCATCCACCAACACGATCGCCTTGTCCGTCAGATCGAACTTGATAGTGGAACGTCCCACGTTCGGCGGCGAGTCGAGCAACGCGAGATCGTCACGGTGCATGTTGATGTCGAGTTCTCCGACGGGGACTTCGCGCTTGAGGATCGAACCGACTTTCGTTGCCAACCGATGCGCCAGCGGCACGCCCTGCGTGCGGATGCCGACGAACGCCAGCGACTCGGCCTCGGGATTGTGCTCGACAATCTCGTGGGCCATGCGCGTCAGCGCCCGCTCCAACGCGGCGCCATCCATGAGCACCAGCACGCTCATGATACAAAAAATGCCGTCTGCCCGCACGAGGCACACGGCCGTTCTAAATTGCTTCGGTCTTTCACTGCTGCTCCTTGTCGGCCTCTCAGTGCCGATTTAAAGGTGCATCGAACAACTCAGCCAAACTACGAGCGAGAGGGTTGCTTGCGGGACTTACGCCAGCTGGACCGATGCTTCAAGATCCAATCCAGCAGCGCGCGCTCAAAACCGATGTCGCTCCCCGCCTTCTCGCTCTCCAACCACTTGTGACGCAATATCTCTTCGCGCTCAGCCAGAAACTCACGGTACAGCGCCGAGTTCATCACAATCTCCTTGGAGTCGCCGGTCATATCGCGGTTTTCACTCACGGCACAACTCTGTTGCCACAAACTCATTCAGAAGCATACCTTATACCCGTCATCCTAGCAGTTGTTATATAACATGCCATGCCGGCAAATGCAACGATTCAGTTGCCTTGGGGTGGAACCACTTGTGTATCCAGCTCCCGCTGAAACCCGATCATGAGCCTCAGGATCTCGTCCAATGATCTGGTGGGTCGCCAGCCCATCAATTGGTACATTTTGTCAATGCTTGGCACACGCCGCCGCATGTCCTCAAAACCTTTGTTATAGGCTTGATCGTAGGGAATCAAGCGCAATTCAGACTGACTTTCTGTCATTTGCTTGACCCGGCGCGCCAACTCGAGAATCGAAACCTCTTCCGTGCTGCCGATGTTATAAATCTGGCCCACGGCCCGCACCTGGCCCGGCATCGCCACCAACGCCCGCACTACGTCCGTCACATGGCAAAAGCACCGGGTCTGCTTGCCGTCGCCGTGGATGATGATCGGCTCGTCCCGCAACGCCGCCTGCACAAACCGAGGCACAACCATCCCGTATCGCCCCGTCTGCCGCTGCCCGACCGTGTTGAACAACCTCGCAATGAAGACGGGCAGCTTCTTCTCGCGCCAGTAGGCCAGTGCCAGAAATTCATCCAGCAGCTTCGAACAGGCGTAACTCCAGCGTCCAAAGGTCGGCGGCCCAATCAGCAGGTCGTCGTCTTCCCGAAAGCGGTCGCGTTCACTCTTTCCGTATACCTCTGAGGTGGAGGTCAATAGCAACCCAACCCCGCGCTTCGCTGCCGCCGCCAACACGTTTTCCGTGCCGCGAACATTGTCCTCAATGGTAAAGACAGGACTACGCACCACCAATTCCACGCCGACCGCCGCCGCCAGATGATAGACGAAATCCACCTGCTCGATGAGCGGTTCCAACTCATCACCCTTGAGGACGGAGCCTTCCGTGAAATGGAATCGGGGATTGCCTTGCAGGTGGGCGATGTTCGCGACCGAACCAGTGCTCAGGTCGTCGATGACGAAGACCTCCTTGCCCTCCGTCATCAGGGCCTCCGCGAGGTGCGAGCCTATAAATCCCGCCCCGCCCGTGATTAGCACCCGTTGCACAATGTGATAACATACCGGGCCGACGATGGAAAATCCATCGAAACATGTTGGGATTCTGCAGCATCGCGGTTGCGAGTCCCTCGGACTCATAGCCGATTCGCCAAAACGTGCAGGTGCCGGTCGACTTTACATCCGGCCGCTCGAAGGGAACTCTGTTCCCCATGAAACCGGTGATGTGGCCTGCCTCAACGGCACTGCCATCAAGCTAAACGCCCACACCCATCTGCTGCGGTTGCAGAACATCGGTCGGCCACGTTTCGCTTGGTGGATCGCCTTGCTAACATGAAGATCCTCATCACAGGTGCGGCAGGCAATTTGGGTTCATTCCTTACGCGTGAATTGCTTTCGTCCGCACATCAGTTGCGCCTGCTAATCCACCACCGGGAATTGCCATTTGCCATCACAGACTCCCCAAATGCATCGGTTTTTCGCGCGGATTTGGGCGATCCCGCAACATTGCCCGACGTGTGCCGCGACATCGATTGCATCGTCCACTTTGCAGGCGTGTTGTTTGCGCCACGCCCGCATACATTCCTGCCGCGAACCAACCTCGGCTATGTGAAGAACCTTGTCATCGCGGCTCGGGCCGCGCGGGTGCGCAAGTTCATCCTTATCAGCTTTCCGCATGTCGAAGGCGAAACGTTTCCCGACAAACCAGCCACAGACCGCCTCGATGGTCAGCCGAACTCCGCTCACGCCCAGACGCGTTTGGCCGCAGAGCGACACCTCTTTGCGGCCTGCGCCGGCACCGACACAATTCCGGTGGCGCTACGCGCCGGGATGATTTACGGGCGGGGCGTGCTCATGATTGAAGCGGCGCGCTGGTTGTTGCGGCATCGGCTTCTGGCCGTGTGGCGCGAGCCGACCTGGGAACATCTGCTCGCGTTGCCGGATTTCCTGAAGGCCGTCACGGCTGCCATTGAAGGCGCACACGTCTCCGGCATTTACAACGTTGCCGACGATCAGCCGCTGACGCTGCAGGAGTTTCTCGACACAGTCGCCGCGCACTGGGGTTACTCGAAGCCATGGCGTTGCCCGCGCTGGATGTTTCCCCTGGCCGCCGCAAGCTGTGAGACGTTCGCCTCAATCTTCCGAACGAAGTCGCCGTTGACGCGCGACTTCATCAAGATCGGCATGGCTTCCAGTGTCGCCGACACCTCACGCATGAAACGAGAGTTGTTCCCACAGCTTGCCTACCCATCGCTTCAACAGGGTCTGGCGCTGCTCTGAAGATCGCGAACCCTTTTCGCGGCAGGCCGAAGCGAATGGTCCCATACATCTATCATTTGGCCCTCACCCACAGCCTTCATTCATCTATCGGCTCTTCGGCACTTCCCGTCCGAGCTTCGTCAACACCGCCTTCATATCCTCCCACACCTCTTTCTTGGCAGGGGGATTGCGCAGCAGGTAGGCGGGATGGAAGGTCGGCATGATGGGGATGTCGCGAAAGGTGTACCAGTGGCCGCGCATCTTGGTGATGCCGAGTTGCACGTCGAGCAACGAGCGCACCGCCGTCGCGCCGAGCGCGACGATGACTTTCGGCTGGATCAACTCAATCTGCGACAGCAGGTACGGCAGGCAATTCGTTATTTCATCGGGCAACGGCGTGCGGTTCTCCGGCGGACGACATTTCAGCACGTTCGCAATGTAAACGTCTTCGCGCTGGCACCCCATCGCCGCGATGATCTTCGTCAGCAACTCGCCGGCGCGTCCCACGAACGGTTCGCCCTGCATGTCTTCGTCGTGTCCCGGCGCTTCGCCGACAAACATGATTTCCGCGCGCGGACTGCCGACGCCGAACACAACGCTGTGGCGACACCGCGACAACTCGCCGCATTTCACGCAGACCTTCGCCCGCGCCTCGATGCGCGCGAGTTCCTTCGTCGGTGTGGCGCCCGTCTTCCCCAATTCCTCCAGCGTCTGACGCGAGACCCCGACGTGCGTCACGCCCGAGCGCTTCATGTCTTCCAGCGCCGCGATCGTTTCATCAATGATTTCGTTCAGCTCTCGCACAATCTCACCATGTCGTCCGGCACGGGCGCGGTGAACTCCACGAACCGTTCCGACCGCGGGTGCGTGAAGCCGAGTTTATAGGCGTGCAACAGCGGACGGGCAACGGAAATGTTTGCCGGACGGGCGCGCCCATACGTCGCGTCGCCCACCACAGGATGACCGATATGCGCCATATGGACGCGAATCTGGTGCGTGCGGCCCGTGTGAATGTGCAGTTCCACCAGCGCGAACTCAGCAAACTGCTTCAGCACGCGGTAGTCCGTCACCGCCTGCCGACCGCGCGCCGCGCGCGCCGACATTTTCTGGCGATTGCGTTCGCTACGGCCAATCATCGTCTCAATTCGGTCACTGGGCCGCTGGAGTCTTCCCCAGCACAGGGCGCGGTAGATTTTTTTTACGCCCCGCGACTTGAACTGCGCGACCAATGATTGATGGGCGAAATCGGTTTTCGCCACCACAATACAGCCGCTCGTGCCCTTGTCGAGCCGATGCACGATGCCGGGACGTTCCACACCGCCGATGCCGGCGAGCCGACCGCGGCAATGGTGCAGCAACGCATTGACGAGCGTGTGCTCGCGGTTGCCCGCCGCCGGGTGCACGACCAGCCCCGCCGGCTTGTTCATGACGATGAGGTCGTCGTCCTCAAAGAGAACGTCCAGCGGGATTTCCTCGGGTTGCGCTTCCAGCGGGCGCGGCGGCGGGATCTCAAGGCTCACGTCGTCGCCCGCGCGCACCTTGTAGCTCGCTTTGGCAGCGTGTCCGTTGACCCGCACGTCGCCCTGCTCGATCAATTTCTGCAGAAACGCCCGGGAGCGCCCGGGCGTCTCCCGCCGCAGGAATTGGTCGAGGCGCAGGCCCGCGGCTTCCCTGGGAACAATGTGTGCCGACATCGCGTCACCCCGGCATTTCAAGCCGTGCGCGGCCCCACGCGCCGGGGAATCAAGACCAGAGCGGTTGCCGCCACGACGATCATCGTCATCGCAATGAGATGTCCGATGGTCAGGACCCCGAGGTAATGCGTCGCGTAGTCGCCCCGGAAAAAATCCACAAAGAAACGCAGGCCGCCATAGCTGAGGACATACCACCACCAAATCTGACCATCGAACCGTTTATGCCGATAGAACGCGCTCAGACCGGCGAAGATCGCCAGATTGCCAAAGACCTCGTAAAGCTCGGTCGGATGCACAGGAATGCCCGCCATTACGTGTGGCGGCGGAAATTTCACGGCCCACGGAAGCGTGCAGGCCCTGCCAAAGCAGCAGCCGTTGAAGAAGCAACCCAGGCGGCCAAACGCGTGTCCGAGCGCAACCGATGGCGCGAGAATATCGGCAAGTTTTGCCACCGGCAATCGCTTCCGGCGCGCGTACACGACCGCCGCGAGTGACCCGACGATGAATCCGCCATAGAAGACAAATCCCTCGCGTAACGAGCGCAGCCCTTCCGCGCGCCAACCGGCAATGAAGTCATCCCAGAAAAAGAGGATGTGAAACAGTTTCCCACCCACCATTCCCGACACAATCAGCCAAGCGCCGAGGTCAGCGATCCGTTCGGGATCGATCCCTTCGCACCGTGCGCGACGCACCGCCACGGCTAGCCCGACAATGCACCCGATGGCCAAGAGCACGCCGTAGGTATGGATGTCGAGCGGGCCGAGACGGATGAACTCGGGATGCACGGAGCAACTCCTAGAACTTCTCGTCGAGCACGATGTTGTTCTTCTGCAGGATCGTGCCTTGCGCCAGGTCCAGGGCCACGAGTGATTCGCCATAGTCGGCCTCCGCGCGGCTCTCCGCGGAGCGGGCGGTGGCCAGTTGCGTCTGGGCCTGCAACACGAGAAATGTCGTGGATGTGCCCGCCAGAAGCTTCTTCTTTTCGGCCTCGAGCGATTCCTGCGCCAGGCGGGTGGCGGCACGCGCGGCCTCGACGCTCTTCAAATTCGCCTCCACATGGCCGACGGCGTTGTCCACCTGCACGACGATGTCCTGTTCGAGTGATTTGAGGTTGAGCAACGCCTGGTCGGCGTCCAGCTTCGAGATGTGGTAAGTGGAGCGGGCCTGGCGGTTCCCCAGCGGGAACGAGGCGACGACACCGACGCCCCAGACCGGGCTGTCTCTGCTGGCTAGGTTGTCGTTGAAATCATCAAAGCTGTGGCCGCGACCGTTAAATGCGTAACTACCGGTCAGATCAACTTGGGGCCAGAGTTGGTTTCGATTGAACTGCACGCTGATATTCTGGCTTTCCAGTGTGTGCAGGGCGCTGAGGTAATCGGCGCGCATTTGCAGCGCCGTGCGCGTGCTTTCCCCGACGTCCAGCGCGACCATCTGCACCATCGGCTGGTCCACCGGCACCAGCGACACGCCGCGGAATTCCGTGACCTGCTGGCAAATAAGCCGTTTCAAGGTGTTTTCGTTGTCCTTGATCGTGCGCGCCGTGAGAATGACATTCTGTTCGCTCTCGGCAACGCCCGCTTCAGCCTGGATCACGTCCAGCGGCGACATCGTGCCGACCTGCTCGCGCTTGCGGTTCTGGTCGAGTAATTCCTGGGCCAGTTCGCGATTTTCGACCGCGGTCTTGTGGTTTTCGATGCTGAAAATCAACTCATAGTAGGCGGTGCTGACCGCGCTGATCTTGCTCATGACGAACTGGACGAAATTCTGCACGGCGATCGATTTGTTCTCGCGCGCGATGCGGATGGTCGCGGCGTTGACCCCAAATCCGAAATTCTTGAGAAGCGGCTGCGTCGCGCTGACGCCGGCCTGGCCGGTGTAGAGAAACGCGTTGGTGGTGATCGTATTGCCGGAGAGGCGCGTGTCGTTCGCCGAGAAATCGTACGTCGCGCCGGTCGGCAGTTTCCCGCTGAGGCCGAGGTTCGGGGTCAACGTCTGCTCCTTCAGGGGCGTCCCCGGGTTCTCCGGCGTAACGGAGTCATTATAATTGACGCCTCCCGACAGTATGGGATCGTATGCTCCCTGCGCGCCGATGACGCCCCAGGTTCCGATGGTCGGGTTGATGCGTTGAGATTTGATCTCGAGATTGTTTTCCAGCGCCCGCTCGACGCACTCGCGCAGCGTCAGCGATTTCACCTGATTGGTCACGTCGCCAGCCGCGTGCGCAGCCGACGCCGCCAACAGCATCGTAAGGGCGGCAAGAAGATCTCGCAATCGTGTCGAAGAAAATAACGGATTCATGGATTCATTCATAGCGTAGCGCGTCAATCGGGTCGAGACGAGAAGCTTTTCGCGCCGGGTAAAACCCAAAAAACACCCCCACCGCGGCGCTGAACAGAAACGCCATTACCACCGAACTGATCGAAATCATCGTGGGCCAGCCCGCCATCACGGACAGCAACTTCGCCGAGCCGATCCCACCCAGGATCCCGATCAGGCCGCCGAACGAACTCAGCGTGATCGCCTCGATGAGAAACTGCAGCAGGATGTCGCGACCGTGGGCGCCGACCGCCATGCGAATGCCGATCTCGCGCGTGCGTTCGGTGACGCTGACAAGCATGATGTTCATGATGCCGATGCCGCCGACGATGAGCGACACACTGGCAATGGCGCTCAGCAACACCGTCATCACCCGCGTCGTCGCGGTCGCCGCGTCGGCGATTTCCTGTTGGCCACGGATCGTAAAGTCGTCGTCGCGGCCCTGGCCGAGGCGGTGCCGTTGGCGGAGCAAGTCGGCAATGTCCCGCTGCACCTTTTCCGAATCCTTGGGTGATGCGGATTGCACAATGATCGAGTTGACGTTGGTGCGCTTGGAGACGCGCTTCATTTCGCTCGTATAGGGAATGATGATCACATCGTCCTGGTCGGTATTCATGACCGACAGCCCCTTGGGGGTCAGCACCCCAAGAATCTTGAAGGGGATGTTGCGGATGATCACGATCTTTCCCACCGGGTCCTCATTCGGGAAAAGTTGGTTGACGATGGTCTTGCCGATGATACAAACCTTGGCCGTGCCGCGCACATCCTGCTCGGTGAACATCGCGCCGCTTCCGAGCGGCCAGTCACGAATATCCAGGTACTCGGGGCCTTCGCCGAGAATCTGTGTGTTCCAGTTCAGGCCATTCGCGAGCACCTGCTGGCGATCTCGAACTTCGGGGCTGACCGCGAGCACCCCCGGCACCTCGCGGGCGACGGCCTCCGAGTCTTCGACCGTCATCGTGCCGGCACCGCCCCAGCCGCTGCGCGCGCCGCTGCTGGAAAAGTTACCGGAGAAAACAAGGATGACGTTTTGCCCGAGGCTGGCGATCTGCGCCTCGACCTGTGATTTCGCGCCGTTGCCGATCCCGACCATCGCGATGACCGCGCCGACGCCAATGATGATACCCAGGGCGGTCAGCATCGAACGCATTTTGTTGCGTCGCAGCGCGCGGAGCGCCATTCGTAGTGTGGCGGCAATCCTCATGTCGAAAGTTTGACGGCCTGATGGGCCTCCTGCAACCGGCGAAGTTCCGCGTCGGCCATCAATCGGCGTTGGACAGGCGCATCGCGAACGACCACGCCGTCGCGCATGATGACATTGCGCTTCGTGTAGGAAGCGATATCGAGTTCGTGAGTCACCATGACGATGGTGATGCCCTCCTCGTTGAGTTTCTGGAACACGCCCATGACTTCCGCGCTGGTGCGCGTATCCAGATTACCCGTTGGCTCGTCCGCGAGCAACACCGCAGGACTGTTGACCAGCGCGCGGGCAATGGCGACGCGCTGTTGCTGGCCGCCGGAGAGTTGATTGGGATGGTGATCGGATCGGTCCGCCAGACCAACAACGTGGAGCGCGTGGATTGCGCGCTCGCGCTGCTCGGCGGAGGTGAGGTGGTTATGAGTGTACAACATCGGCAGTTCAACATTCTCCAACGCCGACGTGCGTGACAGCAAGTTGAAACCTTGAAAAACAAAGCCCAGCTTCTTGTTGCGGATGGCGGCCAACTCATCGCGATCCAAATGCGAGACGTCGACGTCGTCGAGCAAATATCGGCCTTCGGTGGGTCGGTCGAGACAACCGATGATGTTCATCATCGTGGACTTGCCCGAGCCGCTGGCGCCCATGATGGCCACAAACTCGCCCTGGGCAATCTCCAGAGAAACACCTCGCACCGCGAGCACCTCCACTTCACCGGTGTGATAGGTCTTATGGACATTATCCAGTTTGATGACCGCAGCCACGACTCCTCACTTCCTTAAAACCGCCGCATGCCGCCGAACGGACTGGCAGGCTGCGCGGATGCGCCGACGCCTTGTTTGTAAGTGGCGGAGGTGACGACTTTGTCGTTCTCGCTCAGACCGTCCGTCACCTCGGTGTAGATGCCGTCGGTGATGCCGGTTTTAACCTGAACCGGCTGCAACTTGTCGTCCTTCAGAACGTAAATGGTGCGCGCCGGACGGCGGTCCCCCTTGGGACGTCCACCCCCGGAACCAGCCGGGCGCGCGCCCGCACCGGCGCCACCACCGGCCCCCGCCGCTCGGGGCGCTGCGTTCGTCGCGGCCTCCGGCGGACGAAAGCGTAGCGCCGCATTGGGGATGCGGAAAACGTTACTGCGTTCGGCAATGATAATCGAGACGTTGGCGGTCATACCAGGCTTGAGTTTTAGATCGGAATTGTTCACCCCGATGACCGTGTCATAGGTAACGACGTTTTGTACCGTGAGCGGTGAGTTGCGCACTTGCACAACCTGGCCGTGAAACGTGCGATTCGGAAACGCGTCGACCGTGAAATCCACATTCTGATCCTCCTCTACTCCCCCGACGTCGGCCTCGGCAACGTTGGCGTCGATCTGCATTTTGGTGAGGTCGTTGGCGATGACGAACAGCGTGGGCGCGTTCAAGCTGGCGGCCACGGTTTGCCCGACATCCACGCTGCGCGAAATGATGATGCCGTTGACCGGGGAATAAATGGTGCACCGCTGCAAATCGACCGCGGCTTTCTCGGTCGCGGCCTTCTTCACCTTCACGGTCGCCTCGGCTTGATGCAGGGTGGCCACGGCCTGATCGTAGTCGGATTGCGGAATGAGTTTGGCGTTAAACAGTTCTTTGGAACGCCGTGCATTGACTAGCGCCAACTCCAAGGCGGCCTCGGCGTTCGCCTGATCGCCCTCGGTCTGGTGAAAAATGGCTTGATAGGTGGCCGGGTCAAGGCGGGCGACGAGTTGGCCATTCGTGACGGGTGTGTTGTAGTCGGCGTACAACTTGTCAATCGTCCCGGAAATCTGGCAGCCAACCTGGACGTTCGTGACCGGATTGAGCTGGCCCGTCGCGGTGACAAACTGCGTCAAATCGCCGCGCGTAACCAGAATCGTTTGATACTGCGGGGCACTGTCCCCGCGGAACTTGAAGTACCACACCCCCAGCCCCGCCAGCACGATCACGCTCGCAATGATCACCCCCCGTTTCCAGTTTCGCTTCTTGGTCGCACTCGCCATCGTTGGCTCCCGATTCGTGATTTTCGTTCGTCGCCTGTTCTAGCAAAAGACGCGGATTGCCGCCCAGAGGTTACAACAACCGGCGCGCCCTGTCCCGCACGGAAATGTCCCTTTACGGCGCAGGAGCGGTTCCCCCCTCGAGCTTCTCGAAATGCACCGAGTCCACGCCCACGGTCTGAAGGAATCCCCGGACGGTCTTCTCGGCGTTCTCCTGCGCGTTGCTGAGGATACCCATCTCCAGTGCGGCCGCCTGCACGGCCTCCAGCGCGGCGAGTCGCGCCTTCTGCTCCAACTCGGGATTGTAGGGCACCCACGGTGTCCACCACGTCTTCGAGCGATCCCACACGCGCGTTTGTTTTTCGTCCACGTACACATGCATGACCTTCGGCGGTGGAAGCTTGACCGCGATGACGTTGTTCGCTCCAATCTGTACGTCGTTCGTGCTCAAGGCCGCCAGATCAACACCGCCCAGAACGTCGGCTTGCACCATCAATAGCACCTGCTCGGAACCGAACGGCACCTTCTCTTCCTTGAGGCCAACAACTTTCTGGATGCTGTACTTGACCGTAACCAGTTCGCTCAACCGTTGGATTTCCTTCACGACGGCGGGCGCGTCAACCACGCGACGCACGACCGGCTCACGGCGTCCAAAATAATACAGGTAAAGACACGCGACGCCCAGGGCGACGATGATCGCGCTGACCGTGTAGAACTTGATCTTCTTCCACATGAGCGTCGGGCGCCTTGGCGCCTACCAACGGCGGCGGCGGAACGAGCAGAATTCCCCGTCCCGCAGACGCACCTCGAATGATTTCTTGTCTTTCACCAAGACGATATAACTCCGGCCCCCCATGAGCGCCACGCTGCCCGCTAACGCGTCGTCGGGCACCGTGAAACTGAGCATCTCCCTGTCTAAGACACCGTTGGCGGGCAGTTTGATCAATTCCGACTGCGTACCCGTTATCGATGGCCGGTAATGATCCGTGTCGTGACTGACGAGAATAAACCAGTTGCGGCCCAACGTCACGTCGAATGGATTGGGGTTTTCCAGCCGCAGGTACAGGATCAATACGCAGCCCGTCTTGGCCTTGCCCACAACCGCCTCGGTCAATTGGACAACATAGTTTGTGCCACCATCCGTCTGCATCTGGTGCGGCTGGCTGAACTCCTTCGCCTCCTGGATCCGCAGCATCGCCATCAGCCCGAGGCCCGCCCCGATCGTCGCGATCACGACCAGCACCACCCGGCCTTGGATGCGTTTGCTCACAGCCTGCGCGCCACCAAATTCAGAATTCCAATCGCCGCGATGCCGGTCACGGAACGGGCCAACATGACACGCCGGAAAATAGCCACGGTATCCTGCACCAACCTCCTTGCTTGCTGGCCCCGAACGTCTTCTGGACCGGCGGCAAATGGTGACATACCATCGCGCACCCGCGCAATCCCTTATTCGGCGAGCGCCACGCTAAGGCGCCGTCGGGTTCGACTCCGCCCCGCGGGTCTGCAGTTCGGCCCGCACTTGGTCGACGTAGCTGCGCAGGTCTGCGTCGGTGAACGACAGGCGCAGACTCTCCAACATCCGAATCCGCGCGGCGAAATCCGGTTTGAAATGTGGCGGCCCGGGAACCGCCGCGTCGTGTTCGAAACTGACCGGAAAATTCGGGTTCGCAAGCCCGTCCACTGCGGCGTAGAGCACGTGTGCGTCGGCGTTGGGGTCGGCGGCCAGTCCGCGCAACAGCTGTTCGGCATCGGGATTGATCTCCATCGTCGCGGCAAGGAAGCGCGTCGCGTCCACCAGACGGGGCATCGTCAACAACCCCGAGCGCCACACCCGCGTGAGCGTTGCCGCCTGGTCCCGATCCGCCAGCAGCGCTACCGCCTCCAACGCGCGACGGTTGTTCCTCAATGCGAGCTTCTCCAACTGTGGCAAGGCGGTCGCGTCCGCGATGGCCACGGCCCGGTCAATCCAGTTTTCGGACGCGGCGTCGGCAGGGATTGGTTCCACCGCGGTTGGCAGTGGCACGAAGGGAATGCGGCGGTTGTTTTCCAGCGTGACTTTCTCTGCCAGATTACTCTTGAGAACGGATGCGGTTTCCTTCAGGCGCTGGACTTCCGCATTGAGCCGCGCGTTTTCCTGTTCCAAAGAGCGAATCTCTTCAGCCGTGGCGGCCAGTTCGGAATCCGCCGCCGAGGTCGTTCCGCTTCGTGCCCGTTCAGATCCCTGCACGTAAAACAATCCGATTGCCGCGATGACTGCCGCTCCCGCCCATAACCCGATCGAAAATGCTGCTGCCGGCTTCATGTTCCGTCAAAACTCGCGTGTGCCACCATTTATATAATTATATAACTGCGTAACCCCATGCGCGAAAGCGAAATCCCGTGGGGTCGGGTTGCCGTGAAAACCATGGAACGCGGACCCCGCGCATCGATCCACCCAAAACGACCGCCTGGCTTCCTGACCTATGGCGACTTGTGTTTGGCCCCGGCCCCGGTCGACGCCGGCGGTTGACTCGTCGGTTTGACGGAAGTTGCGGCGGACTTCGAAGCTTCGTACTCGGGGGCCATGTTGTTAGCCTCAGCCTCTGCGGCCTTCTTTCCCCAGCGGATGCGGTCGGCGAGAAGAACCTGCTCGTTCTCAGGCGGCAACGGGCTGTAGGCTCTGAGCGGGAAAGACGACGGAAGCTGGCCGCGCATGAATGCCGCCCAGCCCTTGAATTCACCGTTGGCGATCTCGCTCTGTGGTTTCTCGTCGACCAAATAGGGCGTGAGCATCATGTACTGGAACCCTTTCCGCGCGACAAAATCGTTGATCTGGTCAAATTCGTCCACGGACATCGGCAGCCACACGGCGCGGCGCTCTCCATCCCATGCTATCGCCCAGGGCAGGTCACTACATGCCAGGGCGTCGGGTTCGAACATCGCGGCGACCGCGCGCGTGGTCGGCGAAAAGTACGGCGGATAGGGAAACGCACTGACCCGCGGCGGCAACAGTGTGAAAATCATCGGCGAGACGTTCAAGGCCACGAACACACCGATGACTGCGCCCCGTGTCAGTCTGATGCGAAAGGGAATGCGATCCAGCAACAAATAAAAGAACGCCGTGCCGAACATGGCAATGATCGGCAGCAATAGTACGAGCAGGTTGCCGCCGTTCACATCGGGGCCGGTGCGTTCGGGGTCGGACCCGATCAGCGACATGCCGATGATGGCCAGCCCAATCACGCCGAGCGTCAACCCGCGCAGACGCGACACGTCGCGGCGACGAAAACCGTACATCAAACCGACTCCGAAGAAAAACACCAGGAAGTCGGAGCCAACGGATCGAAAGTTGCTGAGCAGATTCGTGCGGGCGTTGGTCAGGAATTTTACGGCGAGCTCCTTGATCGAGTAGGCATCTTTGAAATCCGGGGCGTACGAGCGCTGCAAGGCCTCCCCGTGAAACGATCCTGTGCGGTCAACCAGCTCGTACTGGGCTATGCCCAGCGGGCTGCCCGAGACCCGATAGTTGTGCACCAACCACGGAGTAATGACCACCACGAACACCGCTACGTAGACACCCGCCCACATCGCCGCGGCTCGCTGCCGGAAAATGCGCACCACGTAGATCGCCACCGGAATCAGGAAAAACCCCGTCAGATACCGTGTCAGAAAACACAGCCCGAACAACACCGCACTGCTAATGACCAGCGCCACCACCGACCTCGTCACGCGCGCCGGGCCAACACCAGCCGCCTCTCCCTCCGCCGGCTGCGGCGGATTGAGGCGGCTGTCGACAATGAACAGACAATACGTTGCCAGGAGAAACAACAGCATCAGAAAGTTCGTGGGCAACCCCGAGATACTGTATGACCACAGCGTATCGGAGAACAACATCAACATGCTCGCCGTGATCGCCACGCGCCGGTCGAAAAGCCGTTTCGCCCATAGAAACACCAGAAACACGCACCCGAAGAGGCAAAGCTGGTCGAACGGCACAATAACCCAGCGTTCGGGGTAGTAAACATGCTCGCCTGCATCGTACTTGAAGGCCTTCGGCGGCAGCATCTTGAATAATCCTGCCAGCACCAGCGGATAAAGCGGCGGATTGTAGATGTCCGGGTGACGCATGATAAGCCGCGGATCATTCTTTGCCCAGCCGTGCCGCTCAAGTTTCCAGAGGCTGAGCGGGCGGATCAGGTATGTTGTGAACCCTTCGTGGTGCGCGACGTTTCGCGCCACTTGCGCCATGTCCATGGACTCACGTTTGTTGAGGCCGCGAAATTGTCCCGCCGTATAGATGAGACTCATCGCCCCCGCCAGCAGGACCAATAGTCCCCACTGGATGATTCTCTTGCCGGGGCCCATTTCAATTTCATAGACTGTCGTTTGGACGTTTGTCTCTGGTGTTCTCGTCGCTCGTCCCATGTGTGTGCTCCTGTCGTCTGTCCGTCTGCACTACAGATTCTCGAGTCCGAACTCCTTCAATTTCCGATGCAGTGTGCGGCGGCTGATGCCGATTTTTTGCGCCGCTTTCGTGCGATTGCCATTGGTCTCCTTCAATGCCTGCACAATCAATTGCCGCTCCGCCTCTTCGACGGTCATCCCTGCGCGCACGACGTTGATCTTGGTCAGGTCCGCGCTCCCGCGGATTGCCGCCGGCATGTCGCGCACCGTCAACCGTTCGGCGCGCGCCAATACGACCATTTGCTCGATGGCGTTTCGCAACTCCCGTACGTTGCCGGGCCAGTCGTACGCCAAAAGCACATTCAACGCTTCCGGCGTCAGCTCGCGTACCTGCTTGCTATTCTCGCGGCCAAATTCATCAAGGAACGCCTTGACCAAGAGCGGAATATCGTCCCGCCGCTCCCGCAACGGTGGCAAATCAATCGTTACGACGCTGAGCCGATAGAACAAATCATCGCGGAACTTGCCCTCGGAAACCAGCTTTTTTAGATCCTTGTTTGTCGCCGCTACCAGCCGGACGTCAACCTGCAGCGTCTTGGCGCCGCCCACCCGCTCAAATGCCCGCTCCTCAAGCACTCGCAGCAGCTTGACCTGTATCGACGGCTCCAGTTCGCTCACCTCGTCGAGGAACAGAGTTCCCCCGTCCGCCAGCTCAAATCGCCCAATCCGCCGCTCGACGGCACCGGTAAACGCGCCTTTTTCGTGACCGAAGAGTTCGCTCTCCAGCAGCGTGCTTGGCAAGGCTGCCGCATGGACCGGAATGAACGCCCCGTTCTTGCGCGGACTGAGATTGTGGATGGCCTTGGCGATGAGTTCTTTACCGGTTCCGGTCTCCCCCGTGATCAGCACCGTCGCGCGGCTCGGGGCGACCTGTTGGACGGTCTCGAATAATTGGCGCATCGCCGGCGATTCGCCAATGATGTTTTCCAGCCCGTACCTGCGGTCGATCTGCTCGTGAAGATTGACATTTTCCACCTCGATGCGGCGGCTGTTGAGTGCGCGTTGGATGACCAGCTCAAGCTCGTCGAGGTTCACCGGTTTGGTCACGTAGTGATACGCGCCCGCCTGCATCGCCTGCACGGCATTCTCGATCGAGCCGTACGCCGTCATCATGATGCACACGGGCGGGTTGGTCAGGGACATGCCGCGGCGCAACAGACCCATGCCATCAACGCCGGGCATCCGCAGATCCGTCAACATCACGTCAACGGACGTGGATTCGAGCGTTTGCACCGCTTTTTGTGAGTCTTCGGCCAGCAACACGTTGTAGCGGTCCTGCAGCGCGCGTTGTAGTCCCTCACGGGTGTTTCGTTCGTCGTCAACGATCAGGATTGTCGGTTGTTTCGTCATTGGGTGGCGTGCTCGTCGCGTGGCGCCTCCAGCAAGCGCATCCGCTTCTCGTGAATGGGCAGTTTGATGCGGAACGTCGTCCCGCGGTCCTTGTCGCTTTCCACCTCAATGGTGCCGCCGTGCTCGCGCACGATGCGCTGCACGATCATCAGTCCGAGGCCCGTGCCATTCTGCTTGGTCGTGAAGTACGGCTCGAACAGTCGTCCGATCTGCTCGGGGGCGATTCCGTGGCCGCTGTCGATAAACGAGATGGTCACGTGCGAGTCGTCCACCTCCGTACGAATGCGCAGGATGCCGCCGGAGCGCATCGCCTGCAGCGCATTCTTGATGATATTGTAGAACGCCTGCTTGAGCTGGGCGCGATCCAGCAGAAGGCGCGGCATGCCTTCCGCCAATTCCTGTTCGACCAGAATGTCGCGGTCGCCGATCTCCTGCTTCATCAACGCCAACGTCTCGGCAATCACGTCGTTGACCGTGGTCGGCTGCAACTCCGGCTGTGTGGGTCGAATGGCACGCAGGAATTGATTGATGATTTGGTCGAGGCGGGCAATCTCGTCGCGGGCCACACGCAAATCTTCCCGGACCTGTTCCGCCTGCGCAACCGGGAGCCGTTTCAGCTCCCGTTCCATGAGTTGGAGATGAATATGGAGCGAGTTCAGCGGGTTGCCGATTTCGTGCGCGACGGCCGCGGCCAGCAACGTAATCGCCGAAAGCTTCTCGGACTCGATCGTGCTCTCGGCACGCTGGCGCGTTTCCGTCACGTCCCGCAAGATGATCGCCATACCGGTCACCACCGAGTTCTGTTCGTCGGCCACGGGCACAATGTAGAAACTGATAAAGCGCTGTTGCGGATAGAACACTTCAAGCTCATGCGTGAAAACCTTCCGCCATTCGTCCTTGTCCGCCGACCAGATTTTCTGCCAGTCGAGATCGCGGAGATGACGCGAAATCGGCTCCCCCACGGCGCGCTCGGGGTCGATGCCGAGAAGCTGGCCCGCGGCGGCATTGAGATACGTAATGCGGCCATCGGCATCCGTGACGATCACGCCTTCCTGGATCGTATTGAAGAGGGTCTCAAGAAAACCCTTCTCGCGGGCGAGCTTGAGCACGACGCCCTGCAGGCTCTGGGAATCAACCCGACCGATGCGACCGATCAGTTTATCGAGAAAAGAAGTTTTCACTCGGTTTCAGATTGAGCGCGTTGTGCAACTACGTCACATTTGAAATGCTTTCGTCTTTGACAAGGCCAGCGTGCGTGTGTCAACATGACGCGAAACAAACGCCTTTTCAAGCGAAAATCCAAGGAATTATAATGAACGCAGATCGGGTCTATAATACGTTGCGGATTCCCAACGATTCCAAGCTCGCACTCGTGGTTCTGGACGGACTCGGCGACATTGCCACGCAATCAACCGGATTCCGCACGCCCCTCGAAGCCGCCCGTACCCCAAATCTCGACATGCTGGCCAAACGTTCGGCACTGGGGCGCATGATCCCAGTCGCCCCCGGGATTACGCCAGGTAGTGGGCCCGGGCACCTCGGCCTGTTCGGCTATGATCCGCTCGAATACGAAGTCGGTCGCGGCGTCATCGAGGCGATCGGGCTCGGCATCGACCTCAAGCATGGCGACGTCGCCGCGCGCGCGAATTTCTGTTCCCTCAACGCGAAAGGCATCGTGACCGACCGCCGCGCGGGACGCATCGACACCAAAGTCTGTGAGGCGCAGTGCGCGCTGCTCGCCGGCAAAATCAAGAAGATCGGCGACGTTGAAGTCATCATCAGGGCCGGTAAAGGTCATCGTTTCGTCGTGGTGTTCCGCGGGAAAGGTCTCGAAGGCCCGCTCAGCGACAGCGACCCGCATCGCGAAGGCCTGCCCATCGCCACCGTCAAGCCGCCAGCCAAATCCGCAAAAGCGGCGAAGACGGCGAAGGTGATCGCGGCGTTTTACAGGCAGGCACTGCCGTTGTTGAAGGACTGCAAGCCCGCCAACGGCTTCCTGCTCCGCGGCATCGCGCACCAGCCGAAGATTCCGCTCTTCACGGAACGCTACGGACTCAAGGCCGCGGCGATTGCCATCTATCCGATGTACAAAGGCCTCGCCCAACTCGTCGGCATGAAGAAGGTGGAGGGTTCAACGACTGTGCAACAGGAGTTCGAGGCGGCGATTGACGCCCTCAAAGCTTACGACTTCGTCTTCGTCCACGTGAAGGGCACCGACATGGCCGGCGAGGATGGGAACTTCGATGCGAAGGTCAAAGCCATCGAGGAAGCCGACGCCGCCCTCGGTCAACTTCTGCCTGAGGTGGATGTTCTGGCAGTCACGGGCGACCACAGTACGCCCGTGCCCGTCAAAGGCCACTCGTGGCACCCGCAGCCCGTGATGATCTGCAGCGAGATTGCCGGCTGGGACGGCCAGGATCGCTTCACCGAACGTTGCGCCAACCTGGGCTCGCTCGGCGTGTTCGATGCGAAGTACTTGATCCGTTATATGCAGGCCAACGCCAAACGGCTGGATAAATTCGGGGCATGATCTTGCGGCTATGCCGCCGCATTCGAGCCGCTGATCACAAAGATGGCTAGATCGGCGTTGCGGTTGGGATCATGGAAGATTTCGCACCCGTCTTCGGTGTTGAGCGCGATGCGGCGGTGGATGCGGATGGATTTTTCGCGGCAGAACTCCTCGAAGTCGGAAATGGAAAGAAACCGGACATCCGGGGTGTTGTACCACCGATCGCGAATCCAGCCGTAGCCCCGCGGGGCCCGGCCCTCCTCAGCCAGAATCCGTCGCAACTGGTCAAAGGCTAGGTTCGGAAAACTGACGATGCCGGTCTGACCGACCCGCAGCATCTCACTGATAACCCCTTCCACATCGCGAACCGCCTGCAATGTTTGGGACAGCACGACACAGTCAAACTGCCGGTCGGCAAACGCTCGCAGTCCCTTGTTCAAATCCGCCTGGACCACATCCAGTCCCCGCTGCACGCAGGCGACAACGGCCTGCTCGTCGAGTTCAACTCCGACGAGGTGCGGATGCTCACGCTGGGCAAGACGCGTGAGCAAGCCGCCCCGCCCGCAACCCAAATCGAGCACGCTCGCGCCCTCGGCGATCAATTCGACAATCCGCTCGTAGTCGATGCGCCGTCGATGGAAAATGCTCGTCGGGTTGAACCTGTCTTCCGGTCCGCCGCCGTTCGTGACCGTCTGCGGTGGACGTGTGTCGATGTCGCCGAGAAATGAGCGGATCAGTTCGCCGTAGCTGGCGATCTCGTCCGGCAACAGAAACGCGTCATGGCCGCAATCGCTCTGAACGTTGCAGTAGCTCACCGGCGCATTGTTGGCGATGAGGGCGCTGACGATGTCGCGGGATTGGTCGGGCGGAAACAGCCAGTCGCTGGAGAAGCTGATCACCAGCCAATGGCTCCGGGTGTCGCGGAAGGCGGCGGCCAATTCCGCCGGCGTCCCGCCGAGATCGAACAGATCCATCGCCGTCGACAGCGCGATGTAACTGTTGGCGTCGAAGCGCTCGACGAATTTCTGGCCCTGGTGCCCAAGGTACGAACCGACCGAGAACGTCTTTTCAAACTCGATGGCCTCGTCCCGCGGTTGCAGCCGATTCGCCCCGAATTTCTGCCGCATCGCCTCGCGCGACAAGTAGGTGATGTGGCCGATCATCCGGGCAATCGCCAGGCCGACTTCCGGCCCGTGTTTCTCCCCGTAGTACCGCCCGCCGAGATAATGCGGGTCCCGGCGGATCGCATTGCGTCCCACCACGTCGAAGGCCAACGCCTGGTTGGTCAGCCGCGGCGATGTCGCCAGCGCCAGCACGTTCCGCACGCGATCGGGGAAACGCGTCGCCCATGTGAGGGCCTGATGTCCGCCTATCGAACCGCCAACGACCGCCCGCAGCGTTTCCACACCGAGATGATCGAGAAGACGGCGTTGCACTTCGACCATGTCGCCAATGGTGATGGTTGGGAAATCGCGACCATACGGTTCGCCCGTCGCGGGGTTGAGGCTGCCGGGACCGGTGGAGCCCCGGCAGCCACCGAGCAAGTTCGGGCAGATGACGAACAGGTGGTCCGTGTCGATCGGTTTACCCGGGCCGACCACGACGTCCCACCAACCGGGGTCATCCTCAGCGTTGTGCTGGGCCACGTGCGAGTCGCCGCTGATCGCGTGGCAGACGAGCACGGCGTTGTCGCGGGCCGCATTGAGCCGCCCGTACGTCTCATACGCAACCGTGACACTCGGCAACTCGCCGCCCAACTCCAGCTTCAGCGCACCGTCAAAGGCGGCCGTTTGCACGTACCGCAACGGTTTGGCGTGTCGCATATTGTCGCTGCTCTCGAAAAGGCCTTCGCCCATCAGGTGCTCTCTCTATGTTTGCGATGCCTTCAGCGCCTGGTCAAGGTCGGCGATAATGTCGCGAACGTCCTCGATGCCCACCGACAACCGGACGAACTCGGGCGTCACACCTGTTTGAGCCTGCTCCTCCGGCGTGAGCTGCGAGTGCGTCGTCGTCGCCGGGTGGATGATCAACGACTTCGCGTCGCCAATGTTCGCCAGATGGCTGAACAGCTTGACGCTGTTGATCAGCTTGACGCCCGCTTCCTTGCCGCCCTTGATGCCAAATCCGACGATGCCGCCTTGGCCGTCAGACAAATATCTCTTCACGTTGGCACGGTCCGGGTGATTGGGCAGACCGGGATAATTCACCCACAACACCGCGGGATGCTTCGACAGGAATTCCGCCACGGCCAAGGCGTTCTTCGAATGACGCTCCAGACGCAAATGCAGAGTCTCCAATCCCAGCAGCGTCAGGAACGACCCCCACGGACTCTGGGCTGCGCCCGTGTCGCGCAGCCAGTGGGTGCGAATGTAGATGATGTAGGCGATGTTGCCAATCGGCCGCAATGCCTCCTCGAAGACGATGCCGTGGTAGGCAGGATCAGGCGCGGTGAATTCCGGCCACTTCTTTGGCTCCTTGGCCCAGAGGAATCTCCCGCTGTCCACAATCGCGCCACCGATGTGCACACCGTGGCCACCGATGAACTTCGTCGTGGAATACACGACGATGTCGAAACCGTGTTCAATCGGCCGGAATAAGGCCGCCGTCAGCGCCGTGTTGTCGATGATCGTCGGCAAACCGTGGCCGTGGGCGATATCGGTGATTTTGCGGTAGTCCGGCACGTCATTCTTCGGGTTGCCGGGCGTCTCGATGTATATGGCGCGGGTGTTCTTGTCCACCAGCTTGCTGATGGTCTCGGGTTTGGCCGGATCGAAGAACCGCACCTCGATGCCGAGCTTCGAGAACGTTTGTGTGAACAATGTCCACGTTCCCCCGTACAGGCTGTTGGCGGAGATGAAGTTCTGTCCCGCGTGCACGATCGTCAGCAGAGACGCCGTGATGGCTGCCTGACCGCTGGCGAAGGCCAATCCCGCCGCGCCGCCGTCCAGCGCCGCCAGGCGCTTTTCGAGGACGTCGGTCGTGGGGTTCATCAGGCGGGTGTAGATGTTGCCGAATTCGCGCAAGCCGAACAGATTCGCCGCGTGCTCCGTGCTATGGAACACGTAGCTCGTCGTCGAGTAGATCGGCACGGCGCGGGCGGTGGTGGTGGGGTCCGGCACCTGACCGGCGTGTAGCGCTAGGGTCCCGAGTTTATATGTGGGGGTGTTGTCAGACATGTTCGTTGTCTCCTTTTCCTGTTACGCCCAATCCTGAAACAGCACAGTGGACAGATACCGCTCGCCCGCGTCGGGGAGAATGGTGACGATAGTCTTGCCCAGCACCGTCGCCTTCGCGCTGTCTGTGATGCGATTCAGCTCCACCAACGGGGTGCGCCCGATGGACCGGGAGTTGTCGTCAAGGTAATGTTGCGAACTCATCTTCCTTCCGTCTCGCCGCCGGTGGGATTTAACTTCCCTCCGCCCGCCGTTGTCAATAGTCGTTGATGTCGAGTGTTGGAATTTCCATTTCGTCGTGATGCCCCATGCCAGATTCGTGAGAGCGTAACACCCTCTCGGAGCCCCGGCCGATACTATTTCCCGCTGAACTGGCGGTCGCCGGCGTCACCCATGCCGGGGACGATGTAGCCGCGGCCGTTGAGGTGGTCGTCGATGGTGCCGAGGTAAATCTCCACGTCGCGATGCGCTTCGGAGAGTTTGCGGATGCCTTCCGGCGCGGCGAACAAGCCGAGGTAGTTGATCTTCTTGACGCCCCATTTCTTGAGCCGCGCGACCGCCACGCACGCGGAACCGCCCGTGGCCAGCATCGGGTCGAGCACGAACGCGATGTCTACGGGCTGGTGTTCGGAAAACCGGCTGTAGTACTCGACCGGCTCCAGCGTCTTCTCGTCACGGAACAAACCGAGGTGATACACACGCGCTTCGGGCAGAAACTCCAGAATCCCATCCACCATCCCCAAGCCCGCGCGCAGGATCGGCACCAGCCCGACGCTCGCGCCGACATGCGCGCCCGTCGTATCCGCCAGCGGCGTTGTCACCGTCATCGGCTCCTGCGGCAAATCGCGCGTCGCTTCGTAAAAAAGGAGCACCGACAACGCGCGAATGCGGTTGCGAACGATGGCACGGTCGGAATTCTTGTCGCGGACGTCGGTCAGGAAACTTTGCGCCAGAGGATGGTCCAGCACGTGGGCGGCGTCGCGCATGGCAATCATTCGCCCCCGGAAAGACGGATCACCTTTGCCAAATGCCCGCGCGGGATGGTTGTCGCCTCGGAGACTTCCACGAGGCAATTCGCATTCGCGATCGAGGAAATCACGTGGGAACCCTGGCGCGGCATCGGTCGGACCAGCCATTTCTCCCCGTCCCGCTGTAATTGTGCCCTCATATAGTGCAGGCGGTCTCCGCTGTTCACAAAATCCTCCGCCGTTTCCGCGGATAGGCTGGGCAATTCGATCTCCGTCAGCCCCCGCATCTTGAGCAGCGCCGGACGGACCAACACCAGAAACGTCACCGCAGCGCTGACCGGATTGCCCGGCAACCCGAATACCAGCTTCTCGGCGCGTGCGCCAAACACGAACGGCTTGCCGGGCCGCATCGCAATCTTCCACAAGTTCTGCTCGCAACCCAGTTCCGCCAGCACATTCTTCACCAAGTCGTATTCGCCGACGGACACGCCGCCAACCGTAATCACCGCGTCGCACTCACTCAACCCGTAGTCGATCTTCTCGTGCAAATCCTCGCGGGTGTCGTCAGCAATGCCGAGGTCGACCGGTTCGCACCCCGCCTTCTTCACGAACGCGCACAGTGCGTAGCTGTTCGAATCGTGGATCTGGCCTTCGCGCAGTGGTCGCCCCGGTTCGACAATCTCCGCGCCTGTTACCAGCACGCCCACGCGCGGACACGGATACACCACGAGTTGCGCCACTCCCACCGCCGCCGCCATTCCCAACTGCGACGGCCCAAGCAACCTTCCCGCGCGCAGCACCACTTCATTCTTCGTCACGTCATCGCCGGCGCGGCGGATGTTCTCGCCCGCCTCCACGGATTCCACGACGGCGATGTAGCCTTCATGGTGGGGGTGCGTGTCCTCCTGCATCACCACCGCATCCGCGCCCGCGGGAATCGGCGCGCCAGTGAAAATGCGCGCACACGCCTGTGGTTCCAATCCGACATGTGCCGCCGTGCCCGCGGAAACCTTGGCGATCACGCGCAGATGAATCGGATTATTCTCGCTGGCGTCGGCCACGTCGGAGGCCCGCACGGCGTAACCATCCACGGCGCTGTTGTCCCACAGCGGCAGATCGACCGGGGACGTCACGTCCTGCGCGAGCACACAATCCAACGCTTCCGCCAGTGGGACGGCGCGCGCCGGGCGCGTCCTCACTGCCGACAGGATGACTTCCTTCGCCTCGGCAACCGCAAGCATTCAGCCTCTCCTAACGCGCTTCATCACCCAGGCGTATTTCGCCCTCAATCACGTCCGCGGTTGCCAGCGGCGTGTGCACCGGTTCGGTAATCCGCACCGCCCCGACCCGCTTGTCGCCCCGGTAAACACTGACCTGTGTTCCCGGCGTCGGAACCGTCCGCGACGCGAAATCGATCACCACGAAACCGAGGTCTGGATTCACCGACACAATTCTGGCCGTTGCAGCCCCCAATTGCGCGGGAGATGGTTCGAGACGCGCGGTGCGCGGCGTGGCTGCCGTTCGTGCGGGGGCGACCGTGCCGCTCCCCAGACAACCCGAGAAGAGCACCATCGCCGCACCGCTCACTGCGGCGGCGCGTTTGACTGCCGGTGAAAGAAACTGCCAATTGATTCGATTGTTCATGCCGTTACTCAAAAAACTGGCGCGCCTGGCGTGATTCGAACACGCGACCGCCGGATTAGAAATCCGATGCTCTATCCAACTGAGCTACAGGCGCCGCAATGTGTTTATGACGTCAAACCGGGCCGCTGTTCACCAACCACTTTGCCCGCCGCCAGACAAAGCAGTCGGCAACAGGCGTTGAACCGCGTCGGAAACACCCTGTACCGTTCCGCCGCGTCCGAAGTTAACTATGCCATCTTCGAACGAAACGGCAAGCAGATACGCCGCCGTCTTCACCCCGAGCATGGGGAACCAGTGCGAAGAGCCCATGGTCGGCCAAATCGGCTTCGGTCTTGCTGAGTTGCGCCTGGCTGAGTTCCACGATCGAACTGCTTCCCGAATCCACCCCCATTTCGCCCCCCCCTCTGAG